>NZ_JALQDV010000016.1:0-5759 GCF_023631045.1 Caballeronia sp. AZ7_KS35 | reverse complement strand
CAGCTGGTCAATGATTCCGCAGGTGTGCCAAGCGTCATTGAGAACGCCGACGTTTCCAGAGTTCCGCAAACCCTTAACGACGGGCCCTAAGGCGTCAGAGACCGAGGTCTGATGTGGGAGCCAAGCCGGCGCCCTGAAGCCAAAGCCGGCCATGCAACAGTCGGACTGGCGGCGCCGTGTCGTGCCGAGCGGCACTACCCGTTTAGGTTTATTCGATGCCTGCCCTCAACCACGGGCTCGTCATCGAACGACAACGCGTGCGGGCAGGCGTTGGATAAACCTCGAGGAAGGAAACCGCGGAGTAGTCCGATGCAGTCAGCGTTTTCGCTATGGCGATTGATCAATGTGGCTGATCTGGGTTGCGGGCCGGCGGCGGGCGATGCAAGCGTCCGGAGCGGCGTGAAGGCGGCAATGAAGGCGACCTCGCATGTGACCGTCAGCTCGGATCATGGCTGTAGGACCGTCTATGACGCTCAAAGCACAACCGTCCGCTCGTCGGCGGCGTTGACGCAAAGCCGACTGTTGAGATGGAGATCGAAGCAAAGCGCTCATCGCTGGGCCGCCTATGGTGGGGCACGAATCGGTACGGTACGCGGGAGAATGTCAATGACAAGCATGGGCGCGCCGCAGTGCCGACAGATGAAGGTTGGTCGATCGACGATGACCGTGTCGTGCGGTGTTGGGCGGAGTTCGGGGGTCACGCCGAGCAGCGTACGTATCTTTCTTAGATTTGCGCGGCGCACCGGGTTAGAGAGCAACCCATAATGCCGGATTCGATGGAACCCGACTGGCAGCACGTGGAGCAGGAAGCGGCGCATAAACTCCGCAGCGTCCAGCGTCATGGCCTTGTAGCGGGTGCGGCCCTTCTCGCGGTAATCCTTCCAGCGGAAGGTCACGCCTCGCTCATCAAAGGCAAGTAGACGCTGGTTGGAGATCGCGACGCGATGTGTATAGCGTGACAGGTACGCGAGCACCGCTTCAGGGCCCGCAAACGGACGCTTGGCATACACGAACCATTCCGAAGCCCGCAGCGGTGCAAGCCACCTCGCGAAGGCCGCGCGATCCGCGAGCTGCGTGTACTCGCCAAAGAACTGAAGCCGTCCGCGCTGATGAGCATCAGTGAGCGCCTCCAGGAAGCGCCTGCGAAACAGGCGCGAGAGCACGCGCACGGGCAGGAAGAAGCCGCGCCGACAGGCGATCCAACGTGCGCCATCGTCTGAGAGGCCACCGCCCGGGACAATGCCGTGCACATGAGGATGATGCGTGAGCGCTGAGCCCCAGGTGTGCAGCACGAGCGTGGCGCCAATGTCGGCGCCTAGGTGCTTGGGGTCCGCCGCGATAGTGCGCAACGTCTCGGCGGCGATATCGAACAGCAGCCCGTAGATGACGCGCTTGTTATACCAAGCGATCGCACTGATCGGTGCGGGGAGCGTGAAGACGACGTGGTAGTACTCCACGGGCAGCAGATCGGCCTCTCGCGCTTGGAGCCAGCGGCGTGCGGCACTGGCCTGACACTTCGGGCAATGGCGATTCCGACATGAGTTATACGCGATCTCGGTTCGCTTGCAGCCTGAACAGCGCAGCACATGTCCGCCCAGCGCCGCGCTGCGGCACTGTTCGATGGCCGACATCACCTTCAACTGCCCCAGGCTCAATGCTACTGTGCGTCGCCACGTGGGCCCGCAGGCGCGGAAGATGTCCGCGACCTCCAGCATCGGATCCGACCGCGTGTCCGCTACTCGAGGCGCAGGCGCTCCAGCGGGCTGACGACTTCTTGCAGCAAGTCGGTGGCGACCTGGGCGTAAAGTGCGGTGGTCTCAAGCTTCTTGTGACCCAGCAGCACCTGAATCACGCGGATATCCACCTTCTGCTCGAGCAGGTGCGTGGCAAAACTGTGGCGCAGCGTATGCATCGATACGCGCTTGTCGATTTGCGCGGCTTCGGCCGCAGCGCGAATCGCGCGATTGAGTTGCCGCGGAGTCAGCGGGTCGACAGGATCGAGTCCCGGAAATAACCAGCCGCCATCGGGCATCTTGCCCTGCGAGCGGGCCACGCGCCACCAGACCCGCAAGCGCTCTAGCAGCACCGGTGAGAGCATCGCATAGCGATCCTTACGGCCCTTGCCCTGTTCGACGCGCAGCGTCATGCGCTGGCTATCGACGTCGCCCACTTTGAGCGCGACCACTTCGCCGGCCCGCAACCCGGTGCCATAGGCGAGCGACAACGCTGTCTGATGCTTTAAGTTACCTGTGCCGCGATCAGTCGCCGGACCTCGTCCGGGCTGAGGATAACCGGCAGTACGCGCGGCACGCGCACCGGCTGCATCCGAGCCATCAATTCCGGCTTCTGAAGCGTAATGTCGAAGAAGAACTTCAGGCCGGTGATTGCCGCATTGAGAGAGATAGGCGATGTTCCGCGATCGACCAGATACAACTGGTAGTTTCGCAGGGCTTCGACCGTCGCGGTGTCGGGCGAGCGCTTAAGATATCGGGCGAATTCACGCACAATGCGCAAGTAGCCCGCTTGAGTCTTGGGAGAAAGCTGGCGCATGCGCATGTCGTCCGTCATGCGCTGACGCAGCGGGCTGACGCCCGGTTGTGTGGACATCATGATGCGGCTCCGTTGAGGAACGAGGCGGATTGCCCCGATCATCAACATACGGAATCGCGCCGCTCCCTTCTCAAGCCCCGCAAAGTCGGGCCGTAGCCCCTTACCGCGCGAGCGGTTTCGTTCCCCGACCCACTGCTGCCAGTTGCGAGGTCGGGCATGAGAGGGCCGCTAACAGATTGTTTCGGTCATCCACGTCGACGTATCAGAAACGACTATCGGGCCAATCGAAAAACTGACTTAGATGATCGTCCAGGTCTAATTCGGCCATGGCGTCGCATAGCCCTTGGTATAGCGGCGCAAATCGCGTGACTGAGATACTAAGCACGCTCGTCGACCCAGATCTGCCGGCCAGCAGAGTGCAGTCAGCGAGTCGGATTTCCAACCCACAACGCGCACTCGCCCTTCTCCAAAGCGGCCGCTCGGGAGACTTCAATCCTTTGGACAGTCTCGCGCGTCGCGCCACAACGATCAGCTCCGCGCAATAAACCGTTCGCTTCCAACTGCGCCATTGCAGCGCGACGCACCTTATCCGTACGTTACCGCGCCGGCTCAGCGTCGCAAGGGCGAAGCTCGGTCATTCCTGGTCACAGTGCACATTGAAGTGCGTTAGCACGGCGGCTCCGAATGCGTTGCTAATTGCGACATCGGCGGCATCGCGCCCGTATGCCATCAAAACACGTCCAATACGCGGCGCGTTGTTTCGCGGATCGAACGTCTGCCAGCTACCGCCCACGTAAGCTTCAAACCATCCCGCAAAATCCATCGGCGCCGTAACGGGCGGCAAGCCGACATCGCTGATATAGCCCGTACAGTAGCGCGCCGGAATATTCATTGCCCGGCATAGGGTGACGCCCAGATGCGCGAAGTCGCGACAGACGCCTTTGCGTTCACGGTACACGTCCCACGCAGTTTTGGTCGGCCGCGCATGGCCGTAATCAAATTCGATGTGTTCGTGCACGAAGTCGCAGACCGCCAGAACAGTGTCGCGGCCAGGCGTGCACTGACCGAAAATTTGCCACGCAATCTCGACCAGTAGATCGGTCTCGCAATAGCGGCTGCCCAATAGAAAACTCAGCGTATCGTCGGGCAACTGCTCAACCGGATGGGCCCACCCCTCAATGGGCCGCGTCTCCATAGAATCTGACACATTCAGCAGCGCTGTGGTGCTCAATGCCACACGTCCGACAGGTGCCACGATTCGACTGCATAGGTTGCCGAACAAATCGCGATATTGCCTTATCGGCACCGGCGGATCTGTGACGAGGAGATCGGCCACGACGACATCTTTGGCCTGCGAAAAATGCGTGTTCAGCATCAGCATCATCGGCGTCGGCTGCGAGCACTCGTACGACAGTTTGTATCCGACGCGAAGTTTCATGGATCCCGGATCCTCCGTGGTTCACTCATTGCAGGTGCTGTTGATTCAGGTATTCGGAGATGCATTGCGGCAGAAGGCAACAAGCGATGCCTCCAACTACCGGGCTCATGCTCTCGGCAAAAAATAGTTGCCTACTGTGCTGCTGTGCACAATCTTGGAAGGACGCTTTCTTGGCGGTTTAAGAAATCGGGGCTGACCGCGTTCGTTTGCGTACGCGGCTGATCGTCAATCCAACCGTACGCCGGATTCCGGCTAGGCGACGTACACCAACAATTAGTGAGTGTAGTGGGTCGGGAAACAAACATGCAGTCAATCGACGGGACCGAGTAACACGTCGATTGCGGCTTGGCCGGCAATTTCGGCTACCAAATAGGCCCAACGCTCAGTAAAAGGACCGTTGCGCAACGGGATGCGACCTCCCCGCGCACCGAGCACTTCGAGGTTCGTCGCGCCTCTTATCTGAAAGGTCACGTCAAAGGTGTTCTCGTCAGCAGCAGAAGTCAGTTCGATCTGAATCTCGAAGCCGCGGTATGGGATCGTTCGGTGCATGAAAGCCTCCCTTTCGTCTTCGGAGACTAACATGAGTCAGCATGGGACGGTCTAAGCAACCTTCGGATAGTCATGCATGCGCCACCACGCGTACACAAATATCTAGGTACCGAAACCTTCAGGCCCGCAGCTATTGATTTCGTCCATGCTTCTTGACCACCTGGACGGATCTCGGGCGCGCGAGCAGCGGGCGGGCCGCACGCATCAACCGAAGCGTGTTGCAAGCCACTCTTGCGCCCACTTCGTCGCAAATTCGACGGCATCTGCGCGAAGGTCGAAGCCCCCGAGGTCACCGCTATTAAGCACGTCGGTCAGGCTGCCGTCCGCGGCGTTACCGCTGATGCGTGCGTGCGCCATGTATTCTCCGTCTGCCCTTCGGGGCGTCGGGTCAATGCGAAAGCTCGTCGGACTCGTTTGCATGATCTTCAACTTTTCTATCGACCTGTTTGGAGGGCGGGCGCGCTTCGGTCGTTGCATCGTGTCGGGTCGCTGCTTCCCGCACCCGATGGTTCGTTTGCTCGCCGAAAAACGCGCGGCTAATTGGGCAAGTGTCGATCACTTCCTCTGCATATGCTGTGCAGGCGCGCCGCGCATCGCCCGCGCTCCGATACCCGTTTTGGGCGGGCAGCCTTAACACGCAACTGCGCGCCTGACCGGCTTCCGTTTCCGGCTCTTTGATACGCACGGCGGCATCGAATCCGTCCTCATAGCTGTGCCCGTGACCGGACAAGGTCGATTGGCGTGGAAAGACGAGCGGATAGATTTCCAGCCCACGATATAAGCGGAAACTGACTGTCATGAGTGAGCCCTCGCGCCGTTCAGCCGACAAAGTAAGAATGTGTGCAAAGCAGCTTCGGTAGTACTGACGGATTGATCGGGTTGCACGACCTCCGATGCATAACGGACTTCGGTAAAAACGTCGAAGCACTGCTGGAACCGAAAGCGGCATTCGGTCCGGACGGCACGTCCCATCCTACCCGCTTCCCAGACTTTGTACAGGTATCTTTGCACGCACAACTTGGGCCGATGCTAAGAGGAAGCACGTTATACTAGTCCACTGCATCATTGAAATGGCACCGGCCGAATTCGGCGCGATGGGTCGTCGTACTTCCATTTAATCGGCTTCGGATTCTTGTTGTGCTCGTGGATATAGCGCATCAGCTTACGGTCCAAGTCCTTCACAGTGGTGAAGACGCCTCGCGCGATCACATCACGTTGGATA
>NZ_JALQDV010000015.1:0-94115 GCF_023631045.1 Caballeronia sp. AZ7_KS35 | reverse complement strand
CCCAAACGAAATCGAGAATCCGCCGCTGTTGTAGTTATAGCGTCGGCGCAGGGCGGGAGGCGCTCATTTCATTCCCACAAGGAAGACCACTTTCCGCTGTCATATCCGCCGGTGAATTCAACGATAGGGGCGGCCGTGAGTGCGTAGCTAACCAGCGTTTCCGGTGGCATCAAGGATGAAAGCTGCTGATGCTCTCTGACGGCGGTGTCGTGATCCAAGGCCAGATAGAGCGCATTGAGTCCGACGCGGTTCGCGCGACCGCCATTCGTTCCTGCCCCGCCTCCGCTCGTCGGTGCGACCGCCCACCTCGGAACAAGCATCCGGTATGCGGTCACTCCGGACAGATCAACTAGGATCATCCCGCCGCGCCCGCTTCGAGAGATGCAACAAAACGAAGAACGTCGTCTGCGCAACCGTCGGACACCAACTGTTCGGCGGTTTTGTAGTCGAACACCGGCAGGGTTTCGTTCCGATACCAGAAAAGAGCCTTCGAGATGTCTCCCGTGAGATCGCTCGCTGCGCGGATTACTCTTAACGCATCGCGAAGGAATCGTTGTACGCTTTCGGACGCAGGTTGTCTGCTAATCGTATTTCGATGTACGTGCGCTTGCTGCGCCAGAGTCTGCAGATCGATGTGCAACGCTTCGCCGAATCGACGTGCCGAGACAATCGGTGCCGGATCGTCCGGATCCTTCGCCGTCTCGGCGATGGCCATTGCGCACGTTTTACAGTACGGCTCGGAGCGATCTTCGCGAGGTCGAGGTCGAGCTCGTACGGATTGTCTTCGACGAAGAGAAACGATTTCACGATGGCGGGCGCGGTACCGGTTTACTGTTGCTGCAATGACCGTTCCGATCGCGTTCCGAAGTCGAGCGATTTTGGGCATCGGGTGACGGGTGTTAGCGCTTTCTCGTTCGCACGTCATTGGACATGGAGCAGATTGTGCGTGATGTGGCGAGAACCAAGGTTCAGCGTGCCCCGAGTCGTGCCTTTCGCCATGGACAACAATAGCCTGCGCCGGCCCAAGCTGGTCTTCTTTCCAACGAAGTGCCCCGAGCCGACTCCCGGTCATTCGGTGGACGATTACCGCGTGTACGCGTCGTATCGTCCGGGCACCACCGGGTGATTCATCGGTACATTGAAGGTGGTACGTGTGACGGACGGACGACTGCTCTTTCCTTTTGATGGCGCCGAGGAAATTGGTCCTTTCGAGACCAAGGAGGCGGCGAGAGACGGCGCGTCGCGTCGTGGTATGGAGATCGTCGAAGCGGACCTCCATTCACCGGAACTCTGACCGGATACATGGGGACGTCCGCGGAGCGACTTGCTGTCTTGTATTAGGCAGGAGGCCGGCTGACAGAACTGCTTTCGGAGGTCGTATGAAACTGATTCTAGGAAATGCCTGCCTGTGCGCGCTCATTGTCGTTGTCATCGGCGTTGCGCACGCGGCAGGAACGGAAGGGCAAGGGTCCTCCGCATCGAGCTCGAAAGAATTTGCAGCCTCGGGGCAGCGAGACGGTCGAGTTAGTGGACAAGGATCCGCCGGCGGCATGCAGCCGTCCACGCCGGGCGGCAACACCGGGAGCACGCGGGATAGCGCCCGTCCTCCAACTCAAGAATCTTCGGGCGGTAGACAGCCCGTCACGCCTTTCACGCCGGCGAGCGGTGCCAATCAGAACTCGTCCGCCCGAAAAAGCAAGCCCGCCTCCGAGTAGAACGCGTGCCCGCGACAAAAGGCGACGTTTAAGTGCTGGCGGGCCCGACCGGCGCCATAAACTCGATGAGTTCGAACAGGCAATGTAGAGTGTTACCTTTTCGGCAGAACGCGTCGATCTGCGCTTGTTTGCCGCGTTCGACGACCTCAGCTTCGTCGAGCGAGCTATACCCGATGATAGGAACCGCGGCGAAGCAGGCCGATTCACGCATGGCCGTAGCCACCGCGAATCCATCACAGAGTGGCATCTCAATGTCCAAGACAACAATGTGAGGTTTGAATGTTGGCGGCGTCCTCAATGCTTGCCGCCCTCCTTCGACGACCGTTGCTCGGAACCCTTCGATCGCCAGAACAGCCGCAAGCGCGTCCGCCCCTGCGCGATCGTCGTCGACGATCAAGACAGCGACGGGCGGAGCGACGCTCTGGAACGATCGGACGCTCCACATACCGGAAGGACGGAAAGAGCTGGGCTGCATTGTTTGAGAAGACGGATTTTTCGAGAAATCAGCAACGGCTATGCCGCAGGTTCACTTGCTGGTTTTCGAAGAACCTAGCTTCCTGAGGACCTTTTCGGCGTCGCAGCGCGCGGCTTCTTCGCTCGCGAATGCTTCCTTAGAGTGATGAAGCACGAGCGATGGCCCGCCATCGGGATCGACCGCCAGTGCGATCCAGATCCAGCCGCCTGCCTGACGTTCAACCTGGATTTCCGGAGAATCGGACACGGTTAATTATCTCCCGCAGACATCAACGGGGTCGGCACTCTCCTTGCGAGTGTAGTCAAGCCTGCGATCGGCAGGAATTCAGGAGAACCGCAATGAATGAGGACCAAGTCAAAGGGGTCGGCGAAAAGGTGAAGGGAAAAATTAACGAGGGCGTCGGCAAGATGACGGACGATCCCGCACAAGAAGCGAAGGGCGAGGCACAGCAAATTGCTGGCGAGGCAAGAAAACAAGTCGGCAACGCCGAAGAGGATGCGAAAGACGCAACCAATGAGGCTGTGGATCGAGACAGTGGCTCCAACGCACCGTGATCTACTAGTTCAAGAATGAGGGAAGCCGTGTAAGGCTTGGGAGAAAGCCATGAATCGCATCTCAGCTCTGTTAAGCGTCCTCCTTGTAGCGGCAAGCACGAACGTGTTCGCGCAGACCACGCAAAAGGCTCCGTCACCAACGCCTCAGAACGGCGCCACGAAGAATCAAGCGGCCGACAGCGCTTCCAGCGGGGCAAGCGCCCCGGGCGGCCCGACACTGATGCAGCAACGTGAAAAGGGCATGTCGCCGGATGGCGCTTCGGGGGCGGACGCAAACGGAAAGGCGAGTGGGAAAATAAAACAATAAAGCTCCAGGCCCGTCTCCGACGCGGACTGGTCGCAGACGGGCCATCGAGTGCTGAAAGGTCCACCCGCAGCGGAGGACGGAGAGAGTGAACGGTTCGCCCTATCCAGCCGGAGGCACCGCGACGCGCCCAACATAAAGATTCGTGGACTAGCGATGACCGTCTGCCAATACGTTTAGCGGGCGGCGCCGGCTGGTATGACAACGCAGTGCACGTTTCAGCTGTTCACCTGTCGGCTTCGCGCGCGAAGGCCTCTTCCAGCCGGACTTTCGAAAACGTTGGAATCGGCCCAGCGCAGCGACACGCCGGCTCTCTGCTCAGGGGCCGCCCGGTACCCAACGTACCTTCTTTTCGTTGCGCCGTGATACGCTGAAGTCAACAAATAACAAGACCGTACCGGACAAGGCCCCCGTGCGCTCTGGGAGACGCGATGGAACAAGACCAAGACGAACCCATTATCTTGCATATCTACCGCCTCCCGACCGGGTTGTGGGGCGGGCGACTGTCTGCGGGCGAAGACGTGATAGGTGAGCTAGGGGCTTTCCCGTCCACACAGGAAGTCGAGCAGGCCGCCGCCGATACAGGTTTAAATCCGGATCGTGTCGAAATAGAATCGGAGCAATAACCCTGTGATGCCATGACCTCCACTGAACTCTCTCTGGCCGTCATCGAGTACCAAATAGCTGCCAGGACGGCGGATCTTGTCCGGCTCCACGAACAGCTTTGCTCCACGCGCAAATGTTTCGATGAATTCATAGCAGCCTTTAACGCCATTGCCGTTCTGGAGCACGATTTAGCGCGATGGGAAGAACTCAGTGCGGCTATCCGGAAGAAATGATGGATCAGAGGAAAGACAGATGCGAAGCGCGAAATCTCCGGCCGCGTTTGGGCCCGGCGGGCTAAGGGGAAAACCGTAGGTCCGCCCCGCGTGACGCTTTCCGGGGCGTCAGGTATTGGGCGGGCCGGATTGTTCGGCCGTGGCTGACTCCGTCGTTCGCTATGACGCCCGACGGCTCTACATGGATTCCTTGCTCTTTTCAAAAAAGTTTGGACATCGCTGACCGTCACGCCCCCTTTGTTAGCGGCCACTTTTAGCTCGTCGTGGGTAGAGCCGAATTCGTCGCTCCAGTATCGGCACATCCCCTTCGGTCTGCCGGTCCGCCGTCGTTTTTTATCATCAGAAATGACCCCGGTACTCTAGCGCTTCGTTACTTTCCTGAAACCGCCACAGAAGCCTTTTATCGAAAGAGCCCGCGTCTCGTTCATGCCCAACCGAACTTCCTTGTCGTCGAATCGCCCTTTTGCAAAGCTCGATGACACTGGCAATGATTTGCGGGCCGCTCCCGTTGAAAGCATGGAAGTAAATCCCGTTCGGCCGCGGATGGCTTTACATGATAGAAGTAAAGTTTTTCTAGTAGTCATCCTAATCCATCGGCAGCGGTGCTACCGAACGTCTCAATCTTTCGCTCACGGCGTTCGCTTGTTTATTAGAGGTACGTAGCCCGGAATGGCGGGATCATCGCACTGCCTGGCCAAACAGCCGGGGATCCAGCGTAAAGGGTTCCGCGCTTATGACCTTGACGCTCGCCATCGCCGGGTGCATCGGGTTCAAGAGCAGATTGAAATCACTAGGGCAAACGACGGACGGAACCCGCATCGCTAATTGTTCACCAGCTTCGAGCCATTGGCGACCGAGCGCCCTTGTTGCTGCGGGATCGTGTGTCAGGTCTGCCCAGCCTTCCGGCAGCCCGGGTATCAGCGCGTCGTCGTAGACCGCGTCCGGCACTTCCAATGTAACCAAGAAATACCCGCCGGCCGGCAGCAAGCCGGCCATATGCACCAGCGCTTCGAGCAGCGCTGTCGACGCATGGCAGCAGGTGTAGAGCACCCGCATGCCACGCGGGTTCCAGCGGCCACCAGCGATCGCCGCACCATTGCCGCTTAGATCATCGGCGCGGTAATACCCGCGCCGTTCTTTCGCCAAGCGGTAAAGCCTCATGCGGACACGCCGTGGATCACGCGTAGCAGAATCTCGCGCACGCGATCGTAGCCCGGTTGCGAGTCGAGCACCTCAAGCGGGCTGAGTCCCGCCAGCTCCGCATTCGATCGCTGCATCCATTCGGCGGCCAGCGCCGGATCCTCAAACACCTCGACGGCGAGTTGACGCACGTAAAGCACACGTGCGACGCGGTCCGACTCGGCCGGCGACAGACGCTCCTCGCGCGCCATCTTGCGCAGGATCGTGGAACTCGGCAGATTGAGATTCGAGAGCAGTTTTTGAACCGGCACGTGCAACAAGTCCTTCGCAACGCGCTCAATGATCGCGGCTTCCATGCCTTCGCGGATCTGGCGGCGTTGCTCGAGCGGGTCGAACCTGACGAGGAATGTTTCGATATCGTCGGCGTGGGCGACTGGTTTGCCAGCGCCAACCCGTGACTTCCTCGCATGCGCTGCGGTTGGGCGCGCGGCCGCATGACGCCCGGACGGCGGATTCAAAGCCATGGCACCAATCTCCCATATGAAAACATTACGACTCTCATTGTAGATGATTCCCGAACGGGAACCAAATTGCTCCCATTTGGCATCCGCGGTAGCCGGCGTGCCTCAGCAGTTCTCGGGCGCCAGGACGGTGATGTTGGAAGGCGACTGGTAAAATTTTGCGACTGATTTCAGGCAGGCACCATGGGATTCGAACAGCTCGCTGCGCTCAAGGCGCAGCTGAACCAGAGCGCGAAGGAGCAAAAGACCGCATCGCGGCCGACGTCAGCGCCGGTAGGCGTTGCGCGGGAAATCAAGCAGCCACCGAAGCGTCTGCGGACATCTGCTGACGCGGCCGCGCGCGCGGTCACTACGCTGCAACGACATTTCCCGCGGGCATTTCCGCGCAGTCCGACACCAAAGGTCCCGCTCAAGGTCGGGATTCTTAAGGACGTGCTTGCGAGAGCGGCGTCGCTTGGACTCAGCGAGCGAGACGCTCGAAACGGCGTGAAACTCTGGTGCCGTGGCCAACGCTATTGGACGTGTCTCGTCGAAGGCGCTGTGCGCGTGGACCTTGCTGGGGCAGTCGCTGGTGCTGTCACCGCTGCCGAAGCAGAGTACGGGACAAGTCAGGAAAAGACTCGGCTCGCACGCAGGCGGGAGCAGATTGCGAACGATCGAAGTAATTGACCGCGTTGACCAGTAAACAAGCTTTGATTGCAGGTCCAATTTGACATAAATGTATTTATCGCATTTCAGTAAATGGCTACCTCATTGTCCGTTCCGCAAGCTTTTCCATTCAAAGGGTCGGCGTCACGGTTGCGCCCATTTCGGCCAGCAACTCGACGATTAGATGCTCGTAGTGCTCGATGTGACGGGACCGCTTCAAATCGATGATGGGCGCTGACATCCGGTCGCCAAACAGCATCACAGCCATTGACTGGTTGTCCTGCTTGGACATCCACATCAGCCCTTGGGCCTCGGGCATGTTTTGCCACACCCATAGCGCCCATTCACGTGTACGCGGATAGTCGGTCTTGTCGCCATCAAACAGATCCGATGGCGCCAGGCCCGGTCCACGCAATCCCGTTGCCGTCAGATTCGCCAGTTTCAGGTCCGCCAACCCGATTTGGCTCAGATGCAAAGACGAAGCGAGGTCCCGCTCCAGGTCGTGCTGATAGCCGGCAGACGGCGTCGGCACGTCATGCAGAACCACTTCCATGATCGCCGCCCGCTCAGATGCGGCGGCATAGATTGTCGGGATGACTTTCCCGTTGTCCGGTCGATGCAAAGGACTGAAACGAGCGTTGCCAAGACCGGAATCGTTGAAAGCGTCCGGCGCGTAGTGGCCTGTCGTCGAGTCGAGCGGATGAACACGGAACCACGTACCAGTCGAGACCTTGCTGAGCGTGAGTGCAGACGCCGGCGGCGGAAACACCGAACTAACCATGCACCGCCCCGACAACATGATCCTTCGCCGCTTCGATTACCGCTTGCGGGTTCGTTGCAAGAACCTCACGCGGGCGTTTGCCGCGGAGCATACTATTCGTCGACTCGAACCAAGACGCGATTCGAAATGGCCGGTAGCCCTTGAAAATCTCCAGGATCTGCGCGACTTCAGGAATTGGGTTGCCGAGCTCGTCGAAGGCATACTTGGGATAGAGTGTCTGGCCTGCGCGTTCAATCGAAAAAATCTTGCCCTCTCGCTTCCACCGACTCGTCACTGCATGCTGATTCGTCGCGTCGGGATTTTGCCGCTCACCGACCCTCTGCGCAGTCAACCACGTGGTTCCGTTGAGTACAGCTGCAACAGCCTTCGCTTCCAATTCTGCCCGCGAGTCAGTCAACAGCGTGACCGGGGACGCGTCGACCAGCCCCTGCAACACGAGCCCTTCCTGTTCACTGACGCTCAAGCGAACCTGGCGTGTCATCTCAACCTTCGCTGCCGGCGTGAAATCCGCTGTCTGGATCTTGTCGATTAGCATGGTCGCGGCCGCTCGAGTGGCGTCGAGCGCCATAACGTAGCGACCGATATCGCTGGCGCCCCCCTGGGTGGTACTCCCCAGCGGCGATACCAACGCAATGTGCGCGGCGGCCGCACCCTTCGGACCCGCCGATTGCGCCTTGGCCATGTTCATCCTCAAATTAGGATTGTGATTGTATTTATATATATCACAATTCTCACATTTCAAGGCATTGAGGCGTGAAGGGCGTGAAACAATATATCGTAACGAGCGCTTCTCACTACTGCACCGCGCGCTGCCGTCCCCCGCAGTTGCTGGTGAGCGGGTACATCCGATTGTTCGTTGCTAAGGCAAACGTTTCCCGTGAAACTAATTATATTTCGACCCTAAAAAAGGTGACCATACGACTCGTGCCTAAGGCTGCGACTGCTTGCACTCTTCTAGTCGTCGACGCGCTTCACGACCCGCCTTTGGCCCGTAGCGACGTGACATATTGCTTGGCCGCTTCGTTGCCATGCACAAGCGCCCGTGACGCAAGGGCCAGGGCCAACTGCGTTTCATGAGCCACTGCGCTGCGATCGGCCTCGAAAAGTTTGACCGCGTGCCGGAGATGCTGTGCGTCCTGAGTATGGAGCGCCGACGCCGCTCCATGATGTTGTGCAGCCGTCAGGTCACTGTCAACGGAGCCTGCCGCCGATGAAGCGCTCGCATGCTTGGCAGCGACATGAACCTCGTCGATGGCATGCTGGGCGTGGCCGTGCGCCAGCACTGCCAGATAGGCGGCATGCTCGTAATTCTTGGCGGCCTCGTAAGACTGCGAGGCCTCCCGATGAAACAGCGCTGCCTGCTCGTGATGCGATGCTGCGGCCTCCAGATGCCCTACTTTGCTTGGCTTGGTGGTCATGACGGCCCGCTCCAAAGGCATCCCTTCAAAAACGACGGTTCCGTGCGACCTGCATGTGCGGGAATCTCTCATGAATTTACCCCCGCCATCGCCCATGTCAACGAAGCTGATCCGCTACCGTCAGAAAGTCGGCGCGTCGTAACCGAACTCGATCGCGTCCGCCCGACAAGCACCTCCACGCCGTCGACGTGGTTCGCCGCTCCTGACGAAGCCAGGCTGCTGGCTAACTGGAGAGTATGCTGAGGTTTCGAAGGGGCCGGACGTACCTACGACGTCCGGAGAAAGATGAATGCCGAGGTGGGCGCATGGATGCACCGAATCGAGAATTCGCGTTCGCTGGGAGCCTTGAAGCGCTGAAAGCGAAGGGACGGCTGGTCCTGCATGGTGACCATCGTCCGATCCTCATCGTCTACGACCGCGGGCGCATCTTTGCCCTCGATAATCGTTGTCCGCACATGGGCTTCCCGCTTGAGCGAGGGACTGTCGAGGACGGCATCCTGACCTGCCATTGGCATCACGCGCGCTTCGATCTGGAAAGCGGCTGCACCTTTGACCTCTGGGCCGACGACGTACCGAACTGCGCGGTCGAAGTGCGCGATGGCGACATCTGGGTGGCGACCACGTTCAGTCATTCCGATCCGGCGGCTTACTGGCATCAGCGGCTCACGGACGGCCTCGCAGATGATCTCGGACTCGTTATCGCCAAGGCCGTGCAAGGGCAGCTCGCGGCCGGCGTGCCGGAGGCGGACATCGTGCGGCAGGCGGCGCTCTTCGGGGCGCGCAATCGTGATGGCTGGAGCGTCGGTCTCACTATACTGACGGCGCTCGGCAATCTCCTGCCCGTGCTCGCAGAGGGCGACGCCTGGCTCGCGCTCTTCCACGGCGCGCGCCATGTCGCGGCGGACTGCGACGGCGAGGCGCCGCGGCGGGAGCGTGCGCCGCTCGAAAGCCGGCCGCAGCCAGCGACGCTCAAACGCTGGCTGCGCCTTTGGACCAACGTGCGCCATCGCGAGGCGGCCGAGCGCACGCTGTTGACGGCGATCGTCGCGGGTCACTCGCCGGCCGTGCTCGGCGATGCCCTGCTGTCGGCCGTGACCGGGCGGACCTTCGCCGACACCGGCCATGCGCTCGACTTCATCAACAAGGCCTTCGAATGCCTGGATCTCATCGGCTGGGAACACGCGTCGGCCTTACTGCCTGCGATCGTCGCGCAGATGGTGACCGCCCGTGGCGCCGAGGAATCGACCGCCTGGCGACAGCCCATCGATCTCGTCGCGCTGTGCGACGAGTCAGCAAGCGAAATGGCGCAGCTCTTCGCCGCCGGGCACCGCTTGCCGGGCTGGTCGACACACGCGACGCTCGGGCGGGAACTGCTCGGCGACGATCCGGCGAAGATCGTCGATGCGCTGAAGGCTGCGATCCGCGAGGGCGCCACCCCTACCGACCTGGGACAGTCGCTCGCCTATGGGGCGGCGCTGCGCGTGGCCCGCTTCGGCAACGCCAACGAGCATTCCGACTGGGAGACAGCCCACCATGTCTTCACCCATGCCAACGCGCTCCACCAGATGTTGAAGCGGATCGGAAACGCGGGCATCGACGGCAACGTCGCGGCCTTGCGGGCCATCATGCACGGCGCGATGGCGCTCTACCTTGCCCGTTATCTGAATGTCCCGCCGGCTCGCATCCCGGGCGAGGACAACGATCAGTCCGACGACCTTCCCGCCGACGAGGAGTCGATCCTCACCGCCCTGCTCGACGCGTTCGACCGGCAGCGGCAGGTCGATCTCGCGTCAAGGCTGGTGGCACGGCATCTCGCGCTCGGCCATCCGCCAGAAGCGCTGGTCGCTACGCTCGCGTTCGCGGTGCTGCGCGAAGATGCAGGCTTCCATGCTTATCAAATGCTCGAGGCAGGCGTCCGACAATTTTCAGTGTGGGGCAACACCGGAGAGGGTCGCCATATTATTATCGCGATCGCCCGCTATCTCGCGGCCCATTCGCCTACTGAACGCAAGGCTCTGCAAACGGCCGATATCGCGCAGCGCTTGATGAAAGGCGGTGAACTACACACAGAGCGCTAGCTGGATAATTCGACAGAGAATGATGAGTCTTCTGCATTGCTACAGGCACCGGATGGCTGTCACCGCTGAGAGAAGCTTAGAAGCCGACGGAGCCAGAGACTCAAAGCGCTTTGATCGTAACGATTAGGAATACGCGATAAATTGATCTGTAGGTTATGTCATTTGATCCGCAGTTGATGGATGTTTTGCCGGTCAACGCGGTTGACCAAGGTGATTCTTCGCAATCTGCTCCCGCCTACGCGCGAGCCGGGTCTTCTCCTGACCTGCGCCGTACTCCGCTTCGACAGCCGTGACAAAGCCGGCGATTGCGCCGGTGAGATCCACGCGTACTTCGCCTTCGACCAGACAGGTCCAATAGCGTTGGCCACGACACCAGAGTTTTACGCCGTTACGAGCGTCTCGCGCGCTCAGTCCAAGCGACGCCGCTCGGGCAAGCACGTCCTTGAGAACTCCGACCTTCAGAGGAACCTTTGACGCGGGACTGCGCGGAAAGGCGTGCGGAAAATTTCGTTGCAGCGTGGCAATTGCGCGCTCGGCCGCGTCAGCAGACGTTCGCGGAGGCTTCGGTGGCTGCTTGATTTCCCGTTCGACGTCCACTGCGATGACGTCGAGCGTGAAGCAACCGTTCTGCTGGTCGCGCTTTGGTTCAGCCGCGCCTTGAGCGCAGTGAGCTGTTCGAATCCCATCGGGCGTGCCTTAAATCAGCCTGCTGATTTTACCAGTCGCCTTAAAACATCGCCGCCGTTAGTCCGCGTCCTCCCTGTCACCCCTATGGTGGAGACTGCTCGCTCAAATCGTTCTCACTCACCGCGGAGAAGCTGGCTCGGAAACGGGGGCAAGTTCTCATGGGCGCTCGTCGCTCCGACGACGACGTTCCTTGGCAAATCCATCGCGCTGCGTGTCCGGCACCCACATCGGTACCGGGCGCGGCCCGACTAGACCAAACGGCGGACGGATGTTTCACTTGTTGCACACTTATTGCATTTATTGCATTTATCGCGTATGCTGGTTTAGAAAACTCAACGAGGGTATCCCCATGACAACGACGAATCGAATCCGGGAGGTGTCTCCGCCACCGATGAGTCAGAGTGATCTCGAAATGGCGCGGGTTGCCCAGCGTTGCATTATGGAAGCGCTCGATCACTCGCGTGCGGCCGCGATTACCTTGACTACCGACACGGGCGAGCACCCTTCTATCGACGTGCCTCCAGCGGCGCTCAAGCTAATTGGTCAGCTTCTGGGCGCGATGAGCGAAGGGCGGGCGATTTCGGTCGTGCCAAGCCAGAAAGAGTTCACGACCGTCGAAGCGGCGCACTTCCTGAACGTTTCACGGCCCTTCGTGATCAAGGAAATCGAAGCGGGAAGACTTCCGCATCGAATGGTCGGGACGCATCGGCGAGTTGCTTTCGGAGATTTGATGGCGTACGCCAATCAAATGCGCGAGCGGCAAGAATCCGCATTGGACCGTATGGCCGACAACGCACGCGATCTGGGTCTGGACTACTGATGGCGGGGAATGCGCGTTACACAGCCATACTTGATGCTTGTGTGCTCTACTCCATCGCCCAGACGGATGCGCTGCTCAGTCTGGCGACTGCCGGGCTTTTCGGCGCCAAATGGTCGAGCAGAATCGAAGAAGAATGGATGCTGGCGCTTGTACAACGTCGCCCGGATCTGGAGGACAGGCTTTGGGTACGACGAGACGCCATGCGCGACGCCGTACCCGACTGGCAAGTGCTTGATGAAGCGTGGTCTCCGCTAGTCGAAAGTCTCAATCTCCCCGACGCTAACGACAGGCATGTTCTAGCGGCCGCCCTAGCCGGTCACGCGGATTGCATCGTCACCGCAAATGTTCGCGATTTCCCTCAAAGCGCTGTTGCGCCGTACGGAATTGAAATCGTACATCCCGATCGATTCATCGTGAACCAATGGGATCTTGAGCCGCTAGTCACGATCTCATCATTCAAACGGATGCGTGCTCGACGCAAACGACCACAAAGCTCAGTGGAAGAATTCGCGACAGTGCTCGAACAAAATGAGCTGCCGATGACCGCGCAGCGAATTCGTGAAGCTCGCGAGCTGATCTAGACCCCGCGGCGCTCGGGCAAGGACCGGTGCTCCTCCGTGAATATCCGAAGCGTTCGCCCCAATTGAGCATTTCGCACTACGTATGAACGTGTGGCAATTAAGTTTATGTCAAAGTATCAGCGGTTCGTGTGCCACGGCAACCGTCAATGGGCGTAGCAAACTGCTTCATTCATCCTCATCAGGGGTCAACGCCGCTTCGTAATCTTGACCGCCGTAGAAGACACCAACGATTGAGACAACCTCTGGGTCCAACGTATAGGCGATGATGGCTCGCTTGCGGAAATGAGTGACTCGAAGTCCGGGCAGCAGATCGTCTCTTGCGACACCACGTGCCGGGAATGTCTGGAGCTTCATGCAGCAATCGACGATCGAATCAACGTATCGTTCTGCTGTGATCGGAGCGCCAGCATCGGCGATCCTCTTCTCAAGTCTCCGCAGTTGATTGAGCGCTTCGGGCGCAAACTGGACGCGCCAATTCATTCATGGCGCGAGCGAGATTTCTTCAGCTCGGCACGTACCTGATCGGCTGACAGTGCACGGCTTGGATCGTCCCGAAGTGCTTGCGCTGCAGGGACGACCTCGTTTCGCAGCCACGCTTCGACGGCACGGTCACGCTCGCGCAGCGCGCGAAGCGCGTCTCTCAGCACTTCGCTGTCAGACGCGTAATCACCGCTTGCGACTTTTGTGCGGATGAACTCGGCCATCTCGTTGGGTAGAGTGATGCTCATCTGCTGCGTCGTTCTCATGGCAGCCTCCTATCAGTAGGATTTAATCCTACTCGCTTCCGCCGTCGCGTGCAACAATGCTGCTGCTTGGCCGTCGACCACGTAAGGCCCAAGTTCCCGTCAAAGCAAGCGTGACCTCGTTCATTACGTGAGTGCTGATGACTAGTTACGTCTTCCCAGCCACCAACGCCTCAGCCTTGTCAGCCTCCGAATCTGTCAGAACCAGTGATTCATACCGAACGAGAGGCCCGTCTGCTTCTCGTGCAAAGAAGGGTTCAGCGTCGCATTGGTCGCGTAGCCGCCCGTGAAATGCGTGTAGTCAATATCAGCGTAAAGCAACGTGCGCTTCGAGAGCGAATATGTGACACCCAGAATCGATACGTCCTTTCTGCCGCTCAGGCCATTGGTCGTATTCTTGTTGTCGTAATAGGCGGCCGTCACATTGAAGAACGACGTCGCATGATATCGCACGCCGCCCCACATGTACTGATTGCGCGTCTTTCCGGCCATCGTGGACGGAACGGCTTGCATCATGAGCGAATAGCCGCCCATGACTTCGACCGGCCCGAACGTCACGCCGCCGCCCGCCGTGTACTGATCGTTGCCGAAATACGCACTGGACGTCGACGGAACCGGCGTGGAGCGGCGCGTATAGCCCGCGCCGACATTGAAGCGCTGCGTGTGGTAATTGAAACCGCCCGCAATCATCGAACCGCTGGCGAGACTGCCGGGCACGCCGCCTGGCGCGTAGTCCGCGCGTGCCGTCCACGGACCGAAGTCGCCGTGGTAGTAGATTGCGTTGTCGTCCCGTCCGCTCGTGCCGCCGGAGATCGCCGCCGCTTCGGTGACGGAAAGATAGTCGAGATCGAACGGCTCGAACTCCTTGATCAGCCTGTGCTGCAACGTGAATTGATGGCCGATATCGACCCGTCCGAAGGCGCCGCCGACACCGATCGTCGAATTACGCTGGAACATCTGGTTGGTCGTGCTGCTGTTCGCGCCGGTCGACAGAACGTAGCCCGCCTCCAAGTTGAAGCGAACGTAGTATCCGCCGCCCAGGTCCTCCGTGCCCACAAAGCCCCAACGGTTCGATTTGTACATCCCGTTCGAGGCCATCGTCAGCGCCGCGCCGCCTGCCTTGGTGCCGTTCACCAGATTGCGCAGACCGCCGTCAAGCGAGCCGTACAGCGTGACGCTGTTTTGTCCGTACGCGGCGCCGCTCGACAGCCCCACCAACGTCAATGCGGTCAGCGACCGTCTCATTCCACTTCTCACCATTTCTCCTCCAGTTGACATCGTTAAATTTGTGCATCGAGGATCGGCGGTGTCATCGCCCTCCTCGTGTTGGTCGTCGATTCGGCATGCTAATCGATGCATATCGCATGATTCATTCACTTCACTTCGATGCTCAATGCCGCATAGGCGTGGCCGCGGCGGATGGCGTCGCCGATGGCCGCGGCGACGAGCACAGCAACGTGTGCAGCACGACGAGCGTGAGGCCGCCCGAGATCACCGGCTGCTGAAGCACGAGCTGGAGCATCAGCGGCATCGCGTGCATGACATCCGGCGAGACGAAGAGTCCGCCAAGGCCGATCAGAAAAGAGAGTCCCGTCGCGATCAGCTGGCGGTCGTCCCACTCGACCTTCGCCAGAATATGCACACCGTGCATGAAGACGACGCCGAACAGCAAGGTCGCGGCAGCCGAGATCACGGGAATCGGCACGACGACGAGCAGCATGTCGAACTTGACGCAGCCGCCGAGCACGATCAGGAAGATGCCCGCCGTCAGCGTCACGAAACGCGACCCGACGCGCGTCGCGCGCAGAATGCCGATGTTGTCGGGATACGCGATCGTGCTGAAGCCGCCCAGCGTCGCGGCGATGACCGAACCGAGCGCGACGCCGAACAGTCCCTCGGACATCCGGCCCGGCGTGAGCGTTTCGTCGCCCCAGTCCGCAACCGTCTGGTACAGCGCCATCGACCCTATCCCGGCGGGAATCAGCACGAGCAGAAACACGGCGACGAAGTCGGGACGCACGCCGAAACCGAACGGAAAGACGCGCGGCAAGACGACGAGCGGCGCGGCGGCCACCGCGGCGAACGAAATGGGCTGGAACAGCGTGTAGGCGAGCGTGCCGAGCGCAAGGCCGAGCAGGATGGAGACGCGGCGTGTCCAGCGGCCGCCCCACAGCATCGCGAACACGATGCCGCATACCGCCACGCCGCCCGCGAACAGGTTCACGCCCGGAAAACCGGGACTCGCGCGGTTGCCGATCCACGTCGGCAGCGCGACGCTTGCGATCTGCACCATGATCAGCATCACGATCATCCCGGAGATGATCGGCACGCGCAGATGACGTGCGAAGAGGCCCGCCACGCTGCGCCCGCGAATCGGCACCGTGAGCAGACACCAGATCAGCGACGCGGCGAAGAACGAGCCGAAGGCGGTGCCGAGCCCGCCCGCCTGCATGTGCCCGACCGTCAGCAGCGCGCCGAAGCTGCCCGCATACGGCCCTTGCGCAATCGGCAATCGCAGCAGGCACACCGACTGCAGGATCGTGATGATCCCGCACGCGATGAACGTCATGCCATAGAGATACGCGATCTGCGCATCGGGCAGATGAAACGCGCGGCCAAGAATGCCGGGAAACACGAACATGCCCGTCATGCCGAACACGTTCTGCACGCCGAGCACGGCCAGTTGCGAAAGCGGCAGGCGTTCGTTGATGCCGACATCGAAGACGCGCGCGCTGACCGCGCTCTGGCTCGAGACGCCTGGCTTCGACATGTCTGAACTCGGGGTGGTTTGCATTGGATTGAGGCGAATCAGTCGTCGAGCGGAACGCCCTTGGTTTCGGGACCGAGCCAGATCGACACCATTCCGACGACGAACAGTAGCGAGACCGCCGCCGACGCCGCCGGGAACGAGCCGAACTTCGCGACGACCACATTGCCGGCAAGCGGTCCGATGCTGGTCAACGCGCGCGCCATGTTCCAGCAGAAGCCCTGGCCGGTTGCGCGAACGCGCGTCGGAAAAAGCTCGGGCAAATAGGCGGCGAAGGTGCCGAACGCGCCAATCACGAAGTAGCCGTACAAAGGCATCAGCCACAGCACGCCGCCGATGTCGTGCACCGTCATGAACAGCACGAGCGAAATGGCGAGCGAACCGACCGAGAAGATGAAGTACGACATCCGCCGCCCGAGCGCGTCGAGCATCCAGATGAGCGTGAGATAGCCGAGCGTTGCGCCGATCATCATCAGGATGAAGGCGTAACTCACCGTCGAGCCGACGTCGCGCTGCCCCGACGCCGCCGCCGACAACTGATGAATCCAGCTCGGAAGAAACGTGAGTCCGCCCCAGCAGCCCAGCATGGCCGCCGACGCGACGAGCACGCCCACGATCGTCTTGCGGCGCAGGCCCGGCGCGAAGATCGCGGCGAAGGTCCGCAGGGCCGGCTCGGCGTCCACGCTCGCCCGCACCTTGACCCAGCGCTGCGGCTCCGGCACGAAGAACCGGATGAGAATCGTGACGAGCGCGGGCGCCGCGCCCATGCCGAGCACCCAGCGCCAGCCCAGGCTGCCGAGCAGCAGATTGTCGAGCGCCGCAGCGAGAAATCCGAACGCGAAGGCCATCTGCATGATCTGCATGGCGCGGGCGCGATACCGCTCCGGCCACGATTCGGCGACGAGCGCGGCGCCGGCCGCCCATTCGCCGCCAATGCCGAAGCCGGCCATGGCCTGCGCGGCCGCGAGCTGCGTCCAGGTCTGCGCGAATGCGCTCAGCAGCATGAACGTGGCATAGATCAGGATGGTCCACGCCATGACGCGCGAGCGGCCGAGCCGGTCGGCGGCCACGCCGAACAACACGCCGCCGATGCCCCACGTCAGCAGCTTGCCGGCGATGATGTAACTGCCGATCTTGCTGATCTGCGCCGCGTCCGTGGTGTGCATCAACTGGCTCACGCTCGGCACGAGTACGAGCGTGAAGAGATTCAGGTCCATCGAATCGAACATCCAGCCGAGGAACGCGGAAATCAGCGTCAGCCACTGATAGCGCGATAGCCGGAATGTCGGCGCCGCGGCCGATGCCGCCACACGCTCGTCAACCTCCTGCGAAGTGTCCATCCCTGCTGTCTCCTGGTCTTCTATCGTTTTAACGACCGGACGCACATGGTGCGGCCTTTTCGGCACACAGCGATGCGTTGCCCGGAGTATATGCCGTAATACAATGGACGGGACAGCCGCCCCGATGCGCGGCGCACATCGGGGCGGGCAGAAGACTGAATCAGTTGATGTCCGCGAGGACTTCGACGGCGAGACGCTCGGCTTGCTGGACATGCCGCTTGCAGGCCGCGGCAGCCTGATCGGCGTCGTTGCGCATGACCGCGTCGACGATAGCCGATATCTCGTTGTAACTTTCGGCGAGGCGGCCTTCCTGCGACAGCGTCGTGGCGCGCAGCATCATCACGCGCGTGTGCACGAGGCGAAGCATTTCGGTCAGCACCGGATTGCCCGCGCCTTCGAGGATGACGTCGTAAAACTTGGCTTTCTGCTTGAGAAACAGCAGGATGCCATCGTCGGACGTCATGTTCCGCAGGGCGGCGAGTTCCTTCAGCGCCTGCATCAGCGCGACACGCTGATCGTTCGACGCCCGCTCCGTGAACTGATGCCCGGCCAGCGCCTCCAGCGCGGCGCGCACTTCATACAGCCCCTTCGCCTCGTTCTTCGTAATGACGGCGACGATCGGGCCTTTGTGCGGAATCGTCTGCACCAGCCCTTCTGCCACCAGCTGGCTCAGCGCCTCGCGAATCAGCGTGCGGCTCACGCCCAGCATTTCACAGAGTTCACGCTCGATGAGCCGGTCGCCCGGCTTGAACGTCATGTCGCTGATGCAGGAGCGCAACCCTTCGATGACCTGCTGCCGCAACGTGGCCGCCGGTCGCACAACTTGCCTGTTCGTACCCACTCCGTCCTTGACCGACGTTGGCGTATCTGACATTCGAGCACCCTCTCTTCTTCAAAGGTCGTAATACAATCATATTGACACGGCCTTGGCGCGTGTTCATACTGTCTACGATTATACAATCGTACAACCGTCCAAACCACTGCACCCAAGAGGTTTTCATGCAAGACATCACGTCATCTGAACGCAGGGCTATCGGGGCAACGATCCGCAAGGAAGTGCTCGGCACGGCGCACACTCAGCGCAACGCCGAGCCTCACTTGTTCGACGCCGTATTTCTCGAATTCACCGAGGATTTCTGCTGGGGCAACGTCTGGAACCGCCCCGGCCTCACGCGCTCGACGCGCAGCATGCTGAACCTCGCGATGCTCGCCTCGCTCGGCCGCTGGCACGAATTCGAAGTGCATACGCGCGGCGCGGTCAACAACGGCGTGACCGAAGAGGAAATCGCCGAAGTGCTGCTGCAGGCAGGCGTGTACGCGGGCATCCCGGTCGCGGCGGAAGCGCTGCGCCGCGCGAAGGCGGTCATTCTGGAACTCAGGGCGAAGGCCGCCTGAGCGGCGCCGGGCATGTCCCGCGCCGGTGGCTCGCGGGCCAGCGCCCGCGCGTCGTTGCCGTTTCGCGCGTTCGATCGTCGGGCGCGCACGTCTTCCCCGCTTTCCCCGCACATGTCATGTCACAGTTAAGTTACTGCGAAATTCCAGCCGGCCGTATCGCGTACTCGCGGCGCGGGACGGGCCGACCGCTGGTGCTGCTTCATCCGATTGGCGTCGATCGAAGCTGGTGGGGCGAATATCTCGAAACCTGGACCGCGTCTTATGACGTGCTCGCCATCGACATGCGCGGTCACGGCGACTCGAGCGCGGTCACCTCGACGATCACGCTCGCCGATCATGCCGCCGATGTCGCCGCCGTGCTGCACAAGGAGCGCATCGCCGGCGCCACGCTGATCGGCGTTTCGATGGGCGGCATGGTCGCTCAGCGCGTGGCGATCCAGTTTCCCGACCTCGTCGGCGCGATGATTCTCTGCGCGACGGCCGGCGGTTTCCCCGACGACGTTCGTCCGCGCATTCGAGCGCGCGGCGACACGAGCCGCGAGGGCGCGATGTCGGAAGTCATCGACGACACTATCGCGCGCTGGTTCGCGACGGACACGCCGCGCCCCGATCTCGTCGCGAAATGCCGCGCGCGCCTCGCTGCCGACGACTGGTTCAGCTGGAGCGCAAACTGGGAAGCGATTTCCCGCCTCGACAATCTCGCCGAGTTGCGCGACGTGCGCACGCCTGCGCTCGTCGTGGCCGGCGACGCCGACGCGAGCATTCCTCCGGCGGTATCGCAAAAAATCGCCGACGCGCTGCCCGCAGGCCGCTTCGCCGTGATCCCGGGCGCGGCGCATTTCGGCGCGTTCGACATGCGCGAGGCCTTTGCGCCCGTGTTCGACGGGTTCCTGACGGACATCGCGCAGTAAGACCGAGCCGCGCGGCTCAGTATCAACTCAATAAGTGGAGCGACGCCCGCCTGGGCGGCCGCTCCGAGGAGGCAGCATGGCAATCACCATCCGTTCGTCGTTCACCGTCGATGCGCAACCCGCCGACGTCTGGAAGACGATGACCGACATCGAGCGTTCCGCGCCGTGCTTTCCGGGCGCGGAGCTCAAGGAGCAGCAGCCCGACGGCAGCTACAAGGGCGGCTTCACCGTCAAGCTCGGTCCGCTCACGCTGAAATTCGCGGGCAAATTCAAGATCGCCGATCAGAACAACGCCAACCGCACGGTCGTCGTGTCGGCGAGCGGCACCGATACCAAAGGCCGCGGCGGCGCCGATGCGCAGATCAACGCCGCTGTCACCGACGCCGGCGGCGGCAAGACGAAAGTCGACGTCGTCTCGGAGGTCAATCTCTCTGGCACGGTCGCGCAGTATGGCCGCGGCGCGGGGATGATCGAAGCGCTCTCGCAGCAGTTGCTCAACCAGTTCGCCAAGAATCTGACCGCGCTCATCGAAGCGGATGCGGCACACGCCGAAGCGCCGACGCACACGCTCGTCGGCGCCGTTGCCCCGAACGCCGCCGCGGCATCCGCCGCACCGCACGACGCAGCCGGAACGTCCGCGCCGGTGCCGCCCGCCGAACCGCGCCGCGTGCCGCCCGCCCCCGCGCCGGTCGCGCCGCTCGATGCCGGCGCGCTGATGCGCAAGGCGATGTGGCAGTCGATCCGAAACTTCTTCGCCCGGATTTTCCGACCCGGGCAACAGCATTGACGAAGCGGCCGTCGCATCCGTGGAGCACCCATGAAACCCAGTGAATTTCAGTATCACGCGCCGACCACCGTCGACGAAGCCGCGCAATTGCTCGGCACGCTCGAAGACGCGCGCGTGCTCGCCGGCGGCCAGTCGTTGATGCCGATGATGAACTTCCGTTATTTGATGACGAGTCATCTGATCGACCTGAACGGCGTCGAGGCCCTGACGCGCATCGAGGAGCGCAATGGCCGCCTGCATATCGGCGCGATGGCGCGGCAGCGCGACATCGAACTGTCGCCGCTCGTCACCCAGCGCGCGCCGCTGATCCGCGAGGCGTATCAGCTCGTGAGCCACAAGCAGATCCGCAATCGCGGCACGCTCGGCGGCAGCCTGTGCCAGCTCGATCCGTCATCCGAGCAGCCGTGCTTCACCGCGGCGCTCGACGGCGTGCTGACGATCGCGCGCTATGAAGACGGCGCAGTCACCCATCGCGAACTGCCGATGGCCGACTGGGCGCTGATGTACATGACGCCCGCGCTCGAAGAAGGCGAACTGCTCGCCGGCATCTCGCTCGACATCTGGCCCGAAGGCCACGGCTACGCGTTCGAAGAATTCGCGCGGCGTCATGGCGATTACGCCATCGTCGGCGTCGCGGCGCTCTGCACCGCCGATGCGCGCGGGAACATCGACCGCCTTTCGCTGACGATCTGCGGCGTCGCGCCCGGCCCCGTGCGCATGCACGACGTCGAAAGCGCGCTGCACGGCCGTCCGATGAACGAAGACGCGCTCACCGTCGCGAGCGACGCCGCCCGCGCGCTCGACGTCATGACCGACGCGCATGTGAGCACCGACTACCGCCAGCATCTCGCCGGCGTCCTGACCGAAAGAGCGCTGAAACGGGCGTTCTCGCGCGTCGCAAGACAATCGTAGTGACTAAGGAGATGGACATGGAGACTCGTACCGTCAGAGTCGTCGTCAACGGCACCGCTTACGAGCGCGAAGTCGAATCGCGCCGCATGCTCGGTGACTTCCTGCGTCACGACCTCGAACTCACCGGCACGCATTACGGCTGTGAACACGGCGTGTGCGGCGCCTGCACCGTGCTGATCGAAGGCCGTACCGCGCGCGCCTGCCTCACCCTCGCCGCGCAAGTGAACGGCCGCACGCTCACCACCGTGGAAGGGCTCGCCCACGCGGACGGCACGCTCAACGAACTGCAAAAAGCCTTCACGGAAACGCACGCGCTCCAATGCGGCTTCTGCACGCCCGGCATGCTGATGACGCTGACCGAACTGCTGAACGAAACGGATTCGCCGAGCGAAGCCGACATCCGCGAAGCGATCACGGGCAACTTGTGCCGCTGCACGGGCTATCAGCCGATCGTGGCCGCGGCCCTGCTCGCCGCGCAGCGCATCCGCGATCAGCGCGCCGCCGCACCGGCGACTTACGCCACGGAGTAACACGATGGAAATCGATGATCTGAAAGGCGCGCCCACCGACCAGCGCTACATCGGCAAGCGCGTGATGCGCACCGAGGACAAGAAGCTGCTGCAAGGCCAAGGCTCGTACGTCGACGACGTGCATCTGCCGAACATGCTGCAGGCGGCCGTGCTGCGCAGCCCGCATGCGCACGCGAAAATCGTCTCGATCGACTGCGCGGCCGCACGCGAACTGAAGGGCGTGCATGCCGTCTACACGCACGCGGACCTGAGCGGACGCGCCCGCGGCCGCGCGCCCTCGATGCTGCCGAATCCGGCGATCCGCTTCGAGCGCACGCAGGAACTGCTCGCCTCGACCGAGGTCACGTTCGCGGGCGAAGCGGTGGCGTTCGTCGTCGCGGACAACCGTTACATCGCCGAAGATGCGTGCGGTCTGATCGAAGTCGAGTACGACACCCTGCCCGCCGTCGCCGATTGCCGCGACGGACTGCGCCCCGAGTCGCCGCTGTGCCACACCGAAGCGAAGGACAACGTCGTCGCCCATATCGAAATGGGTTTCGGCGACATCGACGCGGCCTTCGACGGCGCGCCGCATGTGGTCGAGGAAACGTACTGGCAGAACCGCGGCTCCGCGCATCCGATGGAAACGCGCGGCTATCTCGCCGAATATCACGCGGCCAACGGCGAGCTGACCGTCTGGTCGTCGGGCCAGGCGCCGCATCACGAGAAGAAGAATCTCGTCGAGCTGCTGGAATGGGACGCGGAAAAGCTGCGCGTGCTGATGAACGACGTCGGCGGCGGCTTCGGCCCGAAGCTGCCGTTCTATCCGGAAGAAGCGCTCGTCGCGATCGCGGCGGTCGCGCTCAAGCGTCCGGTCAAATGGATCGAAGACCGGCGCGAGCACTTTCTCGCGGTCACGCAGGAGCGCGATCAGTGGTGGACCGTGCGCATGGCACTGGAGAACGACGGCAAGATTCGCGGCGTGAAACTCGAGATGGTTCACGACAACGGCGCGTTTCTGCCGTGGGGCATCATCACGCCGTACATTTCGATCACGACGACGCCCGGCCCCTACGTGATCCCGGCGATGGGCGCCAAGCTCGACGTCGTCTACACGAACAAGTGCGCGACCTCGCCGGTGCGCGGCGCGGGCCGTCCGCAAGCCGTGTTCGCGATGGAGCGCATTCTCGACAAGGCCGCGCGCACGCTTGGCATGGACCGCGCGGAGTTGCGCTGGCGCAATCTGATCCAGCCGGAGCAGATGCCGTACGACGCGGGCTTCATCTATCGCGACGGCAGCCCGCTTCGCTACGACAGCGGCGACTATCCGGCGACCCAGAAGGCGGCGCTCGAACGTGCGAATTATGCGAGCTTCGCCGAGCGCAAGGCTGAAGCGCGCCGCCAGGGACGCTTCGTCGGCATCGGCATGGCGAGCTTCGTCGAAGGCACGGGCATGGGGCCGTTCGAAGGCGCGACGGTGCGCGTGCAGGCGAACGGCCGCATCGCCGTGATCACGGGCGCGTCGCCGCAGGGCCAGGGCCACAAGACGACCTTCGCGCAAATCTGCGCCGAGCAACTGAACGTGCCGCTCGAAACCATCGACGTCATTACCGGCGACACGGGCGGCATCTCGATGGGCGTCGGCACCTTCGCCAGCCGCGTCACGGTGAATGCTGGGAACTCGGTCTACATTGCCGCGCAGGCCGTCGGCGAAAAGATGCTCACGCTCGCCGCGCATCTGTGGAAGGGCGAGCCGGAAGAACTCCTGCTCGTCGAGGGACACGTGGCGCGCCGCGCGGGCATCGAACAACGCATGAGCTATGGCCAGCTCGCGAAGATGTCGCAGGGCATGCCGGGCTTCACCATGCCCAAGGGCCTCACCGCCGGGCTCGAAGAGACGAAATACTTCTCGCCCGCGCAGTCGACGTATTGCAACGGCACTGCGGTCGTGGAGCTGGAAGTGGATCGGGAAACCGGCCACATCACGATCCTCAACTATGTGATGGCGCACGACTCGGGCAAGCTCATCAACCCGCTGATCGTCGATGGCCAGGTGATCGGCTCGGTCGCGCACGGCATCGGCAACGCGACGCTCGAATGGATGCAGTACGACGAGAACGCGCAGCCGACCACGACGAACTTCGGCGAATACCTGCTGCCCATGGCGACCGACGTGCCGAACATCGACATCGTGCACCTGGAAACGCCGTCGCCGCTGAACCCGCTCGGCGTCAAGGGCGCGGGCGAAGGCGGCACGATTCCGGCCGCGGCCGCGATCGTCGCCGCGATCGAAGACGCGCTCTCGGAATACGGCGTCGAGTTCACGGAAGCGCCGCTCGTTCCGCAACGCGTGTTCCAGAAGCTCAAGGAGGCCGGCGCCTACGCTCGCTGACCGGCGCTCGCTCATCAGAAGTGCCGATTCCCTGTTTTCATTGACTGTATGCCTACGCCATGACGACCGAATTTAACGCAGCGCTCCACGAATCCGAATACCGGATCACCCTGAACCAGCCGGACCTTGGCAACACGCTGACGCTCGACGCGATGCGCGCGCTCGCCGCTGAGATCCGCAAGGCCGGCCGCGATCCCGAGGTGAAGACCATCCGCCTCCGCGCGTCGGGACCGGCGTTCTGCCGTGGCCGCGCGGTCAGCGCGCCGCCGGCCACGCCGCCGACGTCCGCGCAATTCCGCCGCAACGTCGCCGATCCGATTCTCGATGTCTATCGCGCGATGCACGAAAGCGAAGTGCCGCTCATCGCCGAAGTGCAAGGCGATGCCGAAGGCTTCGGCTGCGCGCTCGTCACCGCGTGCGATATGGCCGTCGCATCCGATACCGCGCGCTTCAGCCTGCCCGAGCTGCAAAAGAACCTGCCGCCGACGCTCGTCTTGTCCGTGCTGCGCCACAAGGTGCCGCCGAAGGCGTCCGCGCATCTGGTCTATCTGACCGAGACCATCGACGCCGCGAATGCGCGCGAATGGGGCATTGTCGCGGAAGTCGTGCCGGGCGCGGACCTGAGCGCGCGCGCCGACGCCATGGTCGCGTCGATCTGCACGCGCGACCGCATCGCCATTGCGACGCTGAAGACGTATTTCCGCGAAATCACGATTCCCGACTTCTCGCTCGCAAGCGAAGTGGCCGGCGCGTCGCTCGCGAACGCGATGACGTCGATGCGCCGCTGAAACATCGCGTCACCCCTCTCCTCTCAGGCAACAAGGGCGCCGCGCAACGCGGCGCGTCACGGGAATTCCAGTCATGGCTGATCAAGACACCACTTCCACGGCGTCCGCGACCACGGGTTACGCGGACCTGCACGAACACATCGCGCGGCTCGAAGCGGCGGGCCTGCTGTATCGAATCGACGAGCCGGTCAATAAAGACACCGAAATGCACCCGCTCGTGCGATGGCAGTTTCGCGGCGGCATTCCGGAAGCGGAACGCAAAGCGTTTCTCTTCACGAACATCCTCGACAGCAAGGGGCGAAAGTACGACATTCCGGTGATCGTCGGCGGCATCGCGGCGAATCCGGAGATTTACCGCATCGGCATGAACGTGGCCTCGCTCGACGACATCGGCGACGCATGGAACCGCGCGACCGACAATCCTGTGCCGCCGGTCGTCGTCGAAAGCGGCCCGGTGCACGATATCGTGATCGAAGGAAAGGACCTCGAAGGTCCGGGCAACGGCCTCGAATCGCTGCCGCTGCCGATCTCCACGCCAGGCTTCGACGCGGCGCCCTACATGACGATGACGGGCGTGATCTCGCGCGACCCGGAAACCGGCGTCCAGAACATGGGCACGTATCGCGGGCATCTGAAATCGGCAACGCGTCTGGGCATGATGATGCTCGTGAACCTGCGCGCGGGCGGCCTCGACCACTGGCGCAAGTACGCGGCGAAGGGCGAAAAGATGCCGGTCGCGATCGTGCTCGGCGCGCCGCCGGTCGTCGCGTTCCAGGGTCCGCAGAAGCTGCGTCCGAATGTCGATGAACTGAGCGTCGCGGGCGGTCTCGCCGGTGAGCCGATTCGCGTCGTCAAGGGCCGCACCGTCGATCTGATGGTGCCTGCCGAAGCGGAAGTCGTCGTCGAAGGTTACGTCGATCCGACGTATCTTGAACCGGAAGGTCCGTTCGGCGAAAGCCACGGCTACGTCGCGCTGGAAGACTTCAATCTCGTGATCGAAGTGACCGCGATCACGCGCCGCAAGGACGCCGTGCTGACGTCGATCATTTCGCAGGTCACGCCCTCGGAATCGAGCGTCATCAAGCGGCTCGCCTACGAACCGATGTTCCTGCGCCATCTGCGCGACCATCTCGGCATTCGCGGCATCAAGAAGGTGTTCCTGCACGAGCCGCTGACGAACCTGCGCCGTTTCGTCTTTCTGCAGTTCGAGCGCGGCTCGAAGAAAACGGAAATCTGGCGCGCGCTGTACGGCACGATGTCGCTGCAGGCCGCCATCGGCAAGTTCGTGATCGCGGTGGACGACGACATCGATCCGAACAATGCCGACGCCGTGTTCTGGGCAATGGGCTATCGCTGCAATCCGGTCGAGGACGTGAAGCTGATCTCGTATCGCGAACATGGCCACGGCCCGCGCTCGGACCACGATACCGGCCTCGATTCGGCCATGCTCATCGACGCGACCATGAAAGCGCCGATGCCGCCGCTCGCGCTGCCGAAGAAAGAGTACATGGAGAACGCGAAGCAGCTCTGGGAACGTCTCGGCTTGCCGGCGCTCAAGCCCGAGTCGCCGTGGTACGGCTATTCGCTCGGCGACTGGACCGAGGAATGGGACCGTAACGCCGAGCAGGCGACGCGCGGGGAATGGATGCAGCGCGATGCGTCGTATCAGGCGCGCCAGCGCACCCACAGCAGCGGCATCGAGCCGAATTCTCCGGCGCGTACTTTCGAGGACGATCGTGGCAACCAATAACGGCACTCCGGAACGGATCATCGTCGGCATCACGGGCGCGTCCGGCGTGATCTACGGGATTCGCGCGCTCGAACTGCTCGCCGAGGCGGGCGTCGAGACGCATCTCGTGATCAGCAAGGCCGCCGAGCTGACGATGACCTACGAAACCGACATCCGCGCGGCCGACCTGCGCGCGCGTGCGTCGAAGTGGTATGCGGCGGGCGATATCGGCGCGGCCATTTCATCGGGCTCGTTCAAGACGAAAGGCATGCTGATCGTGCCGTGCTCGGTGCGTTCGATGAGCGAGATCGCCACCGGCATCACGAGTTCGCTCGTGAGCCGCGCCGCCGATGTCGTCCTGAAAGAGCGCCGGCGTCTCGTGCTCGGCGTGCGCGAGACGCCGCTGCATGGCGGCCATCTGCGCACGCTCGTCCAGCTCTCCGACATGGGCGCGGTCATCGCGCCGATCGTGCCAGCTTTCTATTCGAAACCGAAGACGATCGACGACATCGTGAATCACACGGTCGGCCGCATGCTTGATCTGTTCGATATCGAAAGCGGCGTGGTCAAGCGCTGGAAAGAGCAGCAGGAAGCGGACTAAACGAGCCGCCTCGCCTTCATCACCATCACTGGCCCGCCGCGTCCGGCGGCAGCCGCCCCATTGCGATGACCATGACCGAATCCAATCCGCTTTCCCGGCTCGCCGATCCGAGCCTGTTGCGCACGCTCGCCTATATCGACGGCGCATGGTGCGCGGCCGACAACGCCTGCACGTTCGCCGTCGACGATCCCGCCACCGGCGAGACCATCGCCGATGTTCCGCTCATGACCGGCATCGAGACGCGCCGCGCGATCGAAGCCGGCGAACGCGCGCAGCGTGAGTGGCGCGCGCAAACCGGCGCGCAGCGCGCGTCGATCCTCAAGCGCTGGCACGCGCTGATGGTCGCCAACACCGACGACCTCGCGATCATCATGTCGGCCGAGCAAGGCAAGCCGTTCGCGGAAGCGAAAGGCGAGATCGGCTACGCGGCGTCGTTCATCGAATGGTTCGCCGAGCAGGCCAAGCGCATCGACGGCGACGTGCTCGCCTCGCCCGCCGCCGACAAGCGGCTGCTGGTCACGAAGGAGCCGATCGGCGTCTGCGCCGCGATCACGCCGTGGAATTTCCCCGCCGCGATGATCACCCGCAAGGCCGCGCCCGCACTCGCCGCCGGTTGCGCGATGATCGTCAAGCCGGCCGAGGCCACGCCGCTCTCGGCCCTCGCGCTGGCCGAACTCGCGCATCGCGCGGGCGTGCCGGCGGGCGTGTTCAGCGTGGTCGTCGGCGATCCGCGCGAGATCGGCGCGGAGATGACCGGCAATCCGATCGTGCGCAAGCTGTCGTTCACGGGCTCGACGCCGGTCGGCCGCCTGCTGATGAGCCAGTGCGCGCCGACGGTCAAGAAGCTCTCGCTCGAACTGGGCGGCAATGCGCCGTTCATCGTCTTCGACGACGCCGATCTCGACGCCGCGGTCGAAGGCGCGCTCGCCTCGAAGTATCGGAACGCCGGGCAAACCTGCGTCTGCACGAACCGCTTCTACGTGCAGGACGGCGTGTACGACGCCTTCGCCGACAAATTTGCGGCGGCGGTGAGCCGTATCAAGGTGGGCAACGGTTTCGAGAACGGCGTCACGCAAGGCCCGCTCATCAACGAGGCGGCTGTCGGGAAGGTCGAAGCGCATATCGCGGACGCGCTCGCGCACGGCGCGCGCGTGATCGCCGGCGGCAAGCGTCACGCGGCCGGCAAGCTCTTCTTCGAGCCGACCGTGATCGAAGGCGTCACGGCATCGACGCGCTTCGCGACCGAGGAAACCTTCGGCCCGGTCGCCCCGCTCTTTCGCTTTCGCGACGAACGCGAGGCCATCGACGCGGCGAACGCCACCGAGTTCGGTCTGGCGGCGTACTTCTACAGCCGCGACATCGGGCGGATCTGGCGCGTGTCGGAGGCGCTCGAATACGGCATGGTCGGGATCAACACCGGCCTGATCTCGAACGAAGTCGCGCCCTTCGGCGGCGTCAAGCAGTCGGGGCTGGGCCGCGAAGGCTCGAAATACGGCATCGAGGAATACCTCGAACTCAAATACCTGTGCATGGGCGGGCTCTGAGCGCCCCTCGCATCGACACGAATTCAACAATCACCGTGACGAGCCCGTTCGCCGGGTCTCACACGAAGGAGAAAGCATGTCATCTTCGCCTCGCGACATTTCGCCAGCGGCCGCCGCCGAAGGCGCCCCGCGCGACTTGCAGGAACACATCGCGCGCCTGGAAGCCAAGGGTTTGCTGACGCGCATCGATCGCCCGATTAACAAGGACACGGAGCTGCATCCGCTCGCGCGCTGGCAGTTTCAGGGCGGGCTGCATGAAGATCAGCGCCGCGCGTTTCTGTTCACCAACGTGATCGACGGCGACGGTCATCGCTATGACATTCCGGTGCTGATCGGCGGCCTGGCGGCCTCGCCGGAAATCTACGCGACGGGCCTCGGCTTGCCGGTCGAGCAGATCGGCCGTGCTTGGACGGGCGCGATCGCCGAGCCGGTTCCCCCCGTGATGGTCGAGCGCGCGCCCTGTCAGGAAGTGGTGATCAGCGGCGACGCGCTGAAGGAAAAAGGCCTGTCGCGGCTGCCGGTGCCGGTCTCCACGCCCGGCTTCGACGCCGCGCCCTATCTGACCGCGACGCTTTGCGTGACCAAGGACCCCGAGAACGGCGTGCAGAACATGGGCACGTATCGCGCCGCGCTGAAATCGGAAAACCGGCTCGCCGTGCGCATGGCGAGCCGTCTTTCGGGCGCGGGCGGCTATCTGCATTGGGAGAAATATCGTGCGAAGGGTGAGCAGATGCCCTGCGCGATCGTGCTGGGCTGCGCGCCCGCCGTGCTCTTCACCGGACCGCAGAAGCTGCAGATCGATCAGGACGAAATGGCCGTCGCAGGCGGGCTGATGCGCGCGCCGGTCGATGTGGTGCGCTGCAAGACCATCGATCTCGTCGTGCCCGGCGACGCCGAAATCGTCATCGAAGGCCTGATCGACACCGATGCGCTCGAACCCGAAGGACCGTTCGGCGAGAGCCACGGCCATATCGCGCTCGAAGACTACAACATGTCGATGCACGTCACCGCGATCACGATGAAGAAGAAGCCCGTCTTCGTTTCGATCATCAGCCAAGTAACGCCCAGCGAAAGCTCGGTGCTGAAGAAAGTGGCCTACGAGCCGTTGTACTTCGAACACCTGAGCAAGGTGATGGGCGTGCGCGGCATCAAGCGCGTGGTGATGCACGAGCCGCTGACCAACCTGCGCAAGGTGATCTTCCTCCAGTTCGCACGCGGCACGCAGCAGGCGGAAGTGTGGCGCGGCCTGCAGGGCGCGGCGACGCTGCAGGCGCAGTGCGGCAAGCTGGTCATCGCGGTGTCCGAAGACATTAACCCGGAAAACGCCGATGCGATTTTCTGGTCGCTCGCGTATCGCTCCGATTTCACGCACGACCTGCACGTGACGCCGTATCGCACGAGCGGCCACGGGCCCAAGTCCGGCCGCGCGCCGCTCGAAAGCACGCTTCTCATCGACGCGACGCTCAAGCACGCCATGCCGCCGCTCGCGCTGCCGACCGAGCCGTACATGAGCGCCGCACGCAAGATCTGGGAAGAGCTGCAGCTTCCGGGCCTCACGCCGCAGCCGCCGTGGCATGGCTATCACCTGGGCGACTGGGACAAGCGCTGGGATGAATACGCGGAGGCGGCCACGTCGGGCGGCTGGCGCGAGACCGGCGAGCGCACCTGGGCCAACCGGCGCGGCGGCGTGAAACCGGAAACGCCGGTGCGCGAAGCGTCGGGCAGTCACGGCGAATAAGCGCCTTCGGTAATCGCACACGAGCGGTTGTCGCTTCCGGACAGGTTCGGCGAGCGACACACGGTCGGGTGCTGCCCAGGCTGCCAGAGAAAAGACATTCGGAGACGCCATGACCCAATCACATACCGTCGATATCGCCCAAGTCGTCGAGACGCAGGAGCGTAGCTGGTTCACCGCGAGCCTGTTCATCCTGTGCGCCCTCGTCATGCTCGCGGACGGTTTCGACAATCAGGCATTGAATTACGCCGCGCCCGGCATCATCAAGGAACTGGGCATCAACCGGGCGCTGATGACGCCCGTGTTCAACATCAGCATCGTCGGCTGGATGGCGGGGTCGGTCATCTTCGCCATGCTGGCCGACCGCATCGGGCGGCGCCGCGCCATCCTGCTCGCCACCGTGGTGTTCGGCGGCTTCACGTTCGCCGTGCCGTTCGCCCACAATCTGGTCGAACTGTCGATCATGCGTTTTTGCGCCGCGCTCGGCATCGGCGGCGGCATGCCGATGGCCGTCTCGCTCATCACGGACTACGCCCGCTCGGCGAATCGCGGGCTGATCATCACCCTGCTCTATCTCGGCTACACGGCGGGTTCGTCCGGCGGCGGCCTGCTAGCGGCGGAGATCATTCCGGCTTATGGCTGGCGCTCGGTCTTCTATCTGGGCGGCGCGGGCGCGGTGGTGGTGGGCATCATCCTGTTCATCGGTCTGCCCGAATCCATTCGCTATCTGGCGCTGCGCAATCCCACGAGCGACCGTATCCTGCGCTACGCCCGCAAGCTGAAGCCTAGCGCGCAATTCGCCGACGACACGCGCTTCACGATTCACGAACAGGTGCGCACAGGCGTGCCGGTGAAGCACCTCTTCACCGAAGGCCGGGGCGCGATGACCGCGTTCCTCTGGCTCGGGCTCGGCCTCTCGTTCGTCACGCACTTCTTCCTGTCGCAGTGGATGACGACCTTATTGACCGACGAAATCGGCTTTGCCAATGCGGCCCGCAGTCAGGCGTTGTTTCAGCTCGGGGCAGGCTTCAGCTTCTTCTTCGGCTGGATGATCGACAAGAAAGGCGTGCAGGTGATGACGCTGACGATGATCTTCGGCTCCCTTCCGGTCGCCGCCCTCGGGCTGGCCGTCGGATCGGGCGCGAGTCTCACGATGGCGATGTCGCTGGCGTCGGGTCTGCTGGTGCTGGGCGGCAACATCGGCCTGAATGCCATTTCGAGCATGATCTATCCGACCTTCATCCGCTCGACGGCGACGGGCGCGTCGTTCGCGGTGGCGCGCATTGGTGCGATCATCGGACCGCTGCTCGCCGGTGTCCTGATTGCGGTCGGCACGCCGATCGCCACGATCTTCCTGCTCGGTGCGTTGCCGTTGCTGGCGGCGGGCGTCGCCTGCTTCATGCTCAACCGGACGATCACGCCGGAAGTGGCGCGGGAGATGTCCTCGCGCTCGGCGCTGTCGCGGCACTAGCGGGCAGCTTCCGAACATGGACAGCATCGATCTCGATGTGCTCAAGGCCAGCGCCCGCTGGATCGAACGCGGACGCCGCGTGCTGCTCGTCACCGTCGTCAGGACGTGGGGTTCATCGCCACGGCCTGAAGGCGCGATGCTGGCGATCTGCGAGGACGGCTCGGTCGCGGGCTCGGTGTCCGGCGGCTGCATCGAGGACGATCTGATCGATCGCGTGCGGCGGCTCGGCATTCAGCAGACGCATCCGGAAGCCGTCAGATACGGGATTTCGGCGGAGGAAGCGCATCGTTTCGGCTTGCCGTGCGGCGGCACGATCGAACTGGTGCTCGAGCCGGTGACGCCCGATAGCCGGATCGACGATCTATGCGCCCGCGTGATCGCCGGCGAGGTGGTCATCCGCTCGCTCGATATGACGAGCGGCGCGGTGACACTCGCGCCGGGTTCGTCGGCCGATGGCATCGTTTTCGATGGGCGCCGCTTGCGAACGGTTCACGGCCCGCGTTACCGGATGTTCGTGATCGGCGCGGGCCAGCTTTCGCGCTATCTATGCGAGATCGCGCTGGGGCTGGACTACAGCGTCATCGTCTGCGATCCGCGCGAGGAGTACAGGGATACGTGGCATGTGCCCGGCACGACGCTCGTGCGAACCATGCCGGACGACACCGTGCTCGACATGAAGCTCGATGACCGCTCTGCCGTGATCGCGCTGACGCACGATCCGAAGCTCGACGATCTCGCGCTGATGGAAGCGTTGAAAACCCCTGCGTTCTACGTCGGCGCGCTTGGCTCGCGCAGGAACAACATGGCTCGACGCGAACGGCTCGAATCGTATTTTGATCTGAGCAAGGAAGAACTGAGCCGCTTGCGCGGGCCCGCAGGTATCTATATCGGCAGCCGCACGCCGCCGGAGATTGCGATATCGATACTCGCCGAAGTGACCGCGGCCAAGAACGGCGTTGTCATACCATACGAGTTGCGAATCGGCGAAGCGAAGGCCGCGCGCGACATCGCCGTGAACGAACAGACCGCCTGCATCGCAGACGGTATTCGTTAGAATTACGCACGATCGTGACGTAAATTTCGATCGAGGAAGTAAGAATTTCGCCACGCGCTTCCGTTACGATGAGTGAACTCGGTCACCATCCGAAGACGCCTTGAACGACGTTGCCCCGTTCGTCGATCTCCTTTACATCGTCCTCGCAGGCCTCGCCGTTTTCGGCGGCGGCTGGCTCGGAACGCGCCGGCTTTTCGCGCTGCAAGCCGACAACATGACCGGAATTTGGTCGAATGAAGAAAATCCGGAATCGCGGCACAGCGCCCGGTCGATTGATCTGTACATCGAAGTCACCGGCGCACATGTCAGAGGATATCTGCAAGCCTGGCATTTTGAGACGCCTTCGTCTCACCTGTCTCTGCGCGGCTGGCGCATCGGGCCGTTCGTGCGTAGTCATGCTAGTCCGCACCGCAAAGCGGGCTATCCGCTTTGCAGGATCACGCTGCGTTACTACCGCAAAAGCAAACGCCCGCTGCTGGTGTTCTCATACGACGGCCCCGACCCGACGATTCCGCGCAAAACGGAAGTCTGGCGCGTTTGCGACTAGAGTCCGGGTGCCAGGTTGTGTCGCGCGATGACACACTGCCCCGCCTCGATTAACAGCGCTTACAATAAGTGCGCCGGCTCGCCATCTGCGCCCCTCTAACGAGCGCTTACCCACTCGCCCACCGCCATGGGCACGCAAATCTTTGGCGCACTGAATGAGCGCGAGATTCGGCGTGCGTGATACGGTCGGGAAGGCAATCAACTGCCGCAGAAGTTCCGCTGAGCGACTGAAATCATCGAAGCGCCTTCAATTGGTCCGGCTTCGCCGGCACAGGTATGTGCATGTCTTCAAATGCGTGACGCAGACCATTGATAAAGTGCTACATCTCTACGCGCGGACGCCGCGTGTCCATGAACCAGATGACACTTGCCACTTCCGGCGATACGTTCCGTACGCGATGCGCAAGCGCGCTGTTGAACTGGAAACTGTCGCCCTCGACAATCTCCACGGTCTCATCGCCGACCATCAGTTCGAGCTTGCCGGTCAGCACCATTCCGCCCTTCTCGCCGGCACCCATCAACACCTCCGTCGAACTAGTGCCCGGATCGAAGTGGATTAGCATGAATTGCAGATCGTGCTGCCCTTCCGGTGTCAACAGTTCCTTGCGCAGACCGGACGCCTGCACGGAAAACTTCGGTCTCGATGCACGTCGCCGGACGAAGCACCCTTCGCGGCGAACTCCCGGGCGCTCGCGATCCTCCGATACGCTTTCGCTGAACAAATCAGTCAGCGATACATCGAGCGCTGTACGCAGGCGCTCCAGCGTCTTGACGGAAGGACTACTGATGCCGCGCTCAATCTGACTGATCATGCCCGCGGAAACAGATGACCGGGCCGCAAGTTCGTTCACGCTAAGGCCCTTCTTCGTGCGGACATCGCGCAGCCGCCGGCTGACAACCGACGGTTCTTTCTCCGCGGGCGCGGTCGTCTCCAGGGGCCGCGGCCTTGCTTTTACGTTGATAGCGTTCACGATTCGTCCGTGGGCTGGCCTTCAAAATCCATCAGTACACTCTTCTCGCGCCGGGCTGCTTCGAAAGCCTGACGCCCGAGATCCTTGCCTACGCCCGAACCCTTGAATCCGCCCGTCGGAATGATCATATCCTTGCTGCGACCATAACGGTTGATCCAGATGGTTCCTGCATCGATTCTACGCATCGCGCGCAGCGCCTGTCCTATGTCGCTAGTATGCACGCCCGCCGCGAGACCATACAAAGGATGATCCGCCAGTGCTAGACCTTCTTCCTCGTCATCGAAGGTCTGCACGGTCAGTACCGGTCCGAACACTTCCTCCTGAACGACCGGCATCCCGGCAGTCACGCGTTGAATCACGGTCGGCCGATAGAAGTGGCTTCCTGTCTCGTCATTAAAGGACGAACCACCGCACCGTATCTCCGCACCGGCCTCGCGCGATGCCTGCACCTTCGCATCGATCTGACGCAATTGCGCGGCATTGATAATCGGCGAGAACCGGGTGTCGGCATTCCAGGTCAGGCCCGGTCTGAGCTGCGATACGGTCGTCACGACGCCATCCACCACTTCGTCGACCAGGCGGCGATGGCAGATTAGCCGCGTTCCCGCCACGCACGCCTGTCCGCCGTTTGCCGTAAATCCACGGCTGACCAGTTGGATGACCTTCCCTATATCCGGCACGCGTCCGAAGACGAGTTGCGGGCTCTTTCCGCCGAGTTCGAGCGTGACGGGCTTGATGTTTGCAGCCGCAAGTTCAAGGATCGCTTTTCCCGTCCGCGTGGAGCCTGTAAAGGTAATCTTCGCAATGCCCGGATGCGAGACGAGCGCCGCGCCGGCTTCCGCGCCGAGGCCATTGATCATGTTAAAGATGCCGGGTGGCACACCGGCCTGCACGGCCAGATCTGCCAGCCGCAACGATAGACTTTCGGCTTGTGTGGACGCAACCTGGCCACCGGATTTGTCGGCCAGTTCGGCAAAGAAGCGGATGGCATCGGCCGTGAACGGGATATCCGAGGCAATGGCTTCCGAGATCGGACGTGTCGAGCCGACAGCTTCGAGTTGCGGCAGCATCGGATCCGTGTCGATGAGATCGGCCCAGCGGCGCAGCACGCGCGCTCGCTCGCGCGGCGCGCACTTGGACCAGCCGCTGGCGCGCAGCGCCCGCTGCGCGCTTTGAACTGCGAGGTCGACCGTGTGCGCCGTACCCGCAGAGGTATAGCCCAACGTCACCCCGTCGGAAGGGCGCAGGACCTCGATATCCCGTTCGTCGGAAAGCGTACGGAACTGTCCGATGAAATGACCTCGCAAGAGCAGCGAGGGATCGAGTATATTCGTCATAAGGTGTCGTGCCGATTACTTCTTGGTCATGCCATAACGGACCAAGATGGCGTCAAGCGTGCCGTCCGCGCGCATGGAGTCCAGCGCAGCATTAATCTTGTTGAGCAGTTCGGTATTGCCCTTCTTGACGCCGAAAGCAACGCCGAATGCCTTCATCGGCGTGTAACTCTCAACGACGTGCATGCCCTTGAGCGCGCCTGCGGCTTCCTGCGCCTTAAGAATCGGATAGTCAGTCATGCCGAGCGCAATGCGATGCAGCGACACGTCACGCGCCATGTCTGCCGGGCTGTCGTAGATCTTGACGTCCTTGGCATAGTGATTCTTGATCACCGTCTCCGAATAGTCCGTTCCGGCCATGATGCCGACTACGTCGTCGGAGAAGTCCTTGGCCGACTTATACTCCTTCTTGTTGTCGTCGCTAACCACTATTCCCTCGCCGAATGCCGTGACGACCTGCGAGAAGTCGATGACTTCCGCGCGCTTCGGCGTCGGCGTCATGCCTGCCACGATCATGTCGATCTTGCCCGAAATGACCGACTGGATCAGCGCCGGAAACGGCACAGCCTGAAAGTCGAGCGGCAAACCTTCGCGCTTTGCAATCTCCGCGGCGATCTCGGGCATGTAACCGGCGATCTTTCCGGTCTTTGTATCGAGGTAAGTCGTTGGAGCGCTCGACGGCGGCGAACCCGCGACTAGCTGAGCTGCAGACGCCGGCCCGACCGATGCAGCAACAAGCGTCACGGCAAACAGAGCTCGTTGAGTGAGCGTTGCCGAGTAAGCGGAGAAGTTACGGGCAGCCCGTGTCTTGTTGAGAGTCATGATTACTTTGCGCCTTTCGACATGAGGTTGAGTGCGCCGATAAGCGGGACAGAGCCATCAGCGGCGAGACATACGTTGGGAAAATTCAGTATAGTGAAACACAGGCTGTTGCAATAAAAAATATTGGCTACGACGTGCCTCGAATGATCGCTGTCTCAATGCACCGCCGACGCGCTTGATTTCGCATTGCGATCCCGGAATACACACGGTTTGCCATGTCGGGCCACCAGCGAAAAACGATGAGCGAGTTTTTATTTTTGACAGAGAATGGCGTTCACTATACTGCACACTACGCCTGAACGGTCAGGCGACCTCCTCAGCCTAGGGGACAGTATTGTGCGATGGTCGAATGTAGTCGAATTTTTCCCCTACCTGTCGCAGGGCGCATGGGTAACGATACAGATCGGCGTGCTGGCGCTACTGTTGAGCATGCCCTTAGGCCTTATTCTCGCCGGCGGCAAGTTATCCAAACAAAAGGCGATCTCGCTCCCCACGTCGGCCATCATCAACGTAGTGCGCGGCGTTCCGATGATCGTCTTGCTCTTCTATATCTACTTCGTCTTTCCGGACATTGGCATCAGTCTAGGGTCGTTCCAGGCCGCGGTGATCGGGCTTGGCTTTGCCTACTCCACGTACGTTGCCGAAATCTTTCGCTCCGGCATTCTCTCGGTCGACAGCGGGCAACTGGAAGCGGCCCGTTCAATCGGAATGGGAAAGTTTCACGCGTTTCGGCGCGTGGTTCTTCCTCAGGCCTTTAAGGTGGCGTTGCCGCCGCTGTCCAGCACCGTGGTCATGTTGATCAAGGATTCCGCGATTGCATCAACTATCGCCGTCACCGAGATGACACGGCAGGGACAGTTGCTTGCGGCTTCTACCTTCGACAACAGCACGGTCTACACCATGGTGGCGTGTTTCTATCTGGTGATGACCCTGCCGTTGATGCAGTTGACCAGGTACATGGAAGCCAGGTTTGGCAAACATCGCGGGAGCTGACATGATCGAGATCATCAACGTTCACAAGCGGTTCGGTTCCGAAGAAGTGCTCAAGGGCATTTCCATGCGAATTACCGAAGGCGAGGTTGTCTGCCTGATCGGTCCTTCGGGCTCGGGCAAATCGACCGTATTGCGCTGCATCAACGGTTTGGAAACCTATGACAGCGGCGAGATCAAAGTCCTGGGCGAAGTCGTCGACGCTCAGAGAGGCTCGATCAACAAGCTGCGTCGCAGGATCGGCATGGTGTTTCAACGCTTCAATCTCTTCCCTCACCGGACGGTGCTTGAAAATGTGATGGAAGGACCGGTGCAGGTCAACAAGCTCGCGAAATCCGAGGCGAAAGTCCGCGCGTCAGCTTTGCTCGAACAGGTCGGCCTGAAGGAAAAGCTTCAGAACTACCCTGCTCAGCTATCGGGCGGTCAGCAGCAGCGAGTGGCCATTGCGCGTTCGCTCGCCATGGACCCGCGCGCCATCCTCTTTGACGAACCCACATCGGCGCTCGACCCTGAGCGGGTGGGCGAAGTGCTGCAAGTCATGCGCAATCTAGCGAACAAAGGCATGACGATGGTCGTCGTCACTCATGAGATGCAGTTCGCGAAAGAAGTTGCAGACCGCGTGTGTTTCCTCTACGACGGCAGGATTCTCGAAGAAGGCCCGCCGAGCCAAGTCCTGTGCAGTCCGCGCGAAGAACGCACCCGCGAATTCCTGAAGCGCGTCCTCAAGACGAGTGATCAATGAGCGCCCCTCTACCCAGCAGCTGCACGCTCAGAGCGATGACGCCGCTCGATCTGACGCAGTGCCTCGACATCACGAGGCGTCTTCAGTGGGCGCATCGCGGCGAAGACTGGGCGCAGGCGTTCCGAGTGTCCCGAGGCGTGGTGATCGAGTCGCAGGGACGCGTGATCGGCACAGCTCTGGCCTGCATCAAGGGAGAGTTTTCGAGCATTCGACTCGTTACGATCGATCCGGATTTCCAGCGGCGCGGACTTGGACGACACCTGACCAAAGCAGTACTCGATCTGGCGACGAAGAATGTATCGCTGGTGGCTACGGCGGAGGGTCGCGGGCTCTATGAGAGTCTCGGCTTTAAAGAGAACGGAACCGTGCTTCAACTCATGTTCTTGCCGGGAAACGCTGCGACTCCGTCAGTCGAGCCTGGAACAACACTTTGTGCGGCGCGCACGCAGGACTTGGAAGCCGTTCATAGGCTCTATCGACTCGCCACCGGCGCTCATAGTCAAGCACTGGTAGACGATCTCATCGCGGGCGCCGACGCGGTATGGGTCGTTCCCGGCGTCGCCGGGGAAATCACCGGCTTCTGTGTCGTGCGGCCGTTAGGACGCGGTGCAGTCATCGGACCCATCGTGGCGCAAAGCGTCGAGGTGGCCGTCGATCTCGTGCGAGCGTCCGTGCAGCGCTTTCCCGAGACCACATTGCGCGTCGACGTCAACGGCAACGCCGCATTTGCCGATGCGCTAACAGAACTCGGATTTCGCACCGTAAGCCGCGTCATCAGGATGTTTCTCGGCACGCCGCCATCGCCGAATGACGCTGCTCGTCAGTTCTCCCTTGCAAGCCAGGCGCTCCTCTAATCATCCACCAAGGACAATCATGACCTCTCTCATCAAATTCGATCTCGCCAATCCGGGCGAGGGCGTACCCGGCAAACCTATCGCAGGTCGGGAAGTGGACGGCGATCCGCAGTTCACTAATTGGCGCATCGACGACGCCGGTGGCGGCGTCCGCGCAGGTGTCTGGGAAGTGACGCCCGGCGCCTATAGGTCCATCAAGGGCACGACGTGGGAGTTCTGCTCCATTCTGAGCGGCGTCAGCGAGATCACGGAAGACGGCAAGCCGCCTGTCACCATGAAGGCAGGCGACGCATTCGTGATGAAGCCGGGTTTCGTCGGCACGTGGCGATGCATCGAGACGACTCGCAAGATCTGGGTCGTCCGTGAGAACGCTGCATGACCTTCCTGTTCAAGTCCGAGGCGCGACGCGGCGAAGTGTGGCGCCGGCGGCTGCAAGCGGAGTTTCCCGATCTGGAGTTCCGCACGTGGCCCGACACGGGCGATCCGCTCAAGGTCAAGTATCTCGCGTGCTGGATTCCGCCTGACGACCTCGGCAAGACGTACCTCAATCTGGAGTTGATCATCTCCGTCGGGGCGGGCGTCGATCAGATCGATCTCGGTTCGCTACCCGCTTCCGCCACCGTGGTGCGCATGACGGAGCCGGGACTGGCCGCGGGAATGAACGAGTTTGGTACGCTGGCCGTTCTCGCGGTTCATCGGAACTTGCCGGCTTATCTGTCGCAACAGCGCGATCGGACCTGGGAGCAATTGCCAGCAGTCGCGGCAAAAGACAGGAGCGTTGGCGTGTTGGGTCTGGGCGTGCTGGGTTCCGGGCTGCTCGAACGTCTGAAGCCTTTCGGCTTCAGGCTGAGCGGCTGGAGCCGGTCACCCAGGCAGATCGAAGGCGTCACGACGTTTGCCGGAAACGATGAACTCGGTCGCTTCTTGGCGGACATCGACATCCTCGTGTGCCTGTTGCCGCTAACCGACGCGACGCGCGGCATCCTGAATGCCAAAACGTTCGACGCTTTGCCCAAGGGCGCGAGTCTTATCAATGTCGGGCGTGGCGGTCATCTCGTCGAGCAGGATTTGCTCGATGCGCTGGCATCGAAGCAGTTGCGCTGCGCCATGCTCGATGTGACGAGCGTGGAACCGCTTCCCGCCGATCATCCTTTCTGGACCCATCCGCAAATTGTCCTGACGCCGCATATCGCCAGTGTCACGGATGCCGAAGGCGGCGCCGAATTTGTAGTGGAGAGTCTGCGAAGCCATATCGCCGGTCAGGACCTGACGGGCGTGGTCGATGTGCGGCGTGGATATTGACGCAGCCTGCCCTCACGTTCGCGGGGCAGCAAACAATGATGGAACGTTGCGATGCTTAGACTAGAAGAGATCTACGACACACAGCACTTCGTCGGCGCAGCCGATGTGGTTGTCATCGGCGGGGGCATTATCGGGACGTCGGCGGCTTATGAACTGGCGCGGCGCGGCGTATCCGTCGCTTTGATCGAAAAAGGCGTGGTCGGCGGCGAACAATCTGGGCGTAACTGGGGGTGGGTCCGCCAGCAGAACCGCGACATGTTCGAGTTGCCGCTCGCCATGCGCAGCTTGCGGCGCTGGGGCGAATTGAAGGAAGAGATGCAGATCGACCTCGGCTTTCGCCGCGAAGGCATTCTCTACGCTAGCAACGATGCCAAAAGCATCGCCAAGTGGGAAGCGTGGGGCAAGCAGGCACGCCAGCTGGGATTCGTGAGCCACGTGCTGAGCGCGGCTGAAATCAGCAAGCGCGCGCCTGCCGGTGGTCCGGGCTATGCCGGTGGCGTGTGGTCACCCGATGACGGCCGGGCCGAACCGTCGCGTGCGGCACCCGCGCTCGCGGAAGGTGCAAAACGGCTTGGCGCGCAGCTTTATCAGAATTGCGCCGCTCGCGGTCTCGAACTCAGCGGCGGCCGTATCAGCGGCGTATGGACAGAGCGCGGCCTGATCAAGGCGGGCGCAGTCGTGTGCGCAGGCGGGGCTTGGAGTGCGCGTTTTTGCAGGCGTCACGGCGTTGGGTTGCCTGCGGTCAATGTCGTCGGCACGGCGATGCGCACTTCGATCGCGCCGAACGTGATCAATGGCTGCTTCAACGGACCGGACTTCGCATTGCGCCGACGGCTCGATGGTTCGTACACAGTGGCGATTCCAGGTTACGGCCGTATCGATCTTGCGCCGCTCGGTCTCAAAAACGCGCTGAGATTCTATCGAAATTACCGGAATGACCTGGGCAAGAAGCTCAACTATCGCCTGTCGAAGCCCTGGTTTCATGGACCGGAAGCGTCGGCGTCGTGGGAGTTCGACGAGGTATCGCCATTCGAACGTTGCCGCGTGCTGAACCCAGATCCGGACATGAGCTTCGTGAAGATCGCGCTCGAGAATGTCAGGCGCGCCATACCCCAGTTCGCCGACATCCAGATCGTGCATACGTGGGCAGGCGCCATCGACACAACGCCCGACCTGATACCGGTAATTTCGGAAGTCGCCACCCTTCCCGGCTTCTATATTGCGAGCGGATTCAGCGGTCATGGCTTCGCGCTGGGTCCGGCTGCTGGCGAGTTGCTGGCTGACATGGTGACCGGAGCGAAACCCATGATGGATATCGCGCCTTATCGTCTGGAACGCTTTACTGATGGTACGAGGGTGAAAGTGCCGGAAATGATGTGAGGTGGCGTGAAACCGCTCTTCGATGAAGTAGACGATCGACGCTCGACGCACAGTGAATTGACGGCAACGCACGCGCGGTGGTCGACTCATAAGCCTTGGTCCGCGCTGCGCCGCTCGATTCCGACCTGCGTTAGACCAAGTGCCGTGGCGCCTTCCATTGCGCGACCGAGCCTTTCGAGCCGGTCACAATATCTTGCGTCGATTTGACCGCTGCGCTTCGGGCAAGAGCATCAGTGCGGCGGTCCAAGAGGACCTACCTCGCCGTGAGGCGAGCTAGCGCTTCCCCAATGGTTGCAAACCATAGGGAGCCGAAGCCGAAAGTGACCGTCGTCGGCCGAGATCACAGCACGACGGTTTGTTCCGAGAACCTGTGCAGACGTTCGCGATCGCCGTCGCCAACAACGCCAACAACGCCCACAAAGCCAACGAGGCCAACGAAGCTAACAAAGGCCCTTGTTGGCTCCAGGGATATTGCAGCAGTTAGAATTAAGGTGCTGACGCGGGTACCGTTGCTCCGGTGCCTTGCGAATTCGCTTTCTTCTCCGCGTTCTGGACGTTCTGCGGGTATCGAAGCTGGTCACCGGAGGGGTTGTAGCCGTTATTCTCGAGTTTCTTCAGCTCGGCGTTTTTCTTCTCACGGCGAGCTTTCCGCTCGGCCTTCTTAGTTGCCTTCTGCGTTGGTTGCGAGGCGCTTGCACTTTCCAATGTTGAACCTTGGTCGCTGGCGGGTTGTGCTTGGGCGAGCGAAAGCAACAAAACTGAACAAGTAACGCCCACCCCAAAGCCCTTTAATATCCTAGAAGTCATCCTTATCTCCAGAAGTCACAGTGATTGCAATGGATTTGCCGCGTAAATTCGCGTTCGTGAGTGCTGATCGAGCTTAATACTTAATCTTCCGCGTGTCCGCAAGTAGCGTGGCGAGCCCTAACCGCCTCGCCATCGCCTTTCCGAAGCTCAGAACTGAGTAGCGATGCCGGCGAATGCACCGAATTGGCTATGACCATAGTTCGGATTCGTGCTCCCCGGATTGCCGTTCACTGGATCGTCGTTCGTGTTAGCTCCATACAGTCCCCCGTTGAGACCGAGATTCGATGTCGAACTGTTGTGCAAGTAGCCCAGTTCGGTGTACACGCGAGTGCGCTTCGAAAGTTGATACGCGCCGGAAAGTGTATACAACGTGGCATTTCCGTTTCCGTTGTTTGCATTGGCGTGATACACCGCGCCCGTTAAGAACGTCGCGGGGGTCACTGCCCAACGTGCCCCGGCCCACTCGTGATCAACCTTCGTCGGCAGCGACAAGCCTGCGGGTAAGGCCGACGCATTCGCCGTTCCATAGAAGCCGGCATTAGATGCGTCTGGCGCACTCAGGTGCTGGTACCCTACATAGACCGTCACCGGACCCCAGACGTATGAGCCGCCCGTGAAGATGGAACGCGAAGCGAGATAGACGTTGCTGAACTTGCCATTCCCGTCACGTATCTCGTCATAGATCGCCTGCACATCGAGATTGTGTGCGGCGTACTCCAGTTTGATCCCGTCGGTGCGCCCCTGTGAACTGCCAAGTCCGGTCGAAGTTCCCAATTGGCTCGGAGCGCTGCCCGGGTTACCTGCGTTCCACGTAGTCGAATTGGTCAGGTTGTACTGACCTTGCACCGTAAATCCCGCGAAGCTCGGAGACAGATACTCGAAACCGTTCGCTGCCTGCGGGAACATCCGGCCCCTAACCAGCGTGCCGAACGAATATTTCTGCGTCTGCTGCGGATCGAGAATACCGGCGTATTGAAGCAGTTCGCTCGCACCGAAATTACCCATCCGGAACGACCCGTACGTCGCGTTACTCATTCCGACGGTCGCCTGGCCCTCGAAAAACGAGCCGTTCGCGTAACTACCGTTTTGCGTATTGAGCCGGGACTCAAGCTGGAAGGTGACGAACGTGCCGCCGCCAATGTCCTCGAGTCCTTTCAGGCCGAAACGTGATTGAGCCCAATTGCCTGATTCGGCCGACCAGCGGTGACCATTCGGCAACCCGGTTTCGAACTGCAACCCGTTATCGATGAGGCCATAAAGCGTAACGCTGCTTTGCGCGCTTGCCGCCGCCGCAAAACCCATAGCTAAACTGCCGATAATAATACGCTTCATCCTTCTCTCCTATCTCCAAATTGTGATTAAACACTTATCCGCCAATTAGTATTCCTAATTCAATACGCCGGTGTACGAAGCTTTGACATTTCAGTTCGTCGTGTAACTTGGATTTTCGACTCGCTAAAGTGCGAGGGGGGTAATATGAGCCGCTCAGCGGTCAATGTTGATCAATTTGCGTAGAACCGCGAACATCCAAGACCCTTCGTTGGGAATGTCAGCGCCGAAGAATCGGCTAGATCTGGGTCTGTGTCGCGATTCGTGTACGTGCCACCGTTGGTGCGTCTTACCGAACCACGGTTGCGTTGCTACGGGAAGCGACACGCTATCGCGCCTCGGCCGCGAATCGTGGCTGGTCATAACGTGCCGGTGGAGGTCGAGGCGCAGCCGCCTTGCCACGCTCGCGCCTCGCTCGCGGATTGCGCGTATCAGGTGCGGTTCTCGCCGCTGCGGCGGAAGCGATCGAGTGCGACGGCTGCGATAATGACGAGGCCCTTAATGATGAACTGCCAGATGTCGGACACGCCGAGAATGACAAGGCCATTCGAAAGTACGGCAATAATCAACGCGCCGACCAACGTTCCCCAGATCGAGCCGACACCGCCTACAAAGCTCGTGCCGCCCAGAATGACTGCGGCGATGGCGTCGAGTTCATAACCCATGCCGATCTGAAGACCATTTGCAGCATAAAGTCGCGCTGCGGACATCACGCCACCGAGACCGGAAAGCAGCCCCGACACGGCATAGACGAACAACAGGATCAGGCTCACTTTGATGCCGGACAAACGCGCTGCTGCAGGATTGCCGCCCATCGCATAAATCCAAATTCCGAGCACGGTACGACGAAGGATCACCCAAGAGATCAGAATGACAGCCAGCGCGATAATTGCCAGAACGGGAACGCCGAGAAAGCTTGCATTGCCGATCCATGCGAAGCTGAGGTTGGGATTCATCACCGTACCGTCATTGCCGATCAAACGCGCAAGTCCCCGTACCGCGGTAAGAGAGCCGAGCGTGACGATGAACGGCGGAAGCTTGAGGTATGCAATCAGGAAACCGTTAATGGACCCGAGAACAGCGCCTGTCAAAAGCCCGACCGGCAGCGCGAATGCACCGAAGGAGGGGTCCAGCGAGCAGATCATCGATGTCATCGCGGCAGTGGCCAGCATTGAACCCACTGAAAGATCGATGCCCCCCGTCAGAATGACGAACGTCATGCCTGCGGCCAACACCGTGTTGATTGCGGCTTGCTGTGCGACGATCGAAATATTTTGGCCCGTGAAGAACGTGCCTTGAGTAGCGAAGTTGAAAGCGAAGCACAGAAGGATCAGCACCGGCAGCATGCCGATTGCGCTGATCAGCCGGCGCACATGCACTTTGTGCGCGGACATCCCGACTCGTTCGGTCGAGTTCTCGTTGACAGTAGGACTACGAAGCGTTGACTTGTTCATGATGTCTCCATTTCTGTAAATCAAGCGGCATCGAGGGTTGCATCCGCTCCTGCCGCGAGAGCCATGATGTTTTCTTGCGTGATTGCGTCGTTGTTCGGCCCGCCGACTTCGCCGACGATGTGGCCGCCGCGCATCACGAGCGTGCGATCGCAGACGCCGATGATTTCCGCCAGTTCGCTCGAAATCACGACAACACCGATTCCTTGACGCGCCAGGTCGTCAATGAGGCGATAGATCTCGGATTTGGCACCGATGTCCACGCCGCGCGTAGGTTCATCGAGAATGAGCACTTTCGGCCCGATCTGGAGCCAGCGTGACAGCAGAACCTTCTGTTGATTGCCGCCCGAGAGACTTCCAACGTTGACCAAGGGGCTCGCTGCGCGGACGCGAAGCTGCTCGAAAGCCGAATTCGCGCGCTTTTTGCCTTTCGACAGGTTAAGGAAGCCGCCTGGGCGCGCGTCCGGCAGAATCACGCCTAGGTTGATGTTTTCAGCGCACGACATGTCAAGAAAGAGACCCAGCGCTTTGCGATCTTCCGTCAGGTAAGCCAGTCCATGTTTGATGGCGTCGGACGGCTGCCGAATGCTTACTTCCTGACCGTTGATGAAGACCTGGCCGCTTGCCTTCTCGTCGGCCCCGTAGATCAAACGGGCCAGCTCCGTGCGTCCCGATCCGACCAGCCCGGCAATTCCGAGGACCTCTCCTTGATGGAGTTGGAAACTGCACGGCTTTATTTTGTCTCCATCGGAGATGTCCTTCGCTTCGAAGATGACAGGACCGCGGCTGCCCCCAGCATCGTGTTCCTTCATGTAGAAGGTCGACAGGTCACGGCCCACCATCATTTTCACGATCGCCTGAGCCGACAGCTCGGCGCGGTCGATCGTTCCTACATACCGCCCGTCACGCAGCACAGACACACGGTCGGACAGGTCATAAACCTCTTCCATCCGGTGACTGATGTAGATGATGGCGATACCTTCAGAGCGCAGTTGACGAATCAACGCAAACAGCCGCTCGCTTTCGCGAGACGACAACGCAGTTGTCGGCTCGTCGAGGACCAGGATTCTCGATTTCGCGTGCAGCGCACGGCCGATCTCGACCAACTGCTGCTCTGCGATGGAAAGCGTTCCGACGATTGTGCGGGCCGTGAAAGGAACGTCGAGTCGTTCCAGTACTTCACGACAGCCGGCGTACATTGCCTGCCGATTGGCCACGCCGCGAGCGGAGACTTCGCGCCCCAAATAAATGTTTTCCGCGACCGTGAGGTTGGGCGCAAGGCTCAATTCCTGATAGATAATCGACACGCCGAACTTCTTCGCCTCCAACGGATCTCCGATGGTTACTGGCTGGCCATCGATCAGGATCTCGCTGCCCGCATCGGCCTCATAGGCACCGGACAGAATTTTCATCAACGTCGATTTGCCCGCACCGTTCTCTCCCATGAGAGCGAGCACTTCACCGCCCCACGCGCGCAGTTCAACGTTATCAAGTGCCTTCGTGCCGACAAACGTCTTGCTGACGTTGCGCATTTCGAGCAGGGGAATCCGATCATCCGTAGGCATTACGTCTCCTTATCTGTTGCTCGCGAACGCGCACCGGATGCTGGCGCGCGCTCGGATGCAGCGTCAGCGGCGCCGCATTACGAGTGGCGAAGTTAGCCGCCCCAACCTTTATACGAGCCAACGTTGTCGCGCGTGACCAGCTTCGGATCGAGCAGGATCACGGGGTTCGCGGGCTTCTTTCCCTTCGACAGCATGTCGTTGCCGATGTCGAATGCAGTCTGAGCCATCGAATACGGACTTTGGGCAACCGTGGCTTGAATTGCCGAGGGCGATTTCAGAAGCGAGGTCACTTCGGGCGAGCCGTCGACGCTGACGATCACGAAGTCCTTTCGATTGAACTGCTTGGCGGCGAGATCGGCGCCAATGGCTTCCTGATCGCACACCGTGAAAACGCCGTCGACCTGCGGAAAGCGCGTCAGCAGCGATTGCATGACGGTCAAACCGCCTTCACGCGTCGCTTTCGCGTTCTGGTTGTCGGAAAGAATTTCGAACTTGCCTTTGCTCAGAACGGACTGACAGCCCTTGACGCGATCCTGAATCGAGGAAACGGACGGTCCGTTCAGGATAACGACCTTGCCTTTGCCGCCCAGTTTGTCGGACAGGTACTGGCACGCCATCTCACCAGCCTTGAAATTATTGGTTTGCACGGTGGCGGCTGCGCCATCAGCCGACACGTCCACCGCGATGACCGGAATGCCTGCCGCATCGGCACGTTTGATTGCCGGAAGAATCGCTTTCGGGTCGTCCGCGGTCAGAATGATGAGGTCGGTCTTAGCCGAGATGAAGTTGTCGACCTGAGAGAACTGTTTGTTCAGGTCGTAGTCCGACGCGACGGTCATGACTTTGGCGTTCGGATTGTTTTGTTTCACGCGATCCGTCACGCCCTTGGAGATGGCGTTCTGGAACGGATCACCGAGCGAATAGATTGCAACGCCGACGGAATTGACTTCCTTGGCCGACACAGCGCTTGCCAACAAGCCGCTGGCCGCAAGACCGAGTACGATTTTCTTGAACATCATTGTCTCCGATTATGATCTGGAATACTGTATGACTGAGCGTCGCGGCTGCGACGTATTCAGGGTCGAAAATCCAGGATCGATCTTCTACTTCTCTACTTAAAATCGCCTGGATTCTGTCATGCAATGAGGAAACCTAACGTTATCAGACTGAGTCCGCATCGCAACCGTCAGATTCGAACTCAGGTTTCTGTTGCTCGCCTCCTGATTCAGCCTAGCGGGTCAGCGTGGTCCAGGCGCCGTCATGTTCGGCGGAACGAACCGCTGCGTCGATCAACGACATCGTGTGCACGCCGTCGGCAATGCCCGGGATTCCGTCGAGGTATGACTGGTACGGCAATTCGAGACGCTTAGCCATCAAAGCCTTTGCAAAATCGGTGTAGAGATTGGCGAAAGCGAGGGCATATCCTTCCGGGTGCCCAGCCGTGAAGCGCGTTGCAGCCGCAGCTTGTGGCGAGAGGGTTGCATAGCCGCGGGCCAGACGTTGGGCCGGGGCGCCGGGCGGCTTGAACCAGAGAACTTCCGGTTCTTCCTGTACCCATGTGAGGCTACCTTTCTCGCCGAAGATGCGGAAAGACAGACCGTGATCGTTACCGGTCGCGACATAGCTGCCCCAGAGGCGGCCACGAGCGCCGCCTTCGAAGCGTGCCGTCAGATAGGCGTTGTCGTACACTTCGCGACCTTCAGCGAACGTCGTCATTTCGGCCGACACTTCCTCGACGCGAAGACCCGTGACGTACGACACGATGTGATGAGCATGCGAGCCGACTTCACCGAGAAGAACGCCCTTGCCCATCGACGATTCACGGAAGCGCCAATGGCGATCGGGATTCTGCGGATCCACCACAAAACCCGCGCACAGTTCGCCCTCGATGCACTGGATCTTGCCGAGCGCGCCCGACGTTACCATCGCGCGCGCTTCGCGGACCATCGGATAGCCGGTGTAGCAATGCGTGAGCAGGAACAGCCGATCATGTTGCTTGACGAGGTCATTGAGGCGTTGGGCTTCGGCGAGGTCACGAGTCAACGGCTTTTCGCAGATGACATCAATTCCCTTCTCCATGAAGACGCGTGCGACCTCGTAGTGCAACTGCGGGGGTGTCGCGATCACGACTGCGTCGATACGGTCTTCGCGCGCCGCTTCGCGTTCAGCCATAACGCGGAAATCGGTATAGGCGCGGTCTTCATCGATCAACTCAGCACGCGCCGACGCTTTCGCAACTTCGGGGTCGATAGACATTGCGCCAGCGACGACGTCATATAGCCCGTCGGCTCGCATGGCGACAAGGTGAGTGCGACCGATGACGGAATCTTTTCCACCGCCGACGAGACCCACTCGCACGCGTCGGCCAAATTGAGAGAGAAGATCAGTAGACATGCGTTTCACCTGCTGTATGCCGGCAGAACGTGCTGCGGCTGTTTGGATATCGCCAACGGTGCAGATACGCACCTGTCGACGTCTATGGAAGCACTTCCGTTGCTTGAACTCTGATGCGTCAGGTCGACGCATACGTTCGTGAGCCGTTACTGAGCCAGATAGCCGCCGTCGATCACGAGTTCAGCACCGGTCATAAACGACGATTCGTCACTGGCAAGAAACAGGCACACGTTCGCGACTTCCTCCGGGGTGCCCATGCGTCCCATCGGAGTCTTGGCGATGATTTCTCCGTTCAGGTCGTCGGACTGACTCGTCACGAGCGGCGTTCTGATCAAGCCCGGATGCACCGAATTCACCCGGACGTTCTCGGGGGCGTACGTCACGGCCGCATTTTTGGTCATGTTGCGCACGCCGCCCTTGGCTGCTGCATATGCTGCGGCGCCGGCAGTACCCACGATGCCCCACATCGACGAGAAATTGATAATTGAACCTTTGCGCATACCGCGCATCGACGGCAACACGGCCTGGATGCCGAGGAAACTGCCCGTCAGGTTTACAGACAACACCTTCTGCCAGCTGTCGAGATCCGTGCCATCCAACGTTTCGTAGCAGTAGACGATGCCTGCGTTGTTGACTAGCACATCGATACGCCCGTGTTGAGCGATTACCGCTTCCACCACACGCGCCCAGTCGGCCGGTGACGACACATCGAGCTGTTGAACGTCGAACTCTTTCGACTCACTCGCCTTGATATCCGCTGCGATAACCGTTGCACCTTCGCGTGCGAAGGTCTGCGCCACCGTCAAGCCGATGCCCTGTGCGGCTCCAGTGATCAAAGCAACTTTTCCTTTGAGTCGGTCCATCCGTGTATCTCCTGTCTAGTAATTGCTTTTTGCCGTATTGCGTTCGCAGATCTTGAGCGGCAATTGATCATCGACAAATCGTCAGCTTGCTCGTCGCCCACTGGGATCCCGCGGGATTTCGTTGTCGTCGCTGCAACAGTGCTTTGCATCTTCGACATGGCTGTAGACTATTCGAACGCGCCCCAAAGAAATATGCGCATCCGCGAAATCATATTTCCACTAGGCGAAAATATCGCCTCTAGGTCTCCGTCGCGCGGAAAAGTCCATCCGGATTTGCCCGCAACTGAGCGGCGTTTGCGATGCAATCGCGAAGATGCTCAGCCGCGCGCCTATCGAACAGAACGCCACTTAGCGGCGAGTTGCCGGCGCTCCGTCCACTCGATCAGGAATTCGGTGAACACCCTTATCTTCGCAGGCTGATAACGGCGGCTTTGGTAGGCGAGATTGATGGTCAGCCGGGGTAGCTGCCAATCTTCAAGAACGGGGACCAGGCGTCCCGCGACGATATCGTCGTGAATAATGTAGAGCGGCTGTATCACGATTCCCAAGCCCGCCCGCCCCGCGGCGACAATGACTTGACCTTCGTTGGAGTCCAGCACACTGGTGATCGAAACGTCGCAGCTTTCTTCGCCCCGCTTAAAGTGCAGCAGGTAGGGATCGACAGCGAGGTTGTACACGAGCATCCGATGCTGTTGCAGATCCTCCGGTTTCGCGGGGCGTCCGTATTCGGTGAGATAGGCGGGCGAGGCAGCGAGAATTCGGGAAGTGTCCGCCAGCTTGCGCACAGTAATTCCCGAATCGCCTTCATGTTCTCGCGTGCGAATCGCAATGTCGATTCCAGCTTCGATAAAGTCAGGGTATCGATTCGCGGCAATGACCTGCACCGAAATGCTTGGGTATTTTCGGTTGAATTCGGTCAGGAATGGGGCAATGTGCAGCGTTGCAAACGAGACGGAACTCGTCACTCGCAGCACTCCGCTCGGACGCAAGGTGGCGTCGCTTGCTGCGGCCTCGGCTTCGGCCATCTCTGACAGGACGGCAACGCAACTACGCCGATAGGCCTCCCCGGCGTCGGTCAGCCACTGCCTGCGGGTCGTGCGCTCAATGAGGCGGGTACCGAGCCGCTCCTCTAGCGCGCTTAATGTTCGGCTCGCCGCCGCATTGGACATTTCGAGTTGGTCAGCCGCCTTGGAGAGGCTGCCAAGCTCGGCCGTCAGTACAAAAAGTTCGATCTGCGTCCAGCGGTCCATACTGCGATTTATCCACCTAGCGGAAATGTCATTTCACTATAGCGCATTTTTTTCCCATAGCCGTGCTATTAACCTGTCGTCTCATACATACGCGCACTAGGAGACGACAGCGATGCGCAACATCAACGAGGACACCATTACGCAGGCCGTACTCGCGTCTATGGACGATCGCTGCGACGGCAGACTCCGCACGATCTTCACCAGCCTGGTGCAGCATCTGCACAGCTTTGCCCGGGAGGTGAAGCTCACCGAAGCTGAATGGTTCAAGGCGATCCAGTTCCTGACCGAGTGCGGCCATATCACCGACGACAAGCGGCAAGAGTTCATTCTCCTGTCGGATACGCTCGGATTGTCGATGCTTGTAATGGCCCAGAACAACAAGAAGCCGACTGAATGTACGGAAGCAACGGTGTTCGGTCCGTTCTATGTGGATGGCGCACCTGAGTATGAAAACGGCGCAGACATCGCGAACGGCGCGCGCGGCCAACCCTGCTTCGTGAGCGGGCAAGTTCGAGGCCTCGATGGCACGCCGCTGGCGGGCGCACAGATTGATGTATGGCAATCCGATGAAGATGGGTTCTACGACGTGCAGAAGTCAGCCGAAAAGTCAGGTTCGGCAGCTCATCAGGCGCGCGGCAGACTGCGTAGCGACGAAGACGGCCGGTTTCATTTTCGCTCAATTCTTGCCGAGGCCTATCCGATTCCCCACGACGGGCCTGTGGGTCGGATGCTGGAAGCGCTCGGGCGTCATCCGTGGCGTCCGGCTCATCTGCATTTCATGATCAAGGCGCCCGGATACGAGACGCTGATTACGCATGTATTCCGCGATGGCGACCAGTATCTCGATTCGGACGCGGTGTTCGGCGTTCGCTCGACGCTGATTACCAAATGGGTCAAGCACGATAGCGGCGTCGCGCCGGACGGGTCAACATTCGATGCACCTTTCTATACGCTGAAATACGACTTCGTACTCAATCCCGCGGAGGTTACTGCATGATCCGACATATCGTCATGTGGCGAGTCCGCGGCGAAACGCCGGACGAACGACAGCAGGCTCGCCAGCTCGTCAAGGAAAGTTTCGAAGGGTTGCGTGGGGCTATTCCCGGCATGCTTAATCTCGAAGTCGGGCTCGACTCGAGCGCAGTGGATTATGCCTGCGATGTCGTTCTGATCACGGAGTTCGACTCGCAGGCTGCTCTCGACGGATATGCGACTCATCCCGAGCACCTGAAGGTGCGGGAACGGCTCGGCAACATCAGAACGGCGCGCTTTCAGGTCGACTATCCGGTCCACTCGCAACCCGACTCCGATGTGCGAGAAACGATGACGAAAAGTCTGGAGTTGCGCCAGGCGCGCGCTTAAACGAACGCCCGCGAATAACTTGGACTGCCGCTCGAAGGCGGTATGCAGGAGAGCACATGCATTTCACGGTCTATTGCCTCGATCATCGCGGCATGGTGCAACGTCGACTGGAGCACTACGACGATCACAAGGCTTACCTGAAGACTGCTCCGATCAAGACGCTCATATCCGGTCCTTTGCTGGAGTCGGATGGCGAAACAATGATCGGCAGCTTCTTCCTATACGAAGCGGATGATGTCGGCGTGCTTCAGCGATTCGTCGACGACGATCCGTTCAACAAGGCCGGGATTTGGAATACCGTCGAAGTTCGCCCCTTCCTGAAGCGCGTCGACACGCTAAGCCTCTCAGGCTTGATTAAAGCCCCAGGCCAGTGTTCGTTGCCCCTCCGAAGGCGACGAGAACGCTGAAACGAATTGCAATCTAGATGCCCCTCACGCCATCGGCATAAACCCTCTCATTAAGGAATTTCCATGTCTGATCAGAACTCGCTGCGCCTCGTCACGCTCGTCGGTAGCCTGCGTCGCCTCTCCTTCCATGCGGCGATCGCGGACTCCCTGCAGGAAATCGCTCCGGAAAACGTGCGCGTAACGAAGCTCCCCTCGGTTGGTTTGCTCCCCCACTACGACGCTGACGTGCAGGCCGAAGGCTTCCCGCAGGCCGTGCTCGATCTCGGCAATGCAATCAGCGAAGCAGACGGGGTCATCATCGTGACGCCCGAGTACAACTATTCCGTTCCCGGTGTGCTGAAGAACGCACTCGACTGGCTCTCGCGTCTGCCGACGCCCCCGTTCGTTGGCAAGCCGGTCGCGATTCAGTCGGCCTCGCCCGGCATTTTCGGTGGCGCACGCGCCCAATACCATCTGCGTCAGAGCATGGTGTTTCTCGATGCCCAGGTACTCAACAAGCCTGAAGTGATGGTTGCGGGTGCAGCGAGCAAGGTGGACGTCGAAGGCAGGACCATCACCGATGCGCAAACGCGCGAGATCATCTCTGCCCAACTGAAGGCCTTTGCGCTTTTCACCCAGCAGCGCAAACTGCTGAACAAGTGATCTGGCAACGTCGAGCGGAGTGTGTCGTTTGACCCTCGACGACTTTACATCCTATTCAAACAATGGAGACGCGTTGATGAAGCTGCTGATTACAGGCGGTCAGGTTATCACCATGGATCCGGCCATCGGCAACGGCCGTCTCAACGTCCTGATCGAAAACGATCGAATCACCGAGGTTGGGCCAGACGTGCAGGCAGACGATGCGCAACAGCTCGATGCGTCCGGATGCATCGTCATTCCGGGCCTCATCAACGCGCACCTGCACACGTGGCAGACAGCGCTTCGCGGAGTAACGGCGAACTGGACATTGCCAACCTACTTCCGAAGCGTTCATGCGGGACTTGCAACTTGTTTCAATCCAGATGACCTCTACATCGGCACACTGGTGGGAGCACTGAATCAGCTAAACCTTGGTACGACAACGCTCGGCGACTGGTGCCACAACAATCCGACGCCCGATCATACCGATCGCGCCATCGATGGATTGCTCGAATCAGGCATCCGTGCCGTCTACTTTCACGGCTCTCCCAAGCCCGATCCTAAACCCGGGCAGAAGCACTTCAGCGAGATCCCTCATCCTCGCAGCGAAGTCGAGCGGCTGCTCAACAGCAGATTCGCGAATCGCGATGCGAATGTCACGCTCGGCATGGCGATCCTCGGCCCTCATTACTCGACGTATGAAGTGTCGGAGCACGATTTCCAACTCGCCGCCGAGTTTGGATTGATCGCCAGCATGCATTGCGCGGGGCTGGAGCCCAAGACGCCCGATGGCTGGGAACGTCTGGCTGAGCGCGACCTGCTCGGCCCGACTACCAATATCGTGCATGGCAACAACCTGAGCGACGCGCAACTGCGGATGATGATCGAACGCGGCGTCACGTTCTCTGTAGCGCCCGAGACCGAAATGACGCAAGGGCACGGCCATCCAATTACTGGCCGCTTGCGTGATGCCGGCAGCGCCCCGTCGCTTGGGGTCGACCTTGAGTCGGCAATTGCTGGCGACATGTTCACGGTGGCGCGCGTCGCTTTGGCGTCGCAGCGCGCGTTGGACAATGCGCAAGCCCGGGCCGATACCGGGCAGCTGCCGGCTCACTCCACGATATCGACCTCCGAAGCACTGAGCTGGATCACGATACGCGGTGCAGAGGCACTCGGTCTGCAAGATCGCGTCGGGTCGCTGACACCCGGAAAGCAAGCCGATGTCGTTGTTATCCGCGCTGACGGACTGAGTATGCGACCTGTCCACGATCCTGTTTCGGCGGTGCTGATGCAGGCAAGCGCGGCAAACGTCGATACGGTGCTGGTAGCCGGCGAATTCAAGAAACGCGATGGAAAGCTGCTCTACGAGCATCTCGAGCGGCGTTTGGATGAACTCGATGCATCGGGACGCCATATCAGCGAGCGCTTTGCAGAGCTCGTTCCTGCCTAGCCGCCCTGCTGGTGTTTAGTCGCTGAAACGAAACGTACGCAGGATGCCGACCTTCGCATCATGGCGCTACTGTTGAGAGCGGGGCTTGGCTCGCTCCATCGGAAATTCGAATTTTTGGTTTGGGAGTGCACCAATTGAGCAAACGTGACATTGATCTACTGGCCGCATATTGGACGCTCGCTGGAGACGTGGACCCACTCCAGCCTTCGATCAGTCCTTTCTCGCTACAAGCTCGCGTCGAAGCGGCGTCCAGAGCCGGCTGGAGAGGCATCGGCGTGATTCACGAGGACCTAGTCGCGACCATTGAAAAAGTGGGCATCGACACCGTCAAGCACATTCTCGAAGACAACGGCATCAAACACTTCGAACTCGAGTTTCTCGTTGACTGGTACAGGGACGGTCCCGAACGCCAGGTGTCGGATCGCGCTCGCCGCGTGATTCTTGAACTAGGCGCGAAGTTGGGCATGAAGAACGTGAAGATCGCCGCCAGCGCGCTGGATCAGCGAACGCCGAACTTCGCTCGTATGGCCGATGAGTTCGCGACGCTGTGTCAGGAAGCGGCCGAGGTTGGTTCGAACGTATCGATCGAGGTCATGCCGTTCTCGATCGTGAAAACGCTCGACGATGGTCTCGCGATTGTTCAAGAAGCCAACCAGCCTAACGGTGGCCTGCTGCTCGATATCTGGCACATAGTGCGCGGAGGAATCGACTTCAGCGAAATCGCAAAGGTCCCGCCGCAGTTCATCAAGGCCATCGAACTCGACGACGCTAGCTCGACCATAGAGGGAACGCTGCTGGAAGACACCGTCTTTCGTCGCAAGCTCTGTGGCGAGGGCGACTTCGACAATCCCGGCTTCATAGAAACGGTTCAGAACGCCGGATTCGATGGCGAATGGTATGGCGTCGAAATCATCTCGACCGACTATCGCAAGTTGCCACTGGAAGAGATGGCGACCCGGTCATTCGACACGACAATGCAGCAGTTCCGCGAAGTCGAAGCACGGCAACCGAAAAACATCGCCTGAAGCTTAGCCCTCGTGGCTCCCGCTCGAAACCCACTGCGCACCGTGAAAGGTAAGGACGCTTCAATGTACGACTTCGTATACACCTCACAGCCTTCGAAAGTGATCTTTGGCGCCGGCGCACTCGCTCGCGTCAGCGAAGAAGTTCACGCGCTCGGCGCCCAGAAAGCTCTGGTCCTGTGCACCCCGGAGCAGGAAGCGCAAGCAACGGAGGTTGCCAATTTGCTGGGGCCGCTCAGCGCAGGTGTTTTCGCGGAAGCGAAAATGCACGTTCCGATCGAGACAGCACGACGCGCTCGTGAGCACGCACGGAAGGTCGGCGCGGATTGCGCAGTGGCAATCGGTGGAGGATCCACGGTCGGCCTCGGTAAAGCCATTGCCCTGGAATCGAGCTTGCCAATCATTGCCATTCCGACGACGTATGCCGGCTCTGAGATGACGCCGATCTACGGACTCACCGAGGACGGATTGAAGCGTACTGGACGCGATGCGCGGGTGCTGCCCAAGACCGTCATTTACGACCCGATGTTGTCATTGAGCCTGCCGCTCGGCTTGTCGTTCGTAAGCGGCCTGAATGCCATTGCACACGCGGCGGAGGGGCTGTACGCCCGTGACGGCAACCCTGTCATGTCGCTTATGGCGGAGGACGGCATACGCGCGTTGGCTGCGGGCCTCAGGGGCATCAAGTCCGATCCCAAGAACGTGTCCGCGCGTGGCGATTGTCTTTACGGAGCATGGTTGTGCGGCAGTGTACTGGGCCACGTCGGGATGGCTATTCATCATAAGCTCTGCCATACCCTGGGCGGGAGCTTCAATCTTCCACACGCGGAAACACACGCCATCGTCTTGCCCCACGCCTTAGCCTATAACAGTGACGCCGCTCCCAATGCCATGATGCGAATTGCGCGAGCACTTGGTAGCGAAAGCGCTCCGCTCGGAGTCTTCCAGCTTGGACGCGAACTGAGCATTCCGTCAGGGTTGCGAGAGATCGGCATGAAGGAATCCGATCTCGACCGTGCATGCGAAATCGCACTGTCCAATCCTTATTGGAATCCGCGTCAGATAGAGCCCGAACCACTTCGTTCTCTACTGCAAGATGCGTGGAATGGGAACTCGCCGCGCATGTGACTGCTGCCTTTTAGAAGTTTGGCTATCGCAACCGACATGCGATGTGCTCCGGAATGTTTTCCGGAGTCACTACGACGATCGAGGAGGACGGTGCGATGGCCGAGGCAGGGATAAGCCGATGAAAATGCATGATGTGCTGGCATGCTGAACGCATGTCCTGGCGCAACTCGTGATGAAGGATGGCTTGCATCTTTCCCCGACGAAGCAAGCCAACGTTGTCTCGGTCCAGATCGTGTCCAATGAAGCATAAGGGGTTCTGCTTCGCCGCCTCCAGCACTTTCAGTACAGCTGTATTGCCGCCGCCCATAGAGTACACGGCAGCTATCTTCGAACTTCTCGTGACGACTTGCCGCATCCTCTCTTCTGTTTGTAGATTCAGTCCGTGTCCGCCACTGGCGTCAAGCAAAGTCAGGTTCGGGTAACTGACACGCAGCGCGCGCCGAAAACTCGCCTCGCGTTCTTCCTCTCCTCTGAAGCCTTCGTCACTGATGGTGATCAGCACTGTTCCGACGGCACCACGAAGCCATTGACCGATGAGGTACGCCGCCGTTGTGCCCGCCACGCGATTATCAAGCCCGGCATAAGCGAAGCGTCCGGACAACGGAATGTCCGTGAACATGGTCACAACGGGTATGCCTTTCGTCTTCAGTTCTCCAATTGCCTCGGAGATCTCGGAGACGTCGCGCGCTTTCAGCAAAACGCCGTGACTACCACGCTTGGCGACCGAGTGTAGGGTTTCGACGACCTCCGCAGTCGTCATGGTTTCACGCATAAGAAAGCGAGGTCTCAGCACAGCAGGGTGAAACGCTGGTAACTCCGCTTCCAGCGCATCCTGAATTTCCGTCGAGAATCGAGTGGGCGCCTCGACGACCACATCGATGAGGAGCTTACGCCCGGTCGTCGCCAGTTGAATTTCCTGCTTTTCCAGCTCACGGATAGCCTGCTCGACCCGTCTGCGCGTGCCTTCGCGCACATGAGCGCGCCCGTTCAATACCCGGTCCACCGTGGCAACGCCCAGGCCAGCCTGCAACGCGATCTCTTTTATGAGGAAACGACGAGCCATTCGTCTCGAACTTTGATGGTTTTTTGATGTGTTTATGATAACGCCCACCACGACGATCGGGCTATGCTTGAACGCAAAATGGAGGCAGATATGGATGCCATCGAGCGAGGCAGTGAAGCGCTAACCGACAACTGGTATCGAGAGAGTGACTGCTCACTCGAGGCTTTCGCGGCTGACCTTCGAAAACAGTCCGACGTCGACTTGCGGTTTGCGGTCGAGACGAAGCGCGACGTTCCAATCTACGATTGCCGCGCATTGGATGAAGTGCTGCTTGATCCCGTTCGGCAACGAGCGCTGCAGGGCGAATGGGCAACTGTGCTTCGCGATGGCGCGGGCGTGCTGGTGCTCGTGAACGCGTTCGAGGATACCGCCGTCGTCGACGAAGCGACTCGCATCTTCGAAGCGATCATCAGGCAAGAACGTGCCTCCGGCACACATGGAGCGGACCATTTCGCAAAGGCCGGTGCGAACGACCGCATCTGGAATGCTTACGAAAAACTCTGCGTACAGGCGCCCTCCGTCTTTGCACGCTATTTCTCGAACGCGTTCATTGCGTGTGCCGCGCAAGCATGGCTCGGCCCGGCGTATCAGATGACCACCCAGGTCAACGTTGTTCGTCCCGGTGGGGAGGCGCAGCAGGCACATCGTGACTACCACCTAGGCTTCCAGACTGCCGAAGAGGTGCAGCGCTTCCCAGCGCACGTTCACACGATGTCGCCTTTCCTGACGCTTCAGGGCGCCGTCGCGCACAGCGATATGCCAATTGAGAGCGGACCCACGAAGCTGCTTCCGTTTTCGCAGCGCTATTCGCGTGGCTATCTGGCGTGGCGACGTCCGGAGTTTCGCACCTTCTTCGAAGCACACTGCGTACAGTTACCGCTCCGCAAAGGCGATGCACTATTTTTCAATCCAGCTCTGTTTCATGCCGCCGGTGCGAATCGCACGTCAGACGTGCAGCGCATGGCGAACCTGCTGCAGGTATCCTCGGCCTATGGACGCGCGATGGAATCTGTCGATCGCACGCGCATGTGTGAGGCCGTCTACCCCATACTGCTCGAGTTCCAGGCCAACGGCCATCTCACTGCGGCAGAGATCGATCGCGTCATTGCGTCTACGGCTGAAGGGTACGCATTTCCGACCAATCTCGATCGCGATCCGCCCGCGGGTGGTCTAGCGCCGGTAAGTCAGCAAGCCCTTCTTCGCCGTGCGCTCGAAGAAATGTGGGACCAGTCAATGCTTCTTGAAGCACTGCAGATTCAAGCCTGGAAACGAAGTGGCTGGACTTCCGATATTGGCTGATGACGTCGAAGCTGATCAACATCGAAGCTGACTAAGGTCGTGCATGCGTTCTCGGACACGGCGATCCTAACGTCCGGCACGGGTCCAGGACGCCACAACGTTCGAACGGGGACAGCCGGCTGAATTCCCGCGACGACGATCCTTCCGGTCCGTGAAACTAACGCTTGGACGGGTGATCGTTGCGCTTGGCAAGGTCGTTCCGGTCGTTTCGATCGTATTCCAGCGCGTTCTTCAGGCGAGCGTCGCGAGATCGATGCCGCCGTGTCCCGAGATTGCCAGCGTGTACGAACCGCGGAGCCGTCGGAGGATTCGAAAGTCCGGACCGTAGAAGCATCCGTTAATCACATCCGACGCGATCGACGTACGCACAGCCCTGCCGACGACATTGACGGGCGGCAACCGGGCGCCGTTGCGCGTGTAGAAGCGCGAACTGCAGGCCCCGCCTGCACACGCACAATCGCATCGGCGTCGACTTCCGAGCGCCGCATCCCGACCCACCGGAAGTTAGCGAGGCCGCTGCCGTGTGCCGTCCGACGCCTGGCGATTACCGGTTGGCGTCGAACGAACTCATTCTTCTCTTCATGTTTTCCGTCGTCTACGCAGTCGCTTCGAACCCCGCGCTGACATCCACGAAGCGTTTTTTGAAGCTACGCTGCGCACTTCGGGCGACCATCTGCACACTCATTGCGGATAGGCAGCTGTCATCAAACCAGGCGAACTGACGGAAGTGGTTCGGGACATCTAAGTTCGAAGCGCGGATCAGTATTCTCAGCACGCCTACATAGTTCACATAAGGTTAATTGGCGAGGCGCATTCAGAGACCGGCACTTCGACACATGTCATTGGCGCTGGCCGCGCGGTCACCCATCGCGACGCTTTCCGTGCAATCAGGTCCGCGTCGTGAAGCGTTTCAGCAGGGCCCGCGCGTCCGCTAGGAAGGCTTCCGGAAACTTGCGGCACAGCGCCTCGAACATCGGTCGCGCGTCCTGCAGGCGCGAGACGATCCGCCGATCTTTGCTGTCTTCGCTGCCTGCGCCCCCCATCCCGCCCATGTCCGCGAACATCACCTGCTGCAACAGGACCACGGCGCCACACTCCGCGATCTGTTCGAGCACCAGAGCGAAGTCGTTGCCAAACAACACGGGCCCGTGGGTCAGCACTAGTGCCGTAAGCACCAGCAATTCAACGCGGCTCGGTTTGACCGGCTGCGACACTGGCTCATTCACCCTATTCCTGGAGCGCCAATTCTATAGTTCATGCTAATAGCAGCATTCACGATAATAGCATCCAGCTATCATGCATCATCGCCTTTCGGCCCTAGAAGATCGGATGAGACGCTTTGGGTTTCGTGACTCCCTGACGGGTCAAGGTAAGCGCGCTATTATGATGTTACGAACAAACCGAGAATCGCCATGGGAACCCGACTCGATCCTTACATCCACGAGCACGACACGGTCGAAGAAGCTGAAGCCTTCGACCGCGCGTTGTGTGAGCGCGTCGAGCGTGCGAGAAACAGCGTCAAGCAAAGCGTGCCACACGAGCAGGTCATGAAGGAAGCGCGGGCGCTTCTCGATGCGCAGCGCGCGAAGAATGCGGGGAAGCGTGATTGACGCGGCTTCCGATTGTCTGGGCCGATGAAGCCCGCAGCTCTTTCTAGAATACCTCTTTTTCATTTCCGAAAAGGACGAAGGCGCAGCAGAAAGGCTTTTCGAACAGGTCGAAAGATCGCTCGAGCCTGTAGCCTTCTTCCCGAACTCCGGTCGCCCCGGTCGGGTTCCGGGCACACGCGAGATCGTATCGCATCCCAATTACCTCACGATCTACGAAGTCCACAATGACTTCATCAAGTCGTGGACTTCACCCACGCCAGGAAGCTCTACCCACCGTCGTCCGGTTAGACTGCGGCTGGGGTCAACCCAGAACTTGAACCTGGGCAGCCAGCCGGGCCTTCTCTGGGGCGGAGAACCTCCACGTTCGCCGCGCCATGCCAGCTCCCGATTTGCTCGACGAACCTCGATCCCCAACGGGCTCAAGTGGGGCGACATGCTTTCCTCCGGACTATCTGGCGAGCTTGCTAGAAGGCGGGTTCCCGCACGTATGATATGGCACCAATTATCATACTATTTATGTTGAATTGTTATTTATCAATGAACGATGTTGTATGGCCCCGCTCGAAGTGCAACACGCGCGCTGAACTCCTCGCGCACCGACCCTATCGTCGCAACATATACCTAGCGGACGAATGCGACACTCACCGCACTCGACGCTTTTACAGAGTGACCCGTGGTCTTCAAAAACCCGGTAACGGGATCGATAGCTTTAACACTTATGCTTCCGCTTTCCTGATTCGCGATCAGCAACCATTTGCCCGTCGGATCCATGCAAAAGCTCCACGGCTTCAGGCCTTCCGAGGGCGTGCGCTGTATCTCCGATAACTTTCCGCTAACCACATCCACGCGATAGACGACGATCTCGTTCTCGCCGCGATTGGCGACGTACACGAAGTTTCCGTCGCCGCTCACCGCGACTTCAGCACCACTCTTCGCACCTGAGAAACCCGTTGTCGATATCGGCGTGGACTGGACGAGTGTCAGCCGCCCCGCCGACGAATCCCATCGAAACACCATGACGTCCGCGGACAACTCGGTGATGAGATACGCGAAGCGCCCGTTTGCGCCGAATACGATATGACGCGGTCCGCTGCCGAACGGCGCCACGAAATCGCGCGACACGTTCGCATCGTCCTTCCACATCTTGCGTGTCGCGCGATCGAAGCGATACACGAACACACGGTCCGCGCCGAGATCGGGCACGAGCACATAGCGTCCCGAGGGGTCGACGAGCGCGTCGTGGGCATGCGCGCTCATCTGCCGCTTGCCTGGACCGGAGCCGCGTTCGCTGACCGTCGATGCGAGCGCTTCGGGCATGCCATCTCGAACCGCGACGCTCGATACCGAGCCGCTGTTGTAGTTCGCGGCAAAGATCGTTTCGGAAGAAGCATCATAGGTGAGATGCGTGGTGCCAACGCCTTGCGTCGCGATAACGCCGATGCGGTTCAGCGCGCCCGTTTCGCGGTTCACGACGAAAGCGCTCACGCTGCCGGGCTTGTCGCTCCGGTCATCGACCGCGTAGAGCATGGGCAACCTTGGATGCGCCATCAGCCACGTGGGACGGATATCGCCGCTGATCGATGCAACGGTTGCAAGATCGCCGCTCGAAGGATCGAGCCGCAAGATTTCGATGCGACGATCCTGCGTGCCGACATAAACCCATTCGTGCGGCGTATGCTGCGCGGGCACGGCGGCGCTGGCGTACAGCGTGGCCGCGAGCAGGAGCGCGAGAACCGGCAAGGCGCATCGGAAGAGCTGCATCATGATCGATTGGCGGATGAAATTATCACGAGCTTATTCGATCCATCGCCGCAAGTCTCTGGAAAAAAAGCCGATTCGCCGGGACTTTTCGTCCGTATGCGCGAACTCACGGCGCTATCGTGACTGTCCCATCTTTTGCGGCTGCTGCCGCGCGGCGGCGCGGAACTGGCTCGGCGCCTGCCCCACTTCGCGACGAAAGAAGCGTGTGAAATACGCGGCATCCGCGAAGCCAAGACCGAACGCGATCTGTTCCACCGACATGTCACCGAAAATCAGATTGCGCTTGGCCTCGGTGATGATGCGCGCGTGAATCATCTTCGTCGGGCTCTGCTCCGCCGCCGATGCGCATGCCGCGCGAAGCTGCACCAGCGAAATCGCCATTTTGGATGCATAGTCCTGCAAGGGCAGATTCTCGCGGAAATGTTCGTCGATCAGCTTGCGATAGCGCTCGACCACGCGCACATCGTGACGCGAGCCGGATTCGCGGCCGGTTTCGTCCAGGTCCATTTCGCGCAATAGCTTGAGCAGAAGCAGCGTGAGCAGCGCCTCGGTTCCCGTGACGTGGCCGACCATGTCCGATTCAACTTCTTGCGCGAGACTGTGAATGAGGTTGTACACGTCGATGCCGGTCCCATCGGAATCGGCCAGGGTGATCGCACGTGGCGCGGCCCACAGCGCGATGAATTCGGGCATCCGCGCATTGACCTGCGCAAGGTACGACACCTCGATCGTCACGACCCAACGGTCGGCGTCGTATTCATAGTCCAGACCATGGACACATTCGGTTGGCAGCAGAAGCGCGCACGGTCCTTCGAAGGGCACGTTGCGGCCTTCGAGGTTCATCACGCCGCGCCCGTTGCGCACGAAAATGAGCTGACCGTATTCTGGATGCGCATGCGGTTCGGTGCGCCACCGTCCACGTTCGGTGACATGACCCACATGAACGAACCACTGCTTTTCTTCGGGTTGATCGACGTAGAGACGAACCTTTGGGACCGTGGTGAGCTGAGATCCGGCGCGCGCGCGGGGCGGATGTTTTGCCGAGGCACTGTTTGTCATTGCGTCTCCTTGACGGCTGGCCTGCAATCACCGCCGTCTATTTTAAGCATGCGCGGCAGCGCGTGGCGCTGCTTATGCGATGTCCCGGACACACGCGGGATGTACCGCGCAGGAGATCATAACGCCAGTGAAGGACCGCGCAAACGCCAGGAATTTTTCCATATATATCCCACCGATGCGCCTGCTAATTACCCCGACGAACCGCGGTCAGAAGCGATGCACCATGCCGACGATCGCGCCGCGCGAATCCGTTCCCGGCGCGACCGGCAGACCCGTATATCCCGTGCCGTTGAGTGTGAACTTCGCCTGATTGCGGTTCTGGATGAAACCGGCCGAGCCGTAGAGCGTCGTCCGCTTCGACAGCCAGTACGAATAGGTCACGCCAATCTGCTGCGCGTTGTTGCCCTGTCCAAGGCGGTCGTGCGCATAACCGTACATGAGCGAAAGCTGGTCGGCCGGCGTGAAAGAATAGGCGCCGGACACCTCGTACACGTCGCGCTTCACGCTGTCGTCGGTCTGACGCTCCGTGTGATAGGCGAGGTAGAAACGCGCCGCTCCGAGCGCCACCGATCCGCCTGCATTGAAGATCTTGAGGATCGACGTGCCCGCTGCATTCGCGGCCTGCTCGTAACCGGCGGCAATTCGAAACGGTCCGTTCACATAGCGCACGGCCGCGTTGTAGAACTGCACGCCGTTGACGGGACGCGTCGTGGAGTCGCGCAAAGCAGCCATGAATTGCGCACTCAATCCGTGAAGCGTCGGCGTAAAGTACGCGATCGCATTGTTCTCGCGGATCGTGAGACTGTTGAAGCTGTTCATCGGCGAGCCGATGCTCATCACGGCCACCGGGTCCAGTTCGGGGTTCATGAACATGTACTGCGGCGTGTTCTGCAAGCCGAAGCGCGCTTCGCCGAACGCGCCAGAGACGCCGACCCACGCTTGACGGTTGAATGCCGCCGAGGCATTCGCGGCGGCGCCCGTCACGCCTGAAAACCCCTGTTCGAGCTGGAAGTTGACCGACAATCCGCCGCCGATGTCTTCGCTGCCCTTGAACCCATAGCGGCTCGCGAACAGTCCGCCCGATACGGCGCGCGCAACGGCGCCGCCCGTCATGTTCCGATACTCGATGCCGTTATCGACGATTCCGTAAAGCGTGACCGCCGATTGCGCATGCGCGTAATCAAGCACGCACACGCACGCCACACCTGCAAGCGCGAGTCTCACCTTCTTCACATTGTCTCCTGACATCTTCTTTTGAGCAGCGCGAAGCCGCACGCGGATTGCGCGCTCAATTCATTCAGCCCGGACGTTCGTCGTGATCAGAAGTGGACTTCGGCCATCACCATGGGAACGGAAGTGATGGTGCCCGGCGCTGCGCCCGATGGCGTGCCGTACATGTGATGCCAGTATTCGTAGCCGAAGCCCGCGTAGACCGCGCGCGGATGCCCGGCGAACGAGCCGAGATCGGCGAGCAGCGAAAGGCGCGTGAGGAACTCGGTCTGCGTATCGACGCCGAATCCGTCCTTGCCCTTCGGACCCGTCACGCTCGCGAAGCCGCGCAGAATGAACGGCACCGGACCCGCCCTGAACGGAAAGAGCCACGAACTCTCGACGTGCCATGCCGCATGGAAATGCACGTCGGTGCCGGTTATGCCGTTGTGATTGCTTTCGGTGCGCAGCCCCGCCGTGATGTTCCAGAAGCCGTGAGGCACCGCGAACTCGATGGTCGGCCCGAGCACCAGCATGCGCGCGCGCTCGGCGTATGCATCGTTCTTGGTGCCGAACTCGTAGCCGACGGTCAGGCCATAGTCGCGAACGAAACCGAAGCCCATCGAATGGCCCAGTATCTTGCCCGCGCTCAGCTCGACGCGCCCCACGCTATACACTTCCTGAGCGCCGCCCGACGACGGACCGCCCGCTTCCGGATTGGCCGAGTTCGACACAAGATAGTCGACATTGAACGCATAGCTGCCAAAGCGAAAGCCACCGGTCGTCGTGAGAGAACCGATGTTCTGCGCCACCTTCTTCGCAATCCCCGGATAGTGAAAATCGCTCCCGTAGCGATAGCCGATGTAAGTATCGTTCCAGCTTACGGGCGGCTCGCCGAGATCTTCGCCGGACTTGAGACTGGGCGCGGACAGCGGCGCGGTGGGATTCACCTGGGTTTGCCTGGCCTGCGGCGGCTCGGAGCCATTGGGCGCCGTATAGACTTCGGCGTGGGCATATTCGCTCATGCAACACAGCAGCGCGGCGCTGAAGAATGGCCTGCTCAAGGCGGTCGATAGCTTTTTCATGTCTCCATCCATTTTTTTTGTTCACACCTTTCGATTCGCGTGATGTCGGGACATCGCAGTGAATCCGGTGTGTATTTGCTATGGGTCAGGCTGCGCTTTCTCGCTTGCTTTTCTATTGGAAGCGCCAGTCCATGGTATTGAAATCGGACCCGCGAGCCTTTACACAAAAGTGAGATTCGCTGGCATTTTTCTTAGCAGCACGCTTGGATTTTTTAAGGTGACGCTCAAGAAAAAAGGCGTCGTGCCTGAGCACGACGCCTTTTCCTGGCAAAGCAACGCGCGCTTCAGTGATCGGGCACGTAGAGCGGCATCGCTTCTTCCCAGAGCGTGTCGGTGACAGCGTGCGCATTGCTGCCATCGGCGTTCATCACCCAGTTCTGCCCGTCGGGCTGGAAGCTGTTGTCGTACAGCGCCAGTTCGTCGCGAAACCCATAGCTGCCGGAGCTATACGCGATACGTCCGTCATACGTCCACACCGCATGACCCTGATTCGAGCCGTCCGTTGTGAGTCGCGCCAGGCCGCTGCCGTCGGGCCTGATCGTGAACACGTCGTAGTTGAACTTGTTCGGATCGTCCGGACTCACTTGCTTGCGCGTGAAGACGATTCGCGTGCCGTCCGGCGACCAGCCCGGCAAATTGTCCTGCCCGTCCGTAAGAACCGTGGTCGTGCGCGCATCCAGATCGAGGATGCGTAAGCCTTGCAGCGTCGCGTTCGACACGCGATAGACGATCTTCTTTCCATCCGGCGAGTAGCTTGGAAAACCCGCGTTCATGGCGCCGTCCGTGAGAATCTCGGGATGCCCGTTCATGCTGCCGTCGGCCCTGATGCGCGCGATGCGCCCCGGTCCCGCGCCGCGCGTGAAGAACCAGTCGCCGATGCCGAACGCGACCCACTGACGATCCGGCGACCAGGTCGGCTGGAACGCGCCGGCAAGACCTTTCTTCACCATGTCGGCATCGAGACCGCTCGCCGATGAATCGTAGATGCGCCGGTATCCCGAGAAGTCCGTATCGATGACGGCAATCGACGAGCCGACCGCCTTCTCCGTGTACACGAGCTGCTTGCCGTCGAGCGAGAGTTGCGGAAACACGTCGATATATTTGTACGCCCACGCCGGATCGAAGCTGAACATGGGCGTGCCGTTCGGACGAGCCGGGCGGAACGTGATCTTTTCGTAGACCATCTTTCTGCCGTCCGCCGAATAATGCGGCGAGCGAATGCCAGTGTTCGCCGTCGAGCGAAACGCGCCCGCGGTCGTATAAATGCCTTCGGTGTCGCCGCCTTTCACGTGATACGCAACGGTGTCCGCATCGAGGTAATGTGGAAAGACCTTGAAGCCGGGCGTGGATGTGAGCGTGGTCTTCGAAAGATCCGCGAGCCCAACCGACACGATCTGCGAGCTGACTGCATTAATACCTTCAGGCCGATGCGCGCCCCACGTCGATTCGACCGGCGTTTCGTAGAACACTACATGCGTGCCGTCTGGAGACCAAGAAGGCGAGCCCTCGTCGAAGCCCGCGTGACTCGCGATCTTTTTCCACCCGGAGCCATCGGGCCGGATGACATAGATGCTGCTTTCCTGCGTGCGTTCCCATCCTACCGGAAGATTATGTCCGCGCCATTCCGAGCCGATATCCGAAGACAACGCAATCCACTTGCCATCCGGCGACCATGATGGACGAAAGTAACTGTGCGGCTTCGACGCATCGAATGGAATCGCGCCGGTGACATTGGTCAGCGCGCCGGTCGCGATGTCGAGCGTCCATACGTTGGTTGTGCCGAAGCCTGCATCGCCCTTGCGCGATGACACGAACGCGATCACATTCGGGTCGGCGGGAGAGAACTCGGCGGCATCGTCCACGGCGATATGATCGGTTAGACGCTGCAGGCCCGTTCCGTCGACCTTCACGCGATAAAGATTCGATTCGCCCAGACCGTCACGCTCGGATGTGAACACGATCCACTGCCCGTCCTTCGAAAACGACGCGTGATAGTCGAAGCCGGGCGTCGGCAGCAGCTTGCGTTCGTCGCTGCCATCCGCATTGGCGACATACAACTCCGACGTCACCGGACCGACGCGGTTGAGCAGCATCGTTCCGCTTTTGCCGTTCGCGTCGTTCGATGCCGCATTCGCGGCGCCCTGACCCGCGACGCATGCGCCGGCGATCAGGCTCGCCACGAAGCTCCTTGAAAACGTACTCCAAAACACAGCATGCCTCCATTCATTTTTATGCGCGATATTTCGTAAAACGATTAATCTGCCGCACTCATTCGTCAGCCTTCCAATACATGAAGCCCATGCCTTCGCCGGTGCCGGCGGGCGTGCGCCAGCACGGCACATAGTCCACCAGCGTCATCTGCGCGCGGGTTTCTTGCATGGCCTTCATCACACTCACATAGAGCTTGATCTCCGACGTGCCGGACTGATACGAGCGGTCGTCCACGGCGGCGAGGCCGTCGTAGTCGTAATCGGCAAGCATCTTCATGATGCGGTGATCGAACTCCTCGTCGTTCACGAAGTGCGAGAGGCCGCCGGATGCAAAGATTCCCACGCGCACGTCTTCCGGCCACGCGGCGATGGCGTCGCGCAACACGCGGCCGAACTCGATGCAGCGCGACATCGAAGGCTGCGTCGGCGGATAGAAGCAGTTCATGATGACCGGCACATGCGGCGGCGGCGCATCGCCCATGATCTGGTGATAGACGAAGCTGTACGCATGCGGCACGACGGGGTATTCGGGCAGCGGCTTCATCCATACGTTGTCGGGCCACGCGAAGAGATCGGTCAGATCGAAGCGCTCGCGCTGAAAATGTTCGATCAGATAAGTCGCGAGTTTTGGATGACAGTCGTGCACAACATGACGATCCGGCGCGTACACCGAGCGTTGCGGCGGCCCGTTATGCACTTGCGCACCGCTGTAGATGGCAATGGACGGTGAGAAGTCGGTGAAGATCTCTTTCTGGTCCTTGCCCAGAATGATCGCCACGTCGATATCCGCCTCCCGATAGGCCGCCGCCATCTTGTCGAGCGCCGTGCGGCAGCGCGCGGCGCGCGCGGTGCGTTCCTCGATGCTCAGATACTTTTCGAACGCCGCCTCGCGATGCGCTTCCAGTTCGGGATAAGTCCAGGTCCGGTTGCGAAACCACAGTTCCTTGTTATTGCGGTCGCGTTCGCCATTGATGAGCCAGTCCTCCGGAGCCTGACCTAGCATGCCGCTGTGCGGCACTGCCATCCCGAATACGATCTTCGCCATGTGTCGTGTTTCTCTTTGAATGTGATGAGTGCGATGACGCCCGCGCATTCACGCGCGTCGAAGTGAGCCGTGTTGTTCCGTGACCTTCGGTGCCCATTCGGGACGGTAGAGAGTGAGCGCGGCCAGCGCGCCCACCACCAGAAAACCTAGGATGACCATCATCGGCAGGTCGTAACTTCCGCTCACGTGCAACAGCCAGCCAGACAGACTCGCCGCGACGCCGCCCGCCAGACTCGTCGCAACCTGCTGCACGCCGGTGACGAGGCCGATAGCCTGCTTCGGAATGAGCGTGAGGCGCGACAATACGAGATTGTTTGCGGTGACGAGCCCGAGCAGCGACAGCGACAGCACGTTCCAGAAGAGCGCCATGTCGAGCGAATTCGCATACGCGCCCAGCAGCACCGAGCAACCGCCCGCGAAACCCGCCACGGTGAAGGCCTTGCGCACGATGAGCGGATCGCCGCCACGCGCAATGATGCGATCCGCCGCCCATCCCGCGAGCGCCGCGACGATGGCGATGCCCGCGAAGCTGACGAACGTGAAGAGTCCCGAGCGCGAGATCGACAGGTTGCGTTGTTCGACCAGATATGCGGGCATCCAGGTCATGCAGTAAAACGTGAAGTAGCCGTAGCAGAAGTTGGTGATCATGCCGCCCCACACGACCGGGCTCGTCAGAATGCTGCCGAGACTCACCGAGCGCGCGCTGCGATCCGTCATCGCGATCTGCGCTTTCGACGGGAAGTCGCTGCGCAACATGGTGAGCCAGGGCAAGAGCCAGAGCAGCCCGACGAGACCAGTCACGACGAACATCGTCTGCCACGAGTAGTGCACGATGAACCACGCGCCCACCGGCGCGCCCAATGCGGGGCCGAACTTGTTGCCCATCGCGAGAATGCCAACGGCGAGTCCGTTCTGGCTTTCGTCGAAGTTGTTGCGAATCCACCGGTAGCTGGCCGGAATCACGATGGCCTCCGCCATGCCGATGATGAGCCGCATCGCGACGAGACTTGTCAGCGCGGTGACCGCGCCCATCAACGCGGTCGCGATGCACCACAGCGCGAAGCTGATCGCATACGGCCACTTCACGCCGTACCGGTCGGCCACCCAGCCCATTGGTACTTGAAACGCGCCGTACGACCAGAAGAACGCGGCGTTGATCCAGCCGCGATCCACATCGTTCAATGCGAAATGACGGATGAAGTCCGCGTCCGCGAGCGTCGACGAAATGCTGGTGCGATCGACGAAGGAAATCAGTACGCCGAGCGCGAGCAGCGCGAGCACGGCCCAGCGCTGCGTCGTTCCGGGTTTGCTTGTCTCCATGTGTCTTTTCTCTTGTATTAGATTGAGTCTTGAATGTTCACGCCTTCGATGGGGTCAAGCATAAGAAAAGACGTCCTGCGAGTCCCTACACAAAACTGATTTTCGATGGCACTTTTTTCGGGGCACTTGTAAAGGATGCCTCCGTCGATCCGAACGCAAGCCGTAACCGGATTGAAAAATCCCGGCGAATCTCGCTTTTGTACAGGGACGCATCCAGTGCGATCCCCTATTCTGCATTCGCTTCCTGACGCGACGGCATGCTGCGCACGCTTGCCCGTCACGCTTTATGTGCGCGCATTGCACATCGACTGACTGACTCGACACGAACATGCGGTGAAGGCGTGCCGTCTTGCCTTGCCTCGTGCAAACGTTCGCGTCGCCGCCGTCGCGTATTCGAAGATGAAAAATCAAAACGGAGACACAGTGAAGAAGCTCGCATTTTTTCCGCTGGCCATTTTGTTTTCAGGCGCGCTGATCGACGCGCATGCGCAATCGAGCGTGACGCTTTATGGAATCGTCGATAACGGCATCGAGTATCAGAACGGCGGGCAGGGATCGGCCGTGCGCGCGGTTTCGAGCGGTCTCTTCGCGACCGTTTATGGTTTGAGAGGCAGCGAAGATATCGGCGGCGGCTACCGCGTCAATTTCCAGCTCGAACAAGGCTTCTCCGGCGTGACGGGCGCGGCCACCGACCCGACCGCCGCGTGGAACCGGCTCGCATGGCTCGGCATGACGGGGCCGTTCGGCGAATTGCGCGTCGGGCGGCAGAAAAAGCCGGAATATCTGTTTCTGAATGGCGAAATCGATCCGACGGCGGTAAAGAGCATCGCTTCGCCGATCAACAACTTTCAGGATGTGACTGTGCGCGCGAGCAACGCAATCGCTTATCTCGCGCCCACGATCTACGGTTTTACCGCGCAAGCCATGATCTCACTGCGCGACCAGACGACGAAACCCAGCAACGGGTTGCGCTTCTACAACGTGGTCGCGCGCTACGTGAACGGCCCGTTTCGCGTGTCGGCGGGCTACGAATCGCAAGGCAATGCAACGGGTAGCTCGGTCCAAAAGGTGTGGCGCGCGGCGGCCGGGTATCGTGCGGGCAATCTGCGGCTTTATCTCGCGTATCAGTCGGAACGGCAAACGGACAATAGCGAAAAGCGCGATATCTACGAAGCGTCCACTTCGTATCAGCTCGATCCGTTCAATCTCGTCTCGGTCATGTACGGCTATGCGCATGACCGCGCGGCGCAAGGAAAAAATGCGCAGCAAATTGGCCTCACCTACGAGTACTTTCTCTCCAAGGCGACGAACCTGTATGTTGCGGCCGGTCTGATCGATAACCACGGCAAGGCCGATTACACGCTAGACGGCACGCAATACAGCGGAATTCCGACCGCACCGGGCGCGTACGCGCGAGGCGTCGTGCTAGGCATGACGCACAAGTTTTAAGAGCATCGCGCACGCAAGGTGCGGCGGTTGAACCAAACGCTCAACCCTTGCGCGGATTAATTCAATAGACTCGGTATTTACCCTAGTGTGTAATGCGTTCCATCGCCGCAGTTTTACGCGGCACATCACAAAGGGTAAAAATGAACACTCCGACCACCGCGATGCTCTCCGCCATGCTCATGGTTCCTCTCATGGCATCCGCTCAATCGAACGAAACGCTTACGCGCGACCAGGTTCGCACGGAACTCGTACAACTCGAACGGGCCGGCTACGATCCGCTCAGCCAATGCTCGGGCGATTGCCCGGGCAGTTTGCGGCGCGCGCAGGCTGTCATCATGCGCGAACGGGCGGCCGGCAGCACGGCTTATGGTCCGGGCACGAATGGCACGGCGCAGTCGGGCAGATGACGTAATCGCCAGCCTTGCGATACTTGCGGCAATCGCGCATTACCGCGCGATATCGCCGAGTTGCGGCATGCGGTCGACCGAGTGCATGTCGGCCGCCTTGCGCGCGGCCACGCGGAACTCCGCCGCCTGCACTTCGCCGTAAGGAAAATCGGCCCACGCGGTAGGACTATAGCCCAGGTTTTCGGCGCGAACGATATCTGCGCGGACCTGTGCACGAGTCAGTCCCTGCGGGTTTTCTTGAGCCAAGGACACGAGCGGCGCGGTGAGAATCAACCCTGCCAATGCTTTGACGAGCGGCTTCATGCAACACCTCCCAGTACCGTCTGACGCTGCGGCCCGACCGAGGCGCAGCTCATTCAAACAGTCTAGCAGGGTTAACAAGTAGGGATTGATACGAGCGCTAACGGTACGTCAGGCCGGTTTCATCGCGAGCGTAGCCGATGCGGGCGGATAGACGCACCACGATCCATCGCCGTGGCGAAAGAAGACGATCGCGCAGGCCGTGGTCGAGAGCGTGACCTCGATACGCACCGCGCCCCAGGGCATCGTCCGCGAGCGCGCGGCTCTGCTGATTCGAATGTTCCCATTGCGTCCTAACCAGTCATGCATGAGAAACCGAAGCGATCTGGTTTGTTTGCTCATGAGTAGTACTCGCCTAAATCGACGAAGCCGTAAGTCTCGTTCAACACAGCGAAATGCACGCTCAGTTTCAAATGCTCGCATCGCCGCACCACGCTGCAAATCCACACTCTCATGGCCAGTCGTCACTTGAGGAAACCGCGCTAATGCAGCGCGTCGCGCGTGGCGAGCGGCCTGAAAAGCCGGCTCCATGCCGCGCTGATCATTATCGTCGCGAAGCCGCCGACGACGACCGAGCCAACGACGCCAAGCGCCGTCGCGCTCGCGCCGGACTCGAATTCACCCAGCTGATTGCTCGCGCCGATAAAAAGCGTGTTCACCGCCGCTACGCGTCCGCGCATGCGGTCGGGCGTTTCGAGTTGAATCAGCGTTTGCCTAACAATCACGCTGATCGTGTCCGCGCCTCCCGATATCGCGAGCAACATCAGCGATATCGGGAACCATCGCGAGAGTCCGAATGCGACGATCGATACGCCATAAATCGCCACCGCGATCAGCAGCTTTTTGCCGACGCCGCTCGCGATTGCGCGTCGCGACAGCAATATCCCGACGCATAACGCGCCCAGTGCAGGCGCCGAGCGCAGCAAGCCCAGACCTTGCGGTCCGACATGCAGGATGTGCTTCGCATACACCGGCAGGAGCGCTGTTGCGCCGCCGAACAGCACCGCAAAGAGATCGAGCGAGATAGCGCCCAGCAGCAGCGGATGACTCCAGATGAAACGCAAGCCCGCGAGTATTGTGTCGGCCGTGACGGGCTCTCGCGGCGGCGGCGTGTAGTCGTAGCGAACGAATGCGTACATCACCGCGCTCAAGCTGAAAAGCACCGCGCTCGCCAGATATACCGTGCCGACGCCCACGGCGAACAGCATTCCGCCCAGCGCCGGACCCGCGATCACCGAGATTTGCTGAACCACCGTGCTGAGGGCCATCGACCGTGCGAGCAGCCGGGGCGAAACGAGCATCGGCAACAGCGATTGCTGGCCTGCCATCTGAAATGGTCTGATCGCGCCGAGCACGAGCGAGACCGCGAGCAGCACATCGCGCGTCACGCTGTGAGTGGCGATCGACACCATCAGCAGCGTCGCCACGACCGCCTGCAACGCGAGGCACGCCGCGACCATTCGTCCACGATGCAAACGGTCGGCGCAATGACCCGCGATGAGCGTCGTGGCGAGACCGGGCGCGAACTGAAACAGTCCGACGAGGCCAAGATTCCATGCACTCGATGTCAGGTCGTACATGTGCCAGCTGATCGCGAGCATCAGCATTTGCTGCGCGCCGATCGATCCGATGCGCGCAATCAGGAAACGCACGAGCGGCGCGTGACGCAGCAGCGAGACTGCTTCGTCCGAACGGCTCTGCATGGACGGCGACGATGTTTCGCGCGAAGGCGTCATGGCAGTTCGCTCGGTGGCGCGGCGCGCATGGCGTGATCCACCGCCTTCGCGCGCGCGGCATCGTCGTATGCGATCGCGTTGACCTTGGGCGCCCACTTCCTGCGCAGCAGCACGACGGTGCTCGCGGCGCCGAGCAGAAGGAACGCGAAGATAGCGAGCATCGGCAGCGTGTAGCTGTGCCCCACATGAAGCAGCCATCCGGAGAGGCTTGCCGATACACCGCCCGCGAGACTCGTCGCCACTTGCTGCAGACCCGTGTTCAGTCCGACTGCCGGCTTCGGAATGAGCGTGAGCTTGACGAGCGCGAGGTTATTCGCGGTGACGAGGCCGAGCAGGGAAAGCGATACGACATTCCACAGCAATGCCATATCCGGCGACGAAGCGAACGCGCCGAGCAAGACCGTGGTCCCACCGATGAAACCGGCCACGATGAAGGACTTGCGAACGATCACTGCGTCGTGGCCGCCTGCGATCAGCTGGTCGGCGGCCCATCCTGCGAACGCCGCCACGACGGCTATTCCCACGAAGCTGAAAAACGTATAAAGGCCCGATTGCCCGAGCGACAGCCCTCGCTGCTCGACCAGATAAGCAGGCATCCACGTCATGCAATAGAACGCGAAATAGCTGTAGCAGAAGTTGGTGATCAAACCGCCCCACACGACCGGACTCGACAGCAGGTTCGCGAGCGGCACCGAAGCCGCGCGCTGCTTCGCCGCCGTGAGTTGCTGCCGCGACGGGAAGTCGTTTTCGACCATCAGCAGCCAGGGCACGAGCCAGAATAGACCCGCAAGCCCCGTGACGATGAACATGGCTTTCCACGAACTCGTCGAGATGAGCCATGCCGCAATGGGCGCGCCGAGCGCCGGTCCCATCTTTCCGCCGATGGAATAGATTCCGAGCGCGGTGCCCTTTCTGGTTTCGTCGAAGTGATTGGCGAGATAGCGATAGGTCGCCGGCACCACCACCGATTCCGCCATGCCGATCAGGAGGCGCACGACGATTAGCGCGGCGAGCGTGGTCACGATCCCGGTGGCCGCGGCCGCGAGACACCACAGCAGGAAGCAGACCGCATAAGGCCATTTCACGCCATAGCGATCGACCAGCCAGCCCATCGGCAATTGAAGCAGGCCATACGACCAGAACATGGCGGAGCCGAGCCATCCGCGCTGCACATGCGTCAGCGCGAATTCCTGCACGAAATGACGATCCGCGAAAGCCGCGGACATGCTGGTGCGATCCACGTGCGAAATCATGAGCCCGAGCGCAAGCAGCACGAGAATGGCCCAGCGGTTGCCGGTCAGCGCGCGCAGGCGTGGAATGATTCGCACGTTCCAGTCTCCGATGTCCTTAACCCAGGCTTCCGGTTACATCGTCGAAAAGCTCGTCGACGGACAGACGCCGTGGAATGATCTTCTGATCGAGCGCCCAGTCGATGGCCAGTTGCAAGCCGTTCCTGTTCGCTTCGAGACCGATGGGCGGAAACACCGCAGGCACGCCCTGCGCGCCCGCGCGACTCTCCGCCACCATGCGATACAACTCGCGCACGATATCCGGCCGCTCTTTCGACAGCTTCTCGTGCACCACGAACATGTGGTTGATAGGCACCACGCCGCTACGCGCGAACCAGTCTTTCGCGGCGGCGTGCGCATCGGGCACGAGCGTGCGCACGCAATCGTCCTTCGGCATGTCTTCGCCGAGCAAGGCCGCCGCGAGCTCGCCGTCGAGCATCATCTGCGGGATGGAAGATCCCGCCGGCAGGCGCTGGCAGTTCTGCGGATCGCTGTATTCGGCGAGATGCCCATCGCCGAGCGTCATCCACGTCACCTTGTCGAGATCGACTCCGTATTCATGGCGCAAGATGCCGCGAATCCACAGCGCAGTCGTTTGCGTGTATGTGCGCACGCCGACCTTTTTTCCTTCGATGTCCTTCGGATCGAGATGACCGAAGTCGATGTTGTAACCCGCGCAGTGATGCTGAAAGCGTCCCGAGATTGGCGCCGGCAGCAGGACGTGGGGCTTGCCGTAAGCCTTCGCCTGCAAGAAAGTGACGATCGCCAGTTCGCCCGCGTCGAAGCGGCTTTCGCGCACCATCGCCTTGAAGCCGTTGTGCGCGGGCGTCGGCCCGCAGAAGTCGAGCGTCATGAGATCGGATTTCACTTGCCCGTCCCGCATCGCCTTCGTCACCGCGTATTCGGCGAGATTGACGCGCAACGTCGGCGCTCCGGTTTGCGTCGTGGTCATGCTGTGTGCTCCTCTGTTGCCTGTATCGTTAAATGTCAAAGCCTGACTTCGATGAAGCTCGGCCCCGCTTCGCGCGCCGACTGAACCAGCGCCTCGTGAAAGCCTTCAGCCGTCTCCACGGCCACTGCCGGCACGCCCATGCTCTTTGCCATCGCCAGCCAGTCGATACGCGGCTTGTCGATGTCGATCATGGACAATGCGCGTTCGCCCAGCGCGCCCGCGCCCATGTTGGCGTACTCGGCCTTGAGGATCGCGTAGCTGTTATTGGCGAAGATGATCGTCGTGACATTCAGTCCTTCGCGCGCCTGCGTCCACAGCGACTGGATGGTGTACATCGCGCTGCCGTCGCCGACCATGCAGATGACGCGCCGCTCGGGACACGCGAGCGCCGCGCCGGTCGCAACGGGCGTCGCATAACCGATCGAGCCGCCCATGTTGTTGATGAGATCGTGAGGCCGCGCGCCCATCGTCAGGCTCATGGACTCGCGTCCCGTCGTGAGCGATTCGTCGACGACGATGCAGTGCTCAGGCAAGCCGGCCGCGAGCACGTGCGCGATGCTCGCCGGATTCAGCGCGCCCGTGGGCACCGGCGTTTCGATGCGCTCTTGCAGGAGCGGCGCCGTGCCGGCCGCGCCGAGCGCCTGAAGCAGCATGTCGAAGGCAAGCTCGCTGTCTTCATCGGCTTCGACGAGCGGATGAACGAGCGTGCCTTCCGCCTTCAGCAGGCTCGGCTTGTCCGGATAGGCGAAGAACGCGACGGGCTCACGTGTCTCGACCGTGACGATGTGCCTGAAGTCCTTGAGAAACGCCGTCGCCTGCCCGACCGCATACGGAATGCGTGCGAGTGGCACGCGACCCGCGCCTCGCTCCATGCGCGCCGTGAAGAACTGCGAGCCGAGCACCGCGCCCGTCGCGGCCGCAACGCGGCCCGCCTTTTCGAGCGCCGTGCCACGCGTCGCCTTGTTCGCGAGCACGATCAGCGTCGGCTCGCCCGAGCGAAGCACGCGCGCCACGTGTTCGATGCGTTCCGCGGTCGGCGCGCGGCGCGCATCGACGCGCGTGGACGGCAGCGCGGGCGCGGCATCGACGGGTTGCCACGAGGTATCGCCGGGAAGAATGAGCGTGGCGATCTGCCCAGGATGTTCACTCGCTTTCGCGACGGCCTGAGCCGCGTCCCACGCGATGGTGCCCGACGATTCCGCACGGCGCACCCAATGACTGAGCGGCCGCGCGAGACCCTCGATATCCGAAGTCAGCGGCGGATCGTACTTGAGATGCGACACCGAATGCTCGCCGACGACGTTGACCATGCCCGACGAAGCGCGCTTCGCGTTATGAATGTTGGCGAGGCCGTTCGCGAGACCCGGACCGAGATGCAGCAGGGTGGACGCGGGCGTGTCCTTCATGCGATACCAGCCGTCGGCCGCGCCGGTGGCCACGCCTTCGAACAGACACAGCACACTGCGCATCTTCGGATTGTTACCGAGCGCGGCCAGGAAATGCATCTCCGACGTGCCCGGGTTTGCGAAGCAGATATCGACGCCCTGCCCGACCAGCGTCGCGACGAGACTTTCGGCGCCGTTCATCAGTAGCCCGCCAGTTCGCGTGCGAGACCGACCACGCCATACGTGCGCGCGGGCGCGGACATCAGGAAGCGATATCCCTCTTCCTGCAAGCGCCGATGATTCTTCGCGGTGACATGCGGATTGCCGACGACGACGTTGTGCTTGCCGCACGTATCGACGATCTGACGCATCGCGGCGAGCACTTCGGGATGTTCGTACTGACGCGGCAACCCCAGTTCCTGACTCAGATCGCCTTCGCCGATCAGAATGAAACCGATGCCCGGCACGTTGGCGAGGATGTCGTCGAGATTATCGATCGCTTGCGTGCTTTCGCACATCAGCCCGACGAGAATTTCGCCCTGCGGCGCGAGCGGCCAGACATCGGCGCGTTCGTAGTATTCCGCCATCGAAAGGCCCCAGTACCGCGCGGCATTGGCGGGACCGTCGCCTCGCACGCCCTTCGGTTCATAAAGCGGCGCGCTTTTCGGCCGCGCATAACGGCAGGACGCAACCGCGTTGTACGCCTGCTCGACCGTCGCCACATGCGGCCAGATCACGCCGTACGCTCCGCGATCGAGCACCTGCTTCGCGAAGCTCTGGTTCATCTCCGCGCCGTTCGCGGGAATGCGCGCGATCGGCGTGACCTTGGGCGCCACCGAACCCGAATCCGCGATCTGCTTGCGGTTGAGCATGTACTGCAGCGCGTCGCCGAGCGCGGAAACGTCGTACGGGTTGTGTTCCATTTCGAAGACGATGCCGTCATAAGGCGCATCGCTCATTTCGATGGCGGTCTGCTTGTCGAGCTTGGCGAAAGCGGCGTGCGCCGGTTTGCCGGACTCGAAAGCGCGAATGATGCTGTTCAGGCGTGTGTTTGACATGGTGCGTTCTCTTTCAGGTTTTCAGCTCAACGCCGGATAGAGCTTCTGTGCGGTCTTGCCGAAGATCCATGCGCGGTCTTCGTCGTCGAGGCAGGCGAGCCCTTGCTGCGCCGTGTCGAGAATCTCGCTCAACGTGCCCGTCGATGTTGGGAAGTTCGAGCCCCACGCCAGACGCTGCGCGCCGAAGGCCTCGACCACGCGCGGGAAGAAGGTTTCCGCGCTGGCCTTTTCCTTCTTCACGTCGCCGAAAATGCGCGGCGTGAGCTTCATGTAGACGTTGGGCAAGTCACGTAGCGCGAAGAGTCCTTCGGCGTTGGCATACGGCGGACCGTCGAGTACATCGGGACGGGCGAGATGATCGAGAATGATGTTCACCGTCATATACCTTTCCGCGAGCATGCGCACTTGCGGCAGCCCGACCGGTCCGGTCTGGATGCACATCGGCAGATTCAGTTCCGCGAGCGTGTCCCACGCCTTGAACGATTTGGGGTTATCCAGTTCGCTCGGATCGAAGTCCTTGGTCGAACCGCCCGTGAAGATACGAAGGCCGGCGAGCCCCTTGTCGGCCCAGTTCTCGATGACGGTCTGCACGTCGTCCGCGAGCATGTCCACGGAGCCGACCGCGATGAGCCGGTCCTTGTACCGATTGCAGCCGTCCACCACGTAGCTGTTGTCGAAGCCATAAGTCGTCGACGAATGCACGACCGCCGCCTTGGCAACGCCCGCCTCGTCCATCGCCTGAATCAGTGCTTCGACCGTGTTGGGGCGCTCTTGCGACCAATCGGAACGCTTGCCGAACAATGGCGCGGGCGGATAGCGCTTCTCATCGTCCGAGATGATGTGCGGATGAATATCGATGATGTCCATTACAGTCCTTTCGCCTTGAGGTGCTTGTCCAGACGCGGATAGACGCGCCGCGCGTTGCCCTCGAAGATCGCGTGCCGGTCGGCTTCGCTCAGCGCTTCGCATGCGTCGATGTAACGCTTGGTGTCGTCGAAATACTCGCCGGTATCCGGATCGCGTCCGCGCACCGCGCCGATCATTTCGGAACCGAAAAGGACATTGCTCGTCGGCACCACCTTGGTCAGCAACTCGACGCCCGGATGGTGATAGACGCATGTGTCGAAGAAGATGTTGTTCAGCAAGCCTTCGAGCGGACGCTTGGCCATTTCCAGCGACATGCCGCGATACCGGCCCCAGTGATACGGCACCGCGCCGCCGCCGTGCGGAATCACGAGACGCAGCGTCGGGAAGTCCTTGAAGAGATCGCCCTGCAAGAGCTGCATGAATACCGACGTATCCGCATTCAGATAGTGCGCGCCCGTGCCGTGGTGACACGGGTTGCACGATGCCGCCACGTGAATCATCGCGGGCACGTCGAGATCGCACAGCGCTTCATAGACCGGATACCACTCGCGATCCGTCATCGGCTTGCCGGTCCAGTAGCCGCCGCTCGGGTCGGGATTCAGGTTGCAGCCGACAAAGCCCATTTCCTCGACGCAACGGCGCAATTCGGGAACCGAGTTCTTCGGCGGCGCGAGCGGCGATTGCGGCAACTGACACACCGGCGCGAAGTTATCCGGGTACAGGTCGCAGACCCGTCGCACGAGGTTATTCGACACCTCGGCCCATTCCAGGCTCGTGCGCTCGTTGCCGAGGTGATGACTCATGAGACCGGCAATCGGCGAAAACAGCGTGAGGTCGCCGCCGCGTTCCTTCTGCAAACGCAACTGACCGTTGCCGACGCCTTCGCGGATGTCGTCGTCGGTGACGTGCGCGCCGGAGAGAGGCGGCGCGTTGGCGGGATCGTCGGCGGATGCGATCTGCTTCGCGCGCCATTCGCGAAACGAAGCGGGGACGGTCGTGAAGTGGCCGTGACAATCGATGATCATGTTCTTGGCTTTCCGTGCAGGTTCAAACGCGGGGATCGACGAACAACTCGTTCATGGACATGCGACGCGGCGTCAGCCCCTGCTTGAATGCGGTTGCTTCGAGCGCTTCGATGGTCTTGCGGTTCTCTTCGATACCGTAGGGCAGCGGATCGTTGCCGACGATCTTCTGCAACTCGATGTACTTCTTGTTCTTCTTGTCGTCGAGTTCGCCCGCATTGAGCTTGGCGAGCCATTGCTTCTTCGCCTTGTCGAACGCGTCGTAGATCGACTTCGCCACCCACGGATGTTCGGCGAGCACCGAATCCTTGACGACGATCGTGCCGTGCATCGGATACACGCCGGTGCGCGCGTAGTATTCGGCTTCCAGTTCGTCCGCGTTCGGGAACATGTCCGGATAGTCCGCTTCCACTTCCTTCCAGCCGCCGGTCGGGTCGCCCGTGCGGCCGATGCCCGCGTTGCCGTGGAAGCCCGCGACGAGTTCGCCCTTCGCCATCATCTCGGCAAGCGACGTGCCCTTGGGCGCATGAATCACGTTCGGCGGCAGTTCGAGTTGCGTGACGTGCTCTTCGTCATCGACGACCCAAGTCACCTTCGACGAGTCGAGACCGAATTCATCGATCAACACCTGCCGCGTCCACGCGCCCGTCGTCACCGAATATGCGCGCACGCCCACCTTTTCGCCTTCGAGATCCTTGGGCGTCTTGATGCCCGCGTCCGGACGCACGAGCAGCCCGGAATGGTGAAAGCGGCGCACCACGAAGATTGGCAGCGCGACGAACGGCGCGCCGTAGGCACGCGCGATGATGTAGGTGGTCGGCGCGAGCTCGCACACGTCGAACTCGACATCGCGCACCATGCGGCGGAAGGCGCCGATTTGAGGCTGAACGGTGATGAATTCCGCATCGACGCCTTCGATGGGAATCGAACCGTCGCGGATGGCCGAAGTATGCGGATGCTCGGCGATCGCGAGCTTGAGATGGACTTTCTGGGTCACTTGAGTCTCCTTGGAGGAATACGTTTCTCGTTGACGACATGATCTTTTGAGAAGCCCCTGCCGTCTATTGAATTAACTGGCGTGACGCTTAACCGTTTGGTAAAGGTGCCCGTTCAAGCCTGGGCTTTAGTTACGGATACCTAACGAATGAAAAAGCGCGGAAAGACACATACCCATTGCGCACTTCTGCAGTTCAGCCGATATCGCCCTGCAATTGCTGCGCGGCTTCTTCCAGACAGGCAATCATGAGTTGCGCGCTCGGCGTTAGACCGCGGTTGCGGTTCCAGAGCACGCCCGACGGACGCAATAGTCTGGGCAAGGTCAACGGCAGCGCGTACAGCGGTTGCGCTGCATCGTTCGCAGGCGTGCCGACCATGACGGCAATGAAATCCGAGATTTGCAGATGCGCGCGCGTCACATGCACCGAAAGCGTCTCGATGTAGTTGTTCGTCAGCGGCACGTCATGGGCCCTGAGCGTACGTTCGAGCGAATCCCTCAAGATCGAGCCTTGCGGAGGCAGTATCCACGGATACGGATGAAGGTCCGACCATTTCAGATTTTTTCGGCGCGTGAGCGGGTGATGCCGCCCGGTCATCAATGTGACGGGCTCTTCGAGCAGCGCCTTTTCCTCGAAGCTGCCGAGCGTGTCCGGCGCGGGCAGGCGCCCGACGATCAGATCGAGACGTCCCTGCCAGAGTTCCGGAAGCAGCGCGCCGCGCGTGCCCTCGACCACGCGCACGTTGGTTCCCGGCGACTTGATCTTTAGCAAGTTGAGCGCCTGCGGCAGCAGCGCGGAGGCCGAAGCGGGCAACATGCCGATATGGACCTTGCCTTCCGTGCCCGAACTCAACGCCTTCATTTCATCGCGCGCCTGATGCAGGATGGTCAGCATCTCGCGCGCATGGCGGATGAGGCATTCGCCATGCGGCGTCGGGACGAGCCCTTGCGCCGTGCGCGAAAACAGCGTGAGTCCGAGTCCGCGCTCCAGCTCCGCCAGTGACTTGGACACCGCCGGCATCGTGACATGCGTGACCTCCGCCACCTGAGTCAGGTTTCGGTAGGTATCGATGGTCACGATCAGGCGAAGATGCCTCGCCTTCAGGTTCACCTGCAGATAGCCGTCGAGCCCCGTCACGTCAAGTCTCCAGCAACGTCATTGCGCTCACTCCTTCGGCTCCAGCGCATGCAGGGTCATGCCGAGCGAGATCGAGGTGAAGTAGCCGATTGTCACAAGCAGTTCCGCGATGACCGCACGGCCCAGTCCCGCATCGTACGCGGCGAAGCGCGCATCGTCGACCGATCCGCCTGCGAGAAGGTCGCTCACCGCTTCGCACACCAGCCCGAAGCGCCCATGTTCGCCCTCGGGCCTGCGTTTGTCCACAATCGCTGCGACGACCGCTTCCGGCACGCCCGCCTTCAGCGCATGCCGTCGATGGTTCGCGATCACATAGGGCGCGTTCCAGAACACCGCCGTGGCGAGAATCGCGACTTCCGTTTCCGTTTCGCTCAGCACGGGCGAACGATCGACGTGCGTACCGATGATCTCCATGCCCTGCGCGAGACACGGATTATGCAGCCAGATGTTGAAAGGCGTCGGGATTCGCCCTCGTCCCGCGCCCAGTTGCGCGATGACCCGCTTCTGTTCGTCCGTAGCCTGCTGCGCGTCGATGCGCCTCAACCGGTCCTGCGTCATGTGTATTCCCTCGTGTTGAAGTGTCAATGTCCGCCCAGCCCGGGCAACCACTGTCCGAGGAAGCTGTCGGGCCAGGGAATATGGAGAATCTGGTCGAACACGAGATAGAGAAACGCGGTCACGCACACGGCGAGGATCAGACTGAGCTTCCACGGCTCCCGCCCGTCGATGCGCATATACCCCACGATCATGACCGGCACCGTCGGCAGCATGCCGATCACCGACATGCAGACGAGAAAGGCGAGGAACCAGCCGAGAAAGCGTGCGGCGCGCGCCAGTTCGGTCGCAACGGGGAGTTTCTCGTCGTGATTGCCCGGTACATCCATATGCACGCCGCCGGAGCGCACGACGCCGTGCGCCGGAATCACGAACACCTTATATGCAAGGCTCACCGTTGCCGCGATGACCAGGATGCTCGCCACGACCGTCGGCCCGATTCGCGCCATCAGAAGCCAGTGTTGCGAACTCACCAGCATATAAAGCCCGATGCCGATGAAGAACACATACACGAGATCCTCGCGTTTCAGGACGATGGAACCGCTCGGTTTGAACTGTGCGGCACCGCCGCTGCGTAGTGCCGTGAAAAGCGGCTTGAAGAAGACCAGCGCGGCAAGACTCAGCAGAACGATAACCACCGGTCTCGTCAGCCAGTCCGTGCCGTAGCGCACGAAAGAGATCGACATGTACCGTTCCATCAGCACGCCGAGCACGAGGCCGAGAATCAGCGGAGGACGCGCCCATCTGAGCCGCTTCATCGTCCATCCGACGACGCCCGCGAGCAACAGCACGAAGAGGTCGCCCCAGCTTCGCGAGCCCTGAAATGCGCCGACGTAGATGACGGGCATGATCACCGGCAGAATGAGCGTATAACGCAGCGTCGAAACCTTGGCGAACTGACCGCTCAACAGGAAGCACAGTCCCGCGCCGAAGATGTTGGCGAGCGCAATGGACCACACCATCGAGTAGGTGAAGTCGAGATGCCTGGTCAGCATGTCGGGGCCGGGGATGAAGCCGTGAACCATCATCGCGCCCAGCAGGATGGCTTGCGCCGCGCCGCCCGGCACGCCGAACGAAAGCATCGGCACGAGGCTGCCGCCTTCCCGCGCATTATTGGCCGCTTCGGGCGCGATCACGCCGCGCACGTCGCCCTTGGTGAACGACTGCTTCGCGCCTTTGGACGTCTGCAAGGCGTGGCCGTAGGCAATCCAGTCCGTCACCGCGCCGGTGATGCCGGGCACGGCGCCGAGTATCGCGCCGAGACCGCCGCAACGAAGCACCAGAAACCAGTTGCGGAAGGTATCGACGACACCCTGGCGCATGCCCTGGCGCGACGTGAACCGCACGTTCTCGGCGATGGCCGCGCGCCGGATCGACAGTTCGCACAACTCGGGCAGCGCGAAGATGCCAAGGATGATCGGCACGAGCGGAATGCCGTCCTGCAGGTAGAGGATGTCGCCGGTCCAGCGCATCTGTCCGGTCGCGACATTGGTGCCGATCATGCCGACCAGAATCCCGAAGCACGCCGCGACGACGCCACGCAGCGGCGCATTGCCCGATAGCGCTGACACCATCGACACGCCGAACACGGTGAGCGACAGCATTTCCGGCGTGCCGATGGACAGCACGAACGGCCGCACGAGCGGCAGCGACACCGCGAGGATGACCGCGCCGATCAGCCCGCCCATCAGCGACGACATGTAGCACGCGCTCAGCGCGCGCGATGCTTCGCCGCGTTTGGTCATCGGCAAGCCGTCGAGCACGGTCGCCTGAGAGGCCGCGTGGCCCGGTACGCCGAAGAGCACGGCCGGGATCACATCCGATGTCGTGATGACGGATGCCATGCCAAGCAGCATGGCGAACGCGGCATAAGGGTCCATCGTGTAAGTGAACGGCACCAGCAGCGCGAAGCCCGTCAGCCCGCCGATTCCTGGCAGCAAGCCGATCGCGAGCCCGACCGTCACGCCGAATACCAGAAAGATGATCCGGTTGAACTGCAGGAGCGTCGATAGCGCGTGTCCTGCCGCCATCACCGTTGCATCGTTGAAGAACTCCATGTCTCATCCTGATGGAATGGCGAGCTTCGTCGGCTCACCTGTTTCGATGTCGAGGCAAAGCGTCCGTGCGATGTTCAGCCGGCCAGCATCGGATACAGCGCCTTGGCCGTGCGTCCCCAGATCCAGGCGCGATCTTCGTCGCTGAGGCTCGCGAAGCACGCATCGCCCTGCTCGACGAGCTTCCTCAACGGTCCCGCCGATGCCGGATAGTTCGAGCCGAAAGCCAGATGATCGGCGCCGAATACGTCGACGAGCTTGCCGAAGAACGCGTCCGCGCCGCCGGTGGCCGTCTGCGCGAGATCGAACGTGCGCGGCGTGATCTTCATATAGACGTTGTCGTATTTCGCGAGCGCGAACAGGCCGGCGCAACTTGCATACGGCGGGCCTTCTTCGAGATTCGGCCGGCCGCAGTGGTCGAGCACGATCTTCACCGACGGGAAACGCCCCGCCAGTTCCGCCACCATCCACAAACCGTCCGGAGTCGTCTGGACCGCCACGCTCATGCCGATTTCGGCGCAGCGCTCCCAGACCGGGAAAGTCGCGGGATTCACAAGCCAGCTTCCGTCGCTCTGATGCGTGGCGCCGCCGGTGAAGAGCCGGATGCCGCCCATGCCGCGCGCGAGCCAGTGGTCGAACGTGTTCAGTGCGTCCGGCGCCAGCAGGTCGAAGGAATAAACGCCCGTGAAGCGCTCCGGATGTTGCGCGACGCTGTCGGCGACGTAGGCGTTGTTCGTGCCGTAAGTCGTCGACGAATGCACGATCGCGGCCTTCGAGACGCCGGCTTCGTCCATCTCGGCGATCAGTTGCTCGAACGTGATGGGACGGGTGGCCGACCACTTGGAGCGATGTCCGTGCTGAGGCGCGACCGGATACCGCTGCGTGTCTGTCGAGATGATGTGTGGATGAATATCGATGATTTCGGGCGCCATTCGAGTCTACCGTTTGGTGATGATGTTCGCGCGGGCCCCGGCGAGAGCGAGGCCATTGCACGCGGGTCAGTGGGAACTGAAGATGAGCCTGCGGGCGTCTTCCAGTTGCGGCCGCGGCGTCGCATAGAGTTTCGCGACGATTTGCTCCACCGCGTTTCCGTCGATCGGATCGATCGGATAGCCCGACTGCTTCATCGCGTCGATGAACTCCGGATCGGCGATGGTCTTCGCAAACGCATCGCGCAGCGCCCGAAGCCGGTCCTCTGGCACGTCCTTCGGCACCGCGATCGGACGGCCCGCCTGAAACGGCAGAACGAACAGATTGAAGAGCGCCTTGACGTCCGGCCGCGTGACATAGGAAGAAAGGTTCGGGACGTCCGCATATCCCGCGGGGCTTTGCCAGCCCAGATGCAGCAGCACCTTCATCTTGCCGCTCTTGAGCAGCCGCACCGGCTCGCCCTGCTGAAGACCGTCGATGGTGGACGCCCAGCCATCGACTTCCCCGCGCTGCATGGCCAGATACACTTCACCGCGACCCGTATAGCCCGGCACGATGCTCATTTTCGCGCCGAGGTATTCATCGAGCAGCGCCGGCAATGTGCGATCTTCGTTGGCGAAGCCGGTCGCGCCGACATACATCTTCTTCTTGCTCAGGTCGTCGGCGGTCGTCACGCCGGACCGCGTCATCGAAACGAGGCAGTATTCGACCTTGTTGAGACTGCCGAGCCATCTGACCTTGCGCGGATCGAAGCGGTTCTGCCGTTCGTCGAGCAGCGGAATGTAGAGGTTGTTGCGCTGCAGGAAGCCGATCACGGTGCCGTCGCTCGCTTGCCGCGACTGGAGCGACGCCGCCGCGACCATGCCGCCCGCGCCCACGACGTTCATCACAATGGCCTTGGGACGCCCCGGAACGTACTTCATGAAGTAGCGTGAGAACTGACGCGCGATGATGTCCGTCGGCGTTCCGGCGTCCGCGCTGACCATCAGCGTGAGCGCCTTGCCGCGATAGAAATCTTCCACGGATTGACTGGACGCGGGCGCTGCCCATGCCGTCGCGGCGAAACCGAGCAGCGTCGCACAGGCGCACAACGCGGTCTTGTAATTCATGATTGTCCCTGTCTCCGTTAGATGCGCGGAACTGTCCTTGCCGTCGCCGGGAGAGCTTGCTTTCCGGTGGCAGTTCGCGTCGTCGCTCGTTGCTGGAGAGCGCGAGTCAATTGTGCCAGCGGGTAGAACGCGGCGGATTGAGAAAAACTGCGCCCGGGTTGAGCAAACGGTTAAGGCGACGTTGACCGGCTTCTGCCAAGAAAGCTCAGCGGCTTTCGCGCGCTTCTTCCAGGCGGCGGGCCGTATCTTCGAGACACGAGATCATGAGCCGGGCACTCGGCGTCAGCGTGCGCGTGCGGTTCCAGAGGACGCCGGCGGGCCGCAGCAGACGCGGCAGGCTGAGCGGCAACGTATGAAGCGGCTGCGGATGAGTGTCGTCGCGCGCGGAGGTATCGGCCATTACGGCGATGCAGTCGGACACCTGCAAGTGCGCGCGGATGACGTGCAACGAGAGCGTCTCGATGTAGTTGTTGGTCAGCGGCACGCCGTGCGCTTCCAGGGCGCGTTCCAATGGATCGCGCAGAATCGAGCCGGCCGGCGGAAGAATCCACGGATACGGAAGCAGGTCCGGCCATTCGAGCTTTTTTCTGCGCGCGAGCGGGTGCTGCCGGCCGGTGACGAGCATGACGGGCTCTTCGAGGAGCTCCTTTTCGTCGAAGCTTCCTTGCGCATCCGGAGGCGGCAGGCGGCCCATCACGAGATCGAGGTGGCCTTGCCACAGCTCCGGCAGCAACGTCGCCGCGGAACCTTCGACGATCTTCACGTTGGTGCCCGGCGAGCGTTGCTTGAGCAGGTTTAGCGCGTGCGTCAGCAGGATGGACGCCGACACCGGCAGCACGCCGATTTCGATCTTCCCCTCGGTTCCGGCGCTCAGCGCTTGCAACTCGTCGCTCGCCTTGTGCAGGACATGCAGCATCGAGCGCGCATGGCGCGTCAGACACTCGCCGTGCGGCGTGGGCACGAGACCCTGCGCCGAGCGCGTGAAGAGCGTGACGCCGAGTCCGTGTTCGAGTTCGGCCAGCGCCTTCGAGACGGCGGGCAAGGTTACGTGCGTGACTTCCGCCACCTGGCTCAGACTGCGGTACGTGTCGATGGTCACCAGCAGCCGCAGATGCCGGGCCTTGAGGTTGACCTGCAGATACCAGTCGAGTTCTGCCGGCACTCTCGCCCTCCCTGGCATGAGCAAATGGTTAAGTCATCGGCCATTTTACTCAATCGACCGTGAGCGGACGCATCGGCACAATCGATCCTGCATAAGCTCGGCGCGCAGTCCGACTACCGCTTCACATGGAAACGCATACAAATCAGCCGGCACCACCGGCATCCGGAGACATGAAGATGACCCACGACTCGACCCGCCGCAGTTTCCTGCGCAAGGCGGGCGCGCTCGGTATGGGACTCGCGGCGGGTGGCCTCGCCGCACCGTACATCGCCCGCGCCGGCTCGACTGAAATCCGCATCGTCAGCAATCCGGGTCTGGAAAACGCGACCCTGAACGCCTTGATGGATGAACTCGGCTACTTCAAGACCTGCGGCGTCGACGCGCGGATCATCGAAGTGCCCGGGCCGACTGGACCGTTCGATGCCATCGTGCGCGGCGCGGCGGATGTCTGCATGGTGTCCGGCTACAACCTCGTGCTCACTCGCATCGAGCAGGGTGCGCCTGTGAAGATCGTCGGCGCCGGCATGAAGAAGTGCGCGTTGACGATCTTCGCCACACCCGGCGGAACGGACACACTCGCCGGTCTGCAAGGGAAGACAGTCGCGGTCGGACCGAAACTCGGCCTGCTCCATACGCTGATGCTGCAGTTGATGAGGGAGAAAGGCATCGACGCTTCGCGCATCGATTTCGTCGATCGCGGCAGCAACGACCAGTGCTTCGAGGCCGTTGGCAGCGGCGCCGCAGACGCCTGCTGCGCCAGCATTTCGCATCTGAACGACCGGGCTGGCCTGAAGGTCATCGGCGAAGGCAATCTGTGGCAGGCGCTGCCGGACTGTGTCTTCCAGACGGCCTACGCGTCGGAGGCAGCTATCGACGCCAGGCACGAGGCACTGGTCTCGGTGATGGCGGCCTACGGCGCGCTCTACGATTTCCTGATGTCGCCCGCGTCGCACGACGCTTTCATCGACGCACGCAAACGCGCCCAGAAGCACTTCGACGCATCGTCGGCGCAGGCCATCTGGACCTTCAATCAAACGCAGCGTCCATATTCGAGGGATCTGTCGTTGACCGAAAGCGACATCGCGTATCTGCAGGACATGGACATCCGCGCAGGGAGCCTGACGCGCAAGCAGGCATTCGGCGCGGTGGCGAACATGTCCGCTGCGAAGGAAGCCGCGAGACGCGCCGGCTGAAAGCGAAACGGGGAAGCATCTGCTTCCCCGCTGTCGTTGGCTTAGAACGTGTGCCGGATACCGGCGATGATCGATATCTGCGCGCCGCCCGCGGGAGGCGTCGGCACCGGAGAAAGCGTGGTCGCCGCGAGCGCAAGGTTGCCGGAGTTGTTGATGTGCTCGCCGGTCAGATACAGCAGCGTGCGCTTCGAGAGAAGGTATTCGCCGCGCAGCACTTCGATCAGCGCCTTGTTGGGCGAGTGCTCGTATCTGAGTTGCGCGAGCATCCCGTCGATATGGAAGAACGGCGTCACAGGGACCGTTCCCGTCACCCAAAGCAGGTTGCTTCGCGGTGTCGCAATCCCTTCGTTCACGCGCCTGATCCAGCCGACGCCGAACTTCGCCTTGTGAATCATGAAGTAGCCGCCCAGCGTGAAGCGGCTGTCGGTGAGATCCGGCGATGTCAGTCCGCCCCATGTGGCGGCGGTGCCGCCGTAGTTGCGCTCGTAGGACGTCGCGATGCCCCATGTGTGGCCTTCGTATTTGAGCAACGCCGAGTACTCGCGGCACTGATTCGACGGCGAAGTCTGCCCCGGACAGTTCGTCGCGACGTTGCTGTTGCCTGCGACGGCATCGCGGCCGAAGCTGTAGTTGACGCCGCCTTCGAAGTCACCCAGAAAGTAGCGATAGCTGACGGAGTTATCCGCGCGCGCGTTGGCGATGCCGTTGTCGAGGGTCGTGAGGCCTTGCGCGCCTGTTCCGAACGGGTTGATGAAAGAGATGCCGAAGAAGCGCATCGTGTACTGACGCCCAAAAGTTAGACGGCCATATTTTCCGTCGATGCCGACATAGGACTGGCGGCCAAAGAGACGCCCGCCCTGCCTCGATGCGCCCGTCGTCGGACTGAATCCGCCTTGCAGATCGAAGATCGCCTTGACGCCGCCTCCCAAGTCCTCACTGCCTCTCATGCCGAAGTAGGACGTGGCAGTGCCGTCGCCCGTGCGCCATCCGTTGGCTGTCTTGTTCTTGCCGACCGCGACGTTGTTGACGAACTCGACACCCTGATCGATCAAGCCATAGAGCGTCACTGAACTTGCGCCGACCGGCTTCGGCGGCGGTGCGTCCTCTTCGATGTCTTGCGCCCGTGCGGACGAAGCGCCAAGAAGAGCAGCGCAGACGCACATCGCGGTCCGATATTTCATTTCTCTGTGTCTCCGTCGTATCGCTCACTTGACCGGGATAGCAGTGCTGAGATCGCCGCACCCGTGAGCTTTTTCACTTTGTTCTTGCGATGTCCAAATTTTGCCAGCGAGATGCGATACGCAAGTTGAAAAAAACGGCGTCTCGATTGAGCAAATGGTTAATGGTGCTGCATAGTGATAAAGTTGCGTCAAATGCAATGCATCGGGGCGCTTCGGGTGTTCTCATTTGCAGGGAGAATGTCTCAGTGGTGTCGAGTCCGATGGAGCGCGCAGCGAGCTTGAGCCTTGCTTACCTTTATTCCACCCGCGTGCCCCCCGCGCCCACGCGGGTGGTGTATTTCGGTTGTGCTAAGAACGCCAACATTCCGTACGGCGAAAGATCACGTCTTTCATGCATGCCGGCAATCGCGTTTGAAAGACTCGACCGCAGTTCATTCTTGACGTATGTCGACGTGTCTCCCGCGATGCAGCCCAGCGCCCCGCCTTCGCAACCGCAGCGAATCCGCGCACCACGTTGTCACCTGCTGACGCGACGTTGGGATCACAGCGTCGCGTTCGCGAACGGCAGATCGTGCCACGGCAGTGAGTAGCCAATCCTCCGAATGGTAAGATCAACTGCGGAACAGAAGAGCAATCGCCTCGCGCAGCCATCAGTTTCTTGCCTTCCGGTGTTAGCGCGCATGCAAGTGCTGCCGGACGCGAAGGGCTGTATCGATATCGGGCAAGGGCGGGCTTGCTGGCCGGGCGGTTCAATCTCGTCGTCGATGCAATTGGGAGCAGGAAAATTTAGGATAATCACATACAAACAATCGAAAATTTGGACTATGCAGGATTCTTATTTGAAGCTTGTATGAGCTTGGACCTTCTCACGCACTCTTGAAGAAGGTACTCGACGAAAGCTTGTTGGACGGTAGTCCCGAGCCGGTCCGAACGGACCGTATAGCCAACTTCGCGATGTACCTCCGGCGTCTTCAATTCAAGCGCAACGATGTCGGTGCTCGGATATTCCTCCTGAATCTGCGCGCGGGTGAGCAGCGTGATGCAGTCGCTCTCCGCTAGCATCGCGATCATCATCGCGAGTGAACTAGTTTCGACGACGAGCGGCGGCTTTGCAGGCAGTCGGGCGAAGATACGGTCGATGACCGCGCGCCGGGGCACATTGCGCTGCGGCACGACCCGGTCATGCTCCGCGAGATCGTGCGGCGCAATCGAATTCTGCTGCGATAGCCGATGCCCTTCGCGCACCGCGACCACATACGGATCAGCAAACAGCTCCGTTTCCTGAACGGAACCGCTCAGGCGCGGCTGGCGCAAGCCGCCGATGATGATGTCGATACCGCCGGAGCGAAGTTGCGCAAGAGCGCTGCATGCGGACCCTCATCCACCGTGACGCGCGCGGCCGGATTCAACATACGGATGGGAAATCGTCGACTGATCGACGGGAAGAGCGCGCTCGAATTGCTGTTGGGGCCATGAGGCGCAGAAGCTATATAACTGTATGCGGCGTTTTTTCTAGCAGGCTGTTGTAATTCGCCCGATGTACACGGGCAACGATGTCGATGCATTATAGATATCGTGTTCGTGACATCGGATAAGGGGCACGCGATGCGTGGGATGGACGAGATCGAAGAATCGTTGATAACGACGGTCAAACTTGGGGGGGCTACTGTACCTAGTCCACTCATCATTGAAATGGCACCGGCCGAATTCGGCGCGATGGATCGTCGTACTTCCATTTAATCGGCTTCGGATTCTTGTTGTGCTCGCGGATATAGCGCATCAGCTTACGGTCCAAGTCCTTCACAGTGGTGAAGACGCCTCGCGCGATCACATCACGTTGGATA
>NZ_JALQDV010000014.1:0-1121 GCF_023631045.1 Caballeronia sp. AZ7_KS35 | reverse complement strand
CCCAAACGAAATCGAGAATCCGCCGCTGTTGTAGTTATAGCGTCGGCGCAGGGCGGGAGGCGCTCATTTCATTCCCATAGCGTATCGATCGTCCCGGGTGCAGCCATTCGCAACATCGGCGGCGGCAATCTCACCGTTCGCGCCGATGCAACGGGTATCGACAACGGCGGCGGCATCGGCAATGAAGGCACGATCGATTGGTCGCGGAGCAGCGGCATCGTCAGTCTGCTGTACGACATGAGCGGCAGCTATTCGGCGGGCACGCTCCTCGCCAATCGGTGCTGGCCGGGCTTGCCCTTTAGCGGCTACGTCACGCAGATCACGGCGTACCAGCTCGTGAACAACGCCACGGATCTGGCGAACGTGTCGCGCGATCTGAAGGGCAACTACGCACTCGGCAAGGATATCGACCTAAAGACTGCGCAGAATACATCGTTCCCACTGATCGCCCCGGCCGACATGGCACCGTTTGCTGGCCAGTTCGATGGTTTTGGCCATGTCGTCAGCAACCTGAATATTCAGATCCCAGTTCAGGGGTACGTACCGTATGCCGGGCTGTTTGGAGTATTCGGAACGGGAGGCGTCGTGCGGAACCTCGGCGTGGCGACCACCAACATCGAGGGCGGCATGGGAGGCAGTTACGGCGCCCTCGCCGGCCGCAACGACGGCGTCATCGCCTATGCGTGGTCGACGGGTGGAGTCGGGTCGGGCGCGCCGTTCGGCGGCATCGGGGGCGGTGGTCTCGTCGGGTGGAACAAGGGCACGATAGAACGGTCCTGGAGCGGCGCATCGGTCGGCGGCAATAGTTCTTATGGCGGTCTCGTCAATCAGAACGACGGCTGGATTGTGCAGTCCTACGCGAGCGGTCCAATCAACGTCGGCGGCTCACATGGGCGCGGTGGCGGACTGGTCGGCAGGAACACCGGGCTGATTCAGCAATCGTATGGCACGGGTCGTATCGGCTCCCTAGTCCATTGCGTCATTGGAAAAGCACCCGATTTGGTATTCAATGAAACGCATGGAAAAGATGAATTTGAGCGCGCTCGAGCGCGAACAATTGTTGTCAGCAACTCGTAGCCAGACGGTGCGCGCAGCTGACGCCCGGCGCGCTCGGCTGATTC
>NZ_JALQDV010000013.1:0-26294 GCF_023631045.1 Caballeronia sp. AZ7_KS35 | reverse complement strand
TCGGCGCTGTTCATCAGTTGCCGGGACTTGTTCGTGGGCGACCGCTATGAACTGGTGTGTCGCCTGCACACCAAGAAATCCCCGCAAGTCGCCGCGGTGCAGGGCAATCTATTCAAGCGGCACCTGTTCGAAAATCTATTGAACAGCCCGGGCTACACGTCGAACGTGATCGACATGTTCCACGACAATCCGTGCATCGGTGTCGCAGTGCCCCCGCTCGTGCATATTTCGTATCCTACGATGGGTCACGTCTGGTTTGGAAACCGGCCACGCGCCGAAGAGCTTGCAGCTTTGCTAGATATCAGAGTGCCATTCGATCAGGACACGCCAGTTGGCGCCTTCGGCACGATGTTCTGGTTCCGTCCGAAAGCCTTGCGCAAGCTGTTCGCTCATCCGTGGAAATGGACTGATTTCAATGCAGAACCGGGACATGTCGACGGTGGCCTCGCACATGTGCTGGAGCGCCTCATCTGCTATGCGGCACAGGACGCGCGCTATACCACGCAACAGATTCTGAGCGCACGACATGCCGGCTGGAACTACGCAATGCTGGAATGGAAGCTGCAAAAGCTGTCGTCGATGATGCCTAACGGCGAGTTCAACCACCAGTGCTCGCTGCTGGAACAGTGGAAGCATGCGGGCTTTCCAATTTCTTCCACGGGCTCGTACGGCCCGTTGGGAACGTCGACTGTGCGTCGAGCATGGTCTGAGTTTCTCCTTTCGATCAAGCGGTCGATTGCGTTCCGATTCCCGCGCACGTTCAGGGTGTTGCGACCTGCCTACAGGACTGTCACGCGGCGCGGCCGCTGACGTTTGCGCCATCGTGGGCCGCTGATATTTCACGCATTTAAAGGATGAATAGCATGACGCGAATTTGTCTCGTAACGGGCGGAGCCGGTTTCATCGGCTGCGCGATTTCGCCGCTGCTGCTGCGCCACTTTGATCGTGTCGTCGCAGTGGACAACATGCATCCACAGATTCACAAGACGGCAGATCGTCCGGAACGACTGCATCCGGGCGTCGAACTGATCGTCGGCGATGTGACTTCTGCGCAGACATGGGACTCCTTGCTTCCGACGCTCAAGCCGCACACCATTATTCACCTCGCGGCCGAAACGGGCACCGGCCAGTCGCTCACGGAGTCCACGCGCCATGCCATGGTCAACGTCGTGGGCACGACGCAAATGCTGGACGCACTGGTGCGGCACCAGGCGTTGCCCGAGCGCATCGTACTGACGTCGAGCCGCGCGGTCTATGGCGAGGGTGCATGGCGAGACGCCTCGGGCGCAATAAGCTATCCGGGTCAACGTTCGGCTGAAATGCTCGAACAGAAGATCTGGGATTTTCCAGGCCTCAAGTGCTTACCGTTCGAAGCGTCGCATACCGAGCCGCGACCGACGAGCGTCTACGGCTCGACCAAGCTCACCCAAGAGCAGATTCTTCGCGCATGGGCTCAATCGTTTGGGGTGCAGCTCGGCGTACTACGTCTGCAGAACGTTTACGGGCCGGGTCAGTCGCTCAGCAATCCTTACACGGGAATTGTGTCGCTATTCGCACAACTCGCACGTGAAGGCAAAAGCATTCCGCTTTATGAGGACGGCGAGATCGTTCGCGATTTCGTCTTTATCGATGATGTCGCAGTTGCCGTCACATCTGTCGCGACCCTCGAATCACTTGCCGCGCATATGGCATATGACATTGGCTCGGGCGAAGCGACCACCATTCGCCAACTGGCGACCCTGATCGCCGGCATTTACAACGCGCCAGCGCCTAAGGTCAACGGCATGTTCCGGAACGGCGATGTGCGCGCGGCATCGTGCGACATCGAGCGGAGCCGCAAGGAGCTTGGCTGGCAACCGGAATGGCCGGTGGAGCGCGGCGTGAAGGCTTTGTGCAAATGGATCGACGAAACGGTCGCGGGATGATGTGAGTCGGTCGATAACGCCTCCCCTTCGGCACGTTCGTGTCGCTATCGGATGGGGCGTTCATCATGTTGCTTGCGTATCTCAGGGATCGAACCGGGCGGATGCCGCCCGGTCCCTCAGACAGCAGCATTGCTACCGATTAGTCTTGCGTCGCCAGTCGGCCTTCTTGCCGACCATGCGCTTCGAAGTGCGCCCGGCCTGTCTTGAACACGCCCGCTTTGACGGCCTGCGCAACGTCCGGATAGCGCTTGAGATAAGCCTCTTCGGAGAACGCGATCGAATCCGTCACGCGCGGCGGGATCGCGAGGTGCTCGCGGTTCAGCCAATAGGCGCCGTTCATCGATGCGACATCCCAGCGCATGCGGCGGCAGTCGTGCTTCGAGTAAAAGTGGAACACAAGTGACTTGCGAGTGCGCGCCCAGTCGTTGATCGCGCCGCCGGCGTGCAGCAGATTCGCGTGCCACACGAAGACGTCACCTTTCTTTGCGGCGAACGTTTTCTTGACGAGGCCTGCTTCCTCCACCTTTGCGGTGATGTAGCGCTTCCACTCATCCATTTCGTCAGCGATGAAGTGGTAGCCGCCGTCGCTGAACTTCATCTGTTCGATCAGATGACTGCCCGGGAAATATTCGAGTTGGCCTGCATCCTCATGCGCGTCTTCCATAGCCACCCAGGTCGCGATGAGGTGTCCGGGCGTTTGCGGGGTCATGTAAAGGGAATCGACGTGCGGCGGCTGCGTCGTTCCCTTGTCCATATAGAGGCTGTTGCACAATACGGGCGTGTCGCCCAGCATCTTTTTCAGGGGCGGCACGACCCGGTTAGAGAGCGCAAGATGGCGGACCGGCTCGAGATCGAGAAAGAGGTCGTTGATCTTGTAGTGACGCTCGCGGATTTCCTGCGGGCTCAGGTAACCCAGCGAAGTACGTCGGCCGCCGGGCTCGTCCAGCATATCGATGGAGATATGTATCGGTTGATCGGTCTTGCACTTCTCGATCGCTGCCTGCGCTGCGTCAATTTCGGCTTCTGAATAGAACGACGGAAAGACCGCAAAGCCGTTTTTCAGAAAGTCCTCAGGTCGTGCCATCTCTGATCTCCGATAAGGTCGCGCATGACGTTGAAGGCCATGCGTGATAACTTCCCGTCCAGGAAAGCCAGAGTGGATTTCCTGACAAATTGTCGTAATGCGGTAAGAACATCGCCCTACGAGCCACACTATTTGGCTGAGATAAATTGTCGGAAATAAGGTGTGTCACTGTCAATCCGCACTGCATCTTAGGCAACTGAACGGGCGAACGCTCTGAACTGTCCGCCGGGAGAAGAATATATCTCAGTCGTCGTTCCCTACAGCAATCCATCTAAATGACCATTCGGCTCATCGCCGAAAGCGACGAGCGGCTGTCGATAGCGAGCGCAATACGCCAGTCAGCCGCCAACTCCGCGATGCAAGAATCATTTGCAGCGATCGCTCAGCGGTTACGAGGCGAGCGTCATTCTCAACAAGCGCTGATTTTGCGTCGACGAGTGCTGTCTGAACGTGGTCAAGTAAGCCTCGCGCCGCATCGAGTTTGTGACGCACCGAGTCGAATTCGCACTGCAATCGTGCGTATTCGGCGCCGCATACTTCCAACTGCGCTTTCAAATTTTCGACTTGTCGGGTGGACTCACGCATGACTGGAGAGGTGACTGCCGCTTCGTCGCTGATGCGCAAGAGCAGTTCAATACGCTTGTCATAAATGGCGTTCCGATCTCGCTGGCACGCACCATTTCCATTGCGCAAATGTACGTAGAATTCGCCATCGGCCGATTCTATCGACTCGACTTCGAGCCGAGTAAGCGCGAGAAAGGACAGGTCGAGTATCAACAGTTCGAATGAAGAGGGCGTAAATATCCAGCAATGGGCGTCCTGATACCTGTCCTGAGGAAGTTCGACGAAATTGCGCCACGCCTCAAATACTTGCTCGAGACGGGGAAAAGGCTCGATGGTATGCGGATCGGAGAGCATCGGAAAGACAATGGATTCCGCGCCGTTTGCAACGCTGCGCGAGGCATAGCCGTTTTGGTCGAATACTTGCGCCTGAGTCGGTCTGTCACGCCGTTCGAAGTACGCCTCGATGACCGATGCGACCGATGAAACCTGGCGAAAATAGTCGAAGCAGCAGCGCCGGTCGGGAACGATCATGCTTAGATATCCTCCAGGCTTCAAAACGACTTCGCAACCGTTGAAAAACCGGATTGGATCCGGCATATGTTCGATATTATGAGACGTACGATGTAATCGACCTGACCAGTCAGGCGTTTTGCCTCGATCAGTTTGGCTAGCGACGTCGCCGACCCGACCAGGTCTACTTCTTCTATCTCTGCGACCCTCTCCGGTGGAATACTTGGGCCTCGGCGCGCCCGCTCGCGTAATGTTTCAGTATCGAAGACATCCAGGATCAAACAGTTGTAGCCGAGCCGCTTGGGCGCGATGCCTTTGAACCAAGCGCCAATCCTCGATACCCAATTTGTCTTTAGTAATGTGGCGAGAGATAATTTCCTGACGATCCATCGGACCTCCGCAGCGTGGCGTGTCGATATCGATGTCGAACGGCTATCATCTTATCCCGGAAATGTAGCCGACTCATGTACGAGGTTTCACGAATTTTCATGGCTTCCGCGATGGACGCAATCCGCTAGCAAGTCCAAGAACTCCTCAACGTCTCGACTCTGTTTAAAGAGCGGATTCAGTGTCTCCGGTTCGTGTTCCCACCAATGGGAGCCGATCAACCGCTCGATCAAGCCGGATTCGAAGCGATAACGCAGAACGCGCTGCGGGTTGCCAACAACGACTGCATATGGCGGAACGTCCTTCGTTATGACTGCACCTGCTCCGATAATTGCTCCAGTGCGTATCGTGACTCCGGAAAGTATGGTCGCATTCGCACCGATCCAAACATCGTTTTCAAGAATGACGTCGCCTTTCCAGCGATTAGAGGGAATAATCCGATGAAGGGTCGTATTGGTGGACAGCGAAAGCTTGGGATGCTCTCCCCCAAGTATGAAGGTCGCACCATGCGCAACCGAGCAGAAATGCCCTATGCTGAATGTGCACGGCGCGCCCCAATGATAGACAGTTGGACGGTTCACATGGCTGTGACGGCCGACACTTACTCACTTCATGGACTGGAAAATGGAAACGTTCATCTGGAGACGGTTCGTGCGCTTCCAAAGAAGTTTCGTCCTGTATCGGCTCGCTCTTCTTCGAGAACAACCTGTAAATATCTGCATCATGTCACTCATAACGGAGAGGAATCCTAATTTTGTGTAACGTCGAGTCGGACGACCCGATATCGCACGGCGGAATACTGGAACACTGCCATATTATGGGTATCTTTATCAGCTAGGCGATACCCGAAGTTCATCCTTCGAAGTCCTGGCCACATGGCAGCGGCCGTCGAATCCCGATTTGCAGGCGTGATCGACCGAGCAAGCGGATCGACACGATCAGTTGTTCCTGAGCTTTTGAATAATCGGGATGAGGGCTTGCGCCGTGTTGCGCGCCTTGACGGCATACCCGTTTGACGAAGGGTGCACGCAGTCAGGAAGCAATGTTTCCCAGTAAGGATTTGTCTTGAACGTATCATATTGATGAACCAGCACCACGCTGCGCGCGGCGGCGACCTTCCGCATCACTACAACGTAGGCGTCGAGATTCGGGCGTTTGTCGTGGCAAACGGGGTTGGGTTCTTCCAGCACCGGGATTTTGTCGGCTGCCAGAGTTTCATCGATGAAGCGGTTGAGATAGCCTTCGAATTGCTCCGGCCGTCCTGCCATCGAGTGGTTCGAAACCACGATCTTCGCTTGAGCTCGCTTCAATACGTCAGGGTACGAATTTGGATACTGCGCGTTTCCGCCCGACAACATCTCTGCAAGGTTCGAGGATGGCACTCCTGCGTTGGTGCCGCTTACCGCGCCTGCGCCAAATCCGTTTTTGTCGTTCAGCAGCGCAGTCACAACGACCGGTTCATTGCCGGCGAGGTTCTGGCAGTTTGGATTGGCACACGACATCACGTCAGATCCGAACATCGTGCTGTCGCCCTCGAAGAGGATGTTCACAACTGCGACGGGCTGTGCGGAGGTCGAAGGCTTTGTTGTCTGCGCGACGGGATCGGACGATGCACCGCCTCCGTTGCAAGCCATCACGAACATCCCGGCCATGAATGCAACGACTTTCCGCATGATTGCTCTCTCGTCCCTTTGACTGTGCGGAATTCTAACAGTCGTGAAAAGGCGGCAACGTGGTGGACGAGGAGATTAACAACGCAGGCCAAGGCATTCAAATTGACCGAAATGCCTCAAGATAATGATCGATAAGAAACGGGTGTTTCGGATGGCCACAATTCGTGCGGCGCCCAGTGAACTCGTCGTGAAATGCTTGAAATGCGAACGTTCCATTTCTGGTCGATCCCGGTCTATACTCCGAGCCAGTTCAAAGCTGAAAGGCCGGTAAAAATGTCCGCATCCGTAGCATCAGAGGCACTTGCCTCCGCTCTCGTAAACCCTCGGGAAGACAAGAAACCCACCCCAACGATCACCAACATTCAGGCGCTGCGTGGCTTCGCTTCACTGATCGTGTTCCTCGGGCATGCGATTTTGCTTCGTGGCGGAATGGGGTTCGATCATTTGATGCCATTCATCGGTCCGTACGCATCGGCGGCGGTCGATGTGTTCTTCGTCATATCGGGGTTCATCATCGCCACTGTGGCGATGAAGGCGGGAGCCGATCCGCGTTCGAGCCGCGGAACGATCGCCTGGAATTTCGCGGTCAAGCGCTTTTCGCGAATCTTCCCGGTCTACTGGGTCGTGCTTGCGCTGACGATAGCGCTTGGGTCCTATGTCGCTTACTCGCCGCCTTTCGTCGAGCGCAAGCCGATGTGGGAACTGATCTTCCTGACCACGCATATCAACTCGAACATTATGGCCGCATGGTCGCTGGCCTTCGAAGTCTACTTCTATGCTGTCGTTACGATTGCGCTGTTGATCTCACCGAAACGTGTTCTGTGGGTGCTCTCGGGCTGGTCGGTCATATCAACCGTGCTTGTGCTTTATAACTACTACACAGGGGAGAAGTGGGGGAACGTCTTTCAGCTCACGTTCCTCGTATTTGAGTTTATGTTCGGGATGGTGATTGCGGTGCTGATCGACCGCAAGGTGTACCGCTACGCGACGAGCTGTGCGATCTTCGGCCTGATGGGCCTCCTGCTTGGCATCGAAGTAATGCAGATGAAGGGCTGGCCGGAGCACGTACACATGTGGGTGCACGCAGTGTATGTCGGAATTCCGAGCGCGTTCCTGGTTTATGGGATCGTCGCGCTGGAGATCGACAAGGGATGGCGCGTGGCGCCTTTCTGGACGCGCGTGGGCGACGCGTCTTACTCGCTCTACATCTGGCATCAATTTTTGCTCTATACGATGCTAAAATTCTGCGAAAGGATCGGCCTTATCAACGTCGTGCCCGGCCCGATCATGCTCCTGTTCTGGCTCGCTGTCTGCTGGGTTGTCGGCTTCTGGAGCTATCGGCGCATCGAAATCCCGGCTCAGACCGTGATCAATGGATGGCTAACGCGGCGTCGTCCGAAGATGGCTTGAATACGCGCATGATGGTGTCGGACGTCGGGCTCTGCTTCTTGAAGCCCGGCGCGCCATGAGGACCATTCGATTGGCCTCTTCGACAACAAAGGTCTCCAAGGAGCGAATCAACGCCTTCCTTGTCCGCTCAGCCTCGATGGCGGAGTTCAAGTCGACAGATCAGCACAAAACCTCGAGCAAGTTCTGCTTGACCAGTCAGTGATGACCTCGTCGCCAGGCGTGTCGACGCCAGCGCCCGCATGACGGCGAAGCACGTTCATGTCGCGGCCTGCACCCATTCGGATAGGTTGCGAGATGCTCGAATACGGCGTTGCTCCTTCTTTCTTCGAGTACGCAGTTCAGATGTTTCGAACGAAGCCCACGACCCCGGGAGCCGGTGCGCAGATAGCACGAACGGGATTGAATGGCATAATGAATTCGAATTTGTAATCCAACAGGAGCAGTCCCAATGAAGCGCATGAACATCCTCGTTAGTTCCAGTCGGCAGTGGAACCCCGGAGATGAGTTCATCCGCAAAGGTGTCGAGCGACTGCTTGGGGATATTCTGGGACCCAATCACAACTGGTTGCTTTGGAATCGCAACCCCGACCTTTTTGTGGATCGGTGGAGCGACGGGCGGATGCGGACAGACTTTCTGACCAATTCGATGCGTGACCCGTCACTCGATGTGATCGATCTCGTTGTCTTCGCCGGCACTCCTGAATGGTTCGGACTGCCAGTCGAGCGAATCTACCGTAGCTTATTGACGCAGCCGCGAGTGCCAGTTTTGATTTTGGGCGGCGGCTCCGGCGCCGATATGCCACGACTCGCCCCGCACGAAGTCGAGGTTCTCGACCGCGACAATGTGTTCATCTGCACGCGAAGCGTCGACCTCGTGGAATGGATCAACGCGCAATTGTCGACCCCGAAAGCGGTCGCGCTGCCGTGCCCCGCTTTCTATAGCGTGGGCGAGCCGCGGGGCTGGCCGGATCGCCAGCGCGTCGGCGTCATTGTGCAAAGTTCAGGGACACCGAACCAAAACGTCGGTGAGGAACTTGTCCAAAGCCTGATTTCCGCACTACGTGCTGCAGAAGGCAAAATCGATCTCGATATCGTGAGTCTCTATATCGACGAGCATATGAGATTCTCGCGGCTGGATCTGGAACATCCTTGCGTGTACAGCTACGAGCCGGATCATTTGCTTGCGCAGTTTTCCACCTATTCGACGATCATTTCGACTCGATTGCACGGGGCTATTGCGGGACTGTCTGCGGGCGTGCCATCGATTCTATTGGCAGAAGAAGCTAACTTCAGGTTACGGAGCACACAGAAGCCGTTTGGCAATCTGCTTCCTATTTTGAGCGTTCAGGAAGCTTTCCGAGTTGCGGCAGAACGCTCCCTTGAAGAAGCCCGACAACGTTCGATCGAAATTTTGTCATTCAAAAAAAACGCGTATGAGGATTTAAGAAACAGACTGCGGAGTTTTCTAGCCGACGCTCTTTGAGCGACTCTGTTTGATTTGGGCCAGTTTTTTGGCACGCGAGTCGAGTGGTCCAACGATCGGGAGCGATGCAGAGCGCGCGATTGCGATCTTGATCAGTCGCATAACGCCACGCTGCACTGCGAGTTGGCTCAAAAACCTCCCGTGCGGGTTCACGCTTTGTCTAATCGAGGCATAAAAGCATTATGAGTATTCTGGAAGCGATTCCCGTTGTTGCCGATTTTTTTGCCTCCGAGGAGTCCAATCCCGATTCGTGGCGCTCCGGCCTGCATTCAGGCAATCTCGGCGATATCATTTACTCGTTGCCGACGTGCCGGGCGCTTGAGATCAACCATCTTATTCTCAACGTATGCGCCGACCCGGCTTTCGGGGGGCGCGCGCTCAGCGAGCAGGCCGCCAGAGGCCTCGTACCGTTGCTACTGGCCCAGGGGTTCATCCGGCGCGTGACGATCATCAAATCGGGCGTTCCCTGGGAATACGCGAACCCGGGCGACCTCGGTGTCGATTATGTCCTGGATTCATTTCGGGCCACCTTTACAAATCCACGGCTGCATCTGTTGTATGCCCACGCCGTGCCGTTCAACCTGATGGTGGATGGGGTGCGGCCTTGGATTACGTTCCAAGGCAAGCCGCAGCAGACACCAGGAGAACACGACAAGCCCTATATCGTCGTAAGTCTCACAAGCCGCTATCGCCGCTTCGGTCACGGCTATTACGAATATCTTTTCCGCGATGTACCGGCTGATCGGGTGTTTTTCGTCGGAGTCGGAAGCGACCAGATCGAAAGAAGGAACATCGGCGGAACGGCATTTCAAACCGCGAATTTTGCGGACTTGGCCGGACTACTGGAAAACGCAGCGCTCTTCATAGGAAATCCATCATTCGCCTATGCTTTGGCGGAAGGCCTCAAAATAAATCGGCTCGTCGAGGTGCCTGAAGACAATAATGTGTATCCGCTGGATGGGTCAGGGTCGCTGCTTCATATGTGCGCTCCAGAAGAGGCGCGAAAGAAGATTTTCGAAGCGCTGAGGTTGGAGAATTATCCACGCCTTGCGTTTGAAAACACAATACCGGCGTACGTGGCTGCGAACATGCCGTATACGCAGCTTCTCTTTGATACCGGATCAGGATTCAACGAGATTGAGTCGACCTCCACACCCGCGTTGAGGGGGAGTCACCAATACAGATTCAATAAGTTTCCCCAAGACGCGACTATTCGGATGCTGCGCTTCGATCCGGTTAACGATCATGCTGTGGCGCGGGTCAACTCTATAAAAATATCGAGTCAGGCGGGCAATAAGACGCTCAGCGCCACTCCGTTGAATGCGACGCATGCCGAGCCTTCGGAAATGTATTTTGCGCATATAGACCCGCAATTTTTGATCGAAATTCCGGAAGAGTTCCAAGCCGGGGTGACAGAAGTCATCGTCGATATGGACATCATGGGTATCGGGCCGGCGGAGGTCGCTAACCGATTGTATGCGTGTCATTTCGAGACTCTGGCGGCGGCGCGACGCCAATTGATGACGAATCTCGATGCACTATCGATGCAGCATGCGCAATTGACGATTGCACGAGACCAATTGACGACGGAGCGAAATCAGTTGGCAGCGGAGCGAGACGTGTTGACTGGCGGACGAAATCATCTGCTCGCGGATCGCGATCGATTGGTGGCGGATCGTGATCGATTGGTGGCGGATCGAGACCGACTGCTGGTTGAACGGGATCAGATTCTGAAGAGCCACTCGTGGCGCATTACAGCGCCATTGCGTTGGTTTGTTCGGCGTTTCATGACTTGATTGATCATAGTCACGGCTCGGTCGTCTCGTCGGGAAGCTCGGCCGTGATGCGAGGAATCGAAGTGCGTTCGAACTCGGAAATGCGGAAGGACCGCTGAAATCGACCATAGCCGTATCGGTCTCCACCCATGCAACTCGCGCTCCTCTACACCTTCTTCGCCGCCATCGCGACTCTCGCCAACATCGGCGCGCAGGACCTCACGACACGCCTCTACGCCGGCCCGTTCCACATCCTGCTATCGGTGTTCATCGGCACGGGTGTCGGGCTCGTCGTGAAGTATCTGCTCGACAAGAAATGGATCGTCCGCTTCAAGGCGGAAAACGCGCGCCACGACGCGACGATGTTTACGCTCTACGTGACGATGGGCCTTGTCACAACCGCCATCTTCTGGGGTGTCGAATTCGGCTTCAACGCCATCTTCAGAACGGCGCAAGCGCGTTACATCGGCGGATGCATCGGGCTGGCGATCGGCTACGTCATCACATACCGGCTCGACAAGCGTTACGTGTTCCGTTCCTTCGCGTGACAACGCTAAAGCGACGCCCACTTGAACGCGAAACGCGGCACGTTGCGGATGACGAACATGATCCCCCACCAGAACCACGGCGTATAAAGCACGTCCTTCTTCCGCGCCACCGCACGCACGATGTCTTTCGCCACCTTCTCCGGCGTCGCGACGAGCGGGCCGGGCAGCGGCAGGCCTGCGGTCATCGGCGTGGCGACGAAGCGCGGCCTGATATCCACCACATGCGCGCCGACCTTGAACAACCGCGCGCGCAAACCTTCGAGAAAAGCCTGCAACGCGGCCTTCGCGCTGCCGTACAGATAATTCGACGGCCGCCCGCGATCGCCCGCCACCGATGAAATCACCGCGAGCGTGCCGTGCCGCTGCGCTTCGAGCCGGTTGACGAGCGGCGTGAGCAGCGCGATCAGCGATAACGCATTGGTATGAAACTCGCGCACCGCGACGGCGGGATCGCTCTGGCAGACGGCCTGATCCGGCAGCGTGCCCGACACGATCAGCACGATATCGATCGAATCCATCCGCGCGGCGCAGTCGGCGAGCATCGCGGCGTGATCGTCGAGCCTGTCGATATCGAGCCGATACACCGCAACCGATGCCGCGCCGCGCGCGTTGACATCGGCGGCGACCTGCTCCATGCGTTCCTGATTGCGCGCGACCAGAAAGAAGCGGGCGCCTTGCGCGGCCCATTCGCGCGTGCAGGCGATGGCGATGGCGGACGTGGCGCCCACGATGACGATCTTCTTCATATGCCGGTCATTCGTTTCCAGAAGTGCGACAGCATCGCCGGATCGCGGAGCGATTCGAGCTGCTGCCAGCGAGGATAGGCGGCGCGGAAATCGGCGCCCGACATGTGTGCGTCCTTGGCCGGATAGATGCGTCCGCCGGCGTCGCGCACGATCGTATCGAGCGCGGCGAAGAGATGGCCGTTGCGCATCTCGTGCTGCGGAAAATCGAGCGCGAGCGACGTGCCTTCCATCGGAAACGACAGCAGCCCGGCGACGGAATGTTGCCGCAACGCTTGAGCACCGCGAGAAACGAGCCGGTGCCGCTCGCCGGAATGCGGTCGAGCATCGCGCGCACGGCATCGCGCGCGCTCGCGGCGGGCACGACGCATTGATACTGCTGAAAGCCCGGCGGCCCGTAGATGCGGTTCCATTCGAGCAGACTGTCGAGCGGATAGAAATAGCCGTCGTAGCCCACGCGCGAGCGCTCGACCGGCTTGCGCTGCTTGCGGTAATACAGCTCGTTGAACGCGCGCAGCGTGAGGCCGTTGATGAGCGAGACGGGCGGCGTGAACGGCACGCGGCGCACGCGCCTTGGCTGGACATCGAGCGAGCCGTGCATCGCGTGATCGCCCGCCATGAAGATGCCGCGCCCGAGCGCAGGCCCCCGGCTCGCGCAATCCACCCACGCGACGCAGTATTCATGCTTCGCGTCGTGCTCCTCGGAGAGATCGAAGAACGCGTCGAGCTTGCCGAAGCGGATGCTCGTCACATCGATGAGACTCGTGCGGATCGGCATTAGCGAACTTTGCGTATGCCGACGCTTCATCTGTATGTGTGTTGACAGGCGCTATCGCAAAAGGCATACCAAAATCGCGAGCTTTCCACCGAATTTCGCGATTCGAAGGTCCTAATATCCTATCTACCTATCCGCGTCACCGACGCATCGACCCGAGTGCAGCGCACTCCATTTGTACCTACCCTCTCGCTCGATGAGCGCAATCTTCTTGTCCGGCAGCTTTGCTGCCCACCCAGCTGGCCACGTCTTGCCGAAACTGAGTCCCATCAGAACCGCATGAACGTTAGCCTTTCCAGCAAAACGCAAAACCTCATCGACTGAGAACAACCTCGCAAGGACAGTGCGAACGTCTACTTTCCTTTCGTCTCCGGCAATCACGCCAAGCCTGACGCACGCGGTCCCGATTCGAGGCGACCGTGATGAACAAGCTCTTGAGACGGGAAATCACTTGCACCCTCGGTGCGGATTTCTTCATCTCTTTCTGTCGGCCCGCGCAGCCGAAAACAAAATGCGCAACAAGAATTGCTTGGCTCGACGGGCTTGTGCCTGCGGTCAAGTAGCCGTGCTGCGGATTTGTCCGTAGCGGGATCATCAGGCCGCAGTGCTTCCCTGCGCCGGGTGAATCGAAAACCTGATCTCTAAGATCCCGGAAAGCAAAGCGTGCAGTATTCCAACCACCCCGGGACGTTCTTCTGATAGGTGAGAACGTCGCTTTTCATGCGACAGCTGTGAAAATCCAACTCAACTTTTCGGCACTGTTGGACAACGCCGGCCTGCCACAGCGGCTCACGAAAGAACTCACCGAACTCTTTCAACACTACCTAACCAAAGCACACAGCAAGACCCGCGTGACCTCCAACGCGATTTCCATCAAGACCCAGACGTACCGCGTGCGACATCTCATCGCCGGCTTTCGCGAACTCAGAAAGGGCGGCTTCGCGCTCCAATCGCCGTGGAACCTCTCGGAAAAGCATATCGCCTATCTGGTTAAACTTTGGGTCACCGAGAAGGAACAAGCGCCGGGGACGGTCGAGAACAAGCTCACCTACTGGCGCACGCTTGCAGCGTGGATGAAAAAGCATCAACTCGTGGGGACCGTCGATGACTACATCAAGCGGCCCGACGGATATCGCCGCTACTATGTGGCTCAAGAAGATAAATCTTGGGAAGCGGCCAACGTCGACGTCAACGACGTGATCTCGCGGCTTTGCGAACGCGACCGCTGGGTCGCAATCCAGGTCGAATTGCAGGCGACCTTTGGGCTGCGCGCGCAGGAAAGCATGCTCCTGCGCCCTCTGCAGTGTCTGCGCGTTTCAGGCCACCTCCATGTGATTGACGGCACGAAGGGCGGCAGGCCCCGACTTGTGCCTATCGATGCCGAATGGCAGTACGAGGTCCTTATCCGTGCAGCCAGGCTCGCCAACCCACGCACCGGGTCGATGATTCCCGAGCCTTGGTCGCTCAAGAAATGGTATCGCCATTTCTACCATGTTCTGCAAAAGGAGGGTATCAGCCGCGCCGGAGTAGGAGTCACCGTACATGGCCTGCGCCACGCGTACCTTCAGAGGATGTACGAGCAAATCACCGGCGTACCGGCGCCGATCAAGAAGGCTGACTACCGGCCCGATCCGGAACTGCATCAAAGGGCTATGCAACAGCTAGTCGAAGCCGCAGGACATAGTCTTGCTGGGAAGGCGACGGCGTATATCTCGACGTTTGCCACGGCCGAGCGCCTATCGCGACCCGCGATCACGCCCGAACAGGTGATCGCCGCCCTCACTGCTGCGAACGGCGTGAAATCTGAAGCCGCGAAAAACTTAAAGATATCGAGGCAAGCGCTTTACCGCATCCTTGCCAAGTGCGGACCGTCGCAAGATCCTTTATCTGGGGATTCCGCTGCCGCAAATCCGCGGCCAATCGGAGCGTTTCTTGACGACCCGTCTATGAACGAACCTGCTAACGCGTGCTGTGACAATCCGGTGCCTGGGCAGTTGTCGCTGCTTGACGATCGGTCGAGCTAACATGAATCTAGCGACAATGATCTCGGCCGCATGATTACGGGGAAGGGCGTCGACCGAGATTGGTCGGCGGCCGGCCGTTTGCACGGTCATCGTCTGTAGAAGATCCCTTCCTCATGCGAGCGCTCGCGCGGGCGAGACGCTCATTCGGTCCGCAGAAGTCCGAGCGGTCACGATGGACTGCACCGCTCTCCCAAAGCCCGCCAAGGCACACTTCTTTCTCTCGATCGGCTGTGCCCTGCGTGAGTCAGCGCAGCGCGCAGAACGATCCCGTAACCGAATGACGGTGCCGTTTCCTTGTTGGTTTCGTTCCACCCTGTCTGCAGTATTGTCGCGCTCGCTCTCACATGGGAGACCCGTCGCGCGGAGATCGCCTGTCGCGATCGGCTACACCGAACAACGAATATTGCATGTAGCTCAACAGCAGCGACTCGATGCTGCGCCTCGCGCGTCGCCTTGACGTCTATTTACCGGATGGACACAACGGTTTTCGATGCTGAGCTTGCGAATCGTGGACACCCTCGGCCTGCTCATCTCGGCGACCAACGCTATCTGGATAGCGCTCATATCGCAGAATGACGGCGTTTTTTTGCTAGCTTTTCCTCATGCCTCTTTCATAATTCTTTCGCTTAGGCACGCTGCACGGCTTGGTTGTTATCGAGACAATCTCCACCTCGTGTGCTGCAACTTGCTTCCTCGCTGAGCCGGTACCTCGTACTGAGCGTCAAACACATGGCCCTCGCGTCTAACTTGAATCATCTTGCTAGTCCCTCGGTTCCTGTGTCGAGGCGGCGGGCCGCGGCTCGAGCTTCGCTCTTGAAAGTGCGTTTGCGCCGTTCGCCGTTAAGACGGCGTGTGCACTTTTCAAAGACATGATTGAGTGCGTCGGTTCACCGCCGCTCGCTAGGATTTATCATGATATTTGTGGATCGGCGAAAAGAGATACGAAAACGCATCGCTTTTCAACATGTGGCCTCTTCTCGAGCGGTTAAAGCCGTCGGACGGCAGCGCTTCAAATGGGCGATTTGCCGACAGGGTTGTCCTTGCCGATCTGCCGCCCGGTACAGGAAGCGTTCTCCTCGCGGGGCACCGCAGTTATGAGCAGCCGCTCGAGGGAACCAGAGCCAGCATCACAATGCCATGCGCAAGTGCGATCGAATCTGCCTTCGACACGCGCGTGCTGCACATTGACGCCGTTGGCGCATGGCTAGTTGAATTCGCAAACAATGTCGAAGCGGTCGCGCCAAACGACGCCGTCCGCATTCAGCACATTAAGAAGTATGAGGCTGCGGCTTGAGCTCATCGAGCGCCGCGCGTGGCACCGTTCCCTGGCTGCGACGAAAGACCCATCGAATTCCACATCATTCCAAGCTCTCAATGCTCGCAATCGACTCTACGATTGTTCTTGTTGCACCCCAACGACAAGAGCTGGCTGAACGATTCGCCAGATACAACGGAGCTTCAATCGATGGCAAAACAAACTCCCGCACGCGCTAAAGAGCAGATCACCCCGTTCTTTCCGACCCAAGCTTACCTCGGTTATCCCAAAGATTATGAGAAGGAGCCGGCGCTCAAGAAGCGCCGGCGTGATTACGCCGAGTTTTCGCGGAAGTTGCGAGCGATTCTCGCCCCGTTGCTGGTCAACCGTTACGCTCTTCATGAAGACATGCTGGTGCTCACGAGCGAAGGATTTTCGGGGCAGGGCGTCGACGTCGACTGCGTAGCCGTCACTCGCTTCGGTGTCTTTGTGATCACGCACATCCCGGTGGTTGGCATCATTTCCTCTTCGCAGAAGGCTAACGAAATGATCGTCCTGAGCGAGTCGGGCGCAGCACATACCTTTCCGTGTCCTCTTTGGCGTGCGGCACCCGCCGTTCACTTTCTTTCCGCCCTTCTGTCGGATTTGCAATGCCCAGTGCAGGCGATCGCCATCGCCACGCATGAGGCTTGCGCAATCGAACTTGGGGTTCCCACCGCGATCTTCAAACTGCACGAACTGAATCAGTTCTTGCGGCAAAGTTACGATCGCTACAGCGCTGTCAACTGGTCCTTCTTTGACGTCAACGAGATCAATGCACGTCTACGGAAAGGATGCCAGAGTTGGGATCACGCGGTCGAACAAGCCGAGCGTGACGCGCACCGGTCCTGATAAATAGGGCGAGCGTCGCTCTGGCACGTTGGCACAGACGGGCATTTGTTCATCGCCTTCGTTCCGACGCTTGCGCCGACTACACGGCGTAAGCGAAAAACGAGCTGTTGGCTGCACGAAGTCAATTTCGCAATATTTCGCAGTTTTCACATGAGAATCAGTGGGTTAGCTTCGTGTCGCCAGAGAAAAAAGCAAGCTCTTCGGACGAACTTCTGCCGGGCCGACTAACGGTGAAATCGAGACGGCGGTTACGGCGAAAACAGCGGAGCGGTTCTGGCAGCAAAAGCAGCAAACTGCTGACTTGCGTTTGAAAGACTTGGCGTAAGCGAAAAACGAGCCGTTGGCTACACGCAGTCGATTTCGCAATATTTATATTTTTTCACGCTAAAATCAATGGGTTAGCTGCGTGTCCTCACTAAAAAAGCGATGCTCTCCGGAGAACTTCTGCCGGGCTGACTCACGGTGAAATCGAGAAGGGGGTTACAGCGAGACAGCGGCGGGGTTTTGGCAGCGAAAGCGGCAAACTGCTGACTTGCATTTGAAAGACTTGGCGTAAGCGAAAAATGAGCCGTTGGCTACACGCAGTCGATTTCGCAATATTTCGCAGTTTTCACATGAAAATCAACGGGTTAGCTGCGCGTCATCACTGAAAAAAGCAATGCTATCCGGACGGACTTCTGGCGGGCTGACTAACGGTGAAATCGAGAAGGGGCTACAGCGAAAACAGCGGAGGGGTTTTGGCAGCGAAAGCAGCGAATTGCTGACCTGCGTTTGAAAGTCCAGTCGTCGAAGTCGCAGTGCCTGGATCAATGTCGGATTCTACGGCAACTTTCATTGACGCACAAGCTGCTCTCGAATTTCGCAGCGTCTGGTAGCGGACGCGGTATCCGTCGCCGCTTCCATCATCTTACTGAGATGCACACGACTCACTTGTTCGATGATCTTAGTAAATATTTTGAAAAGAGAAAAATTAAAGGAGGGTGTTTTTATACGGCTTTCGCCCAGATTGAAAAAAGTTTGTGGCGTCATCTTCACAACTCTCTCACTTTAGCAGCAAGTATGCGATCATCCAGACGCTGAACGAAAGGAGACCAGATGAAAACATCAAAAAGACCTTATCGCTTGATAAGCCGTCGCAGTTGCTTACTGCTTGCGCAGAATTTTCAAGAAGGACTCAACGAAGGGAAGTGGAAGACGCAACTCGGCGCGTTAAGCGCATTGCGCGTGAGCCAGGGAGATTTGTCGTTGGCATTGCAGCTTCGGGAGTTGCCCATTGAAGTGCTCGAGCTATTCGATGACCGCATTGGAATCAGCAGCCACACCGTTCGAGTGATTCGCCACACAATCATTCATGATGGGATCAAAACGGTGCTCGCTCGTATCCGGCAGAGCGGGGCGACCAATGCGAAGCATTCGAATAAGACAGTATTGAAGATTGTCAAAGGCCAAGCACTGAAATCCAAGGCAATGCTGCGCTGGTCCGGACAGGACCCCGTAAAGATCGCGGCCCGCGCGCTTGATTTGCCTAAAAACATCTCAGACCGCTATCACCTCGGGGTAACGAATGGAGAATGGGCAAGTTTCAGTGCATGTGCGAAGGCGCTCGGGATATCGAGACGGAATGTTAGCGTCGCCGTTTCGATCCGGGAGCTTCCCGACCCAGTTCGCCATTTATTCTATGAGAAGGACTTAACGTTTGCAGTTGGGAAGCGACTTCTCGCGCTGAAGGACGAACTGGGACTCGACGAGATGCTTGTACGGGCACGCAGCGTGGAGTCTATGTTCGACGCGAGCGGCCGGACGGCAGCGAACATTCTCTCTGAGCTCAACGCGGAAAATATCCGCCCGTCGACTTTCACTCGTGTACGCATTAGGAAAGGAAGAGGCCGAAATCGGCTGGTGATCGAATGTAAAGATTCGGAGCTTCTCTGGAAGTACCGCGCTGAGATCGAGAGGTCGATCAGCAAAGTTCTGAAAAAGCGGATTACTAATGCCGAATTTGTTGAGTTTATGCGCGAACTTGGTGGCATCTTAAATAACGCTCAGTTCGCCCGCTTGCCTAGCACATTTGCGCCCCGTCCCTCCTGAAGATCGCATTAAACGATGGGCTGGGCGACGGGTCTCGCATGCTTCGGACGACAATCGTCGATCTTGAGTGTCTGCCGATGATGGCCGCGACGATGCCCGATAGCCTTCGGCCTGATCATCGCTCAACTATCGCGACCAGACGCTCATAACATCCCGGTCTGCCGAGCGTGTCAATGCATGGACGTCGGGGGACGTCGGGTCATATCCCTCCTCTGAATGGCGTTAGAAATGACGCTGTCAAGACACAGAAATGAGGGCTTATTTCTCGAGTCCGCGGCGTGGGCACACGCCGCGGCCGTTGTGATAGTAGAGTTACGAACGCCATTCCGGTTCCATGCATCTGAGACGCAATATTCGGCATCGGTTGAAGACTGCGAGCCTACCATTGAGCGATCGCAACTCTGGGTCGGCAAAAAAATCCAGCAACTTATACGCGCGTGCATTCATGCGCTCGTACGCTAAGAAAGACTAGCGCCGCGGCGCGCGAAGGGAGCGCATGGCGGCCGCGCGCGGCTTTTTTTTGCGCCGCTCGGTGATGCTACAGACACCTCCAAACGACCCCAGGCGACTGCTGCTTTCGTTCGTGTCTGCTGTCGCTCGTAGTCGGGCATGCGAAAGTACTGACCCCGCCTGCCTGACTGGGCGCAAATCTTTCTTTCCGTAGTTCCTGCGGGTCACGGCCCGCGCCTTGACTTTTTCTTGTCGCAGGCATGCTGGTTTTGTTCAAACCAGTTATCCGCCGCTATGCCGACAACGAAACGTCTGTGTCATCCGCCACCCGCACAACGAGGGCACAGCGCCGCTCCTAAGCAGCGTATCTCGCGCGTTATGCGGGCTCGAGCGCGCACGCGCGACCCGATGCGCGCGAAGCGCCCTCGCGCTGGTGGAGCGAAAGCATGCGTGCGATGAAACGGCAACCCACCGCGACGTCTGAAGCATCGGAGCTGAAGCGACCTTCACGATTCGCGGACGCTGAATTGACGCACCTCGAAAGCGTGATACGCCACCTGCTAAGCACGAATGCAGCGCCCATACCGCTTTACCTAGACCGGTCTTACTGGCTCAGGCGGCTCGAGCGTCTAGAGAAAGAAACCCGCCTCGTCCCCGCGCAGATGAAGCGCCTAGGCGCCCTTCGAAACCTTCTGATTGCAGAGGCATCATGTCGTCGGGAATGTGCGTAACCGTTCACTCATTGAAACGCGCTCAACCGAATCTATCACGCGGCAATCTGACTCACGCGTCGCAATCGACTGCGCGCGACGTTGGTTCCATAACCAGGACGCCAAGCAATCTTCGACATCACGATGCCTATCGCTCAATGTTCTTTGCTGGGTTCGAGCGAGCCAAGGCTAACTTAGCAAAGCGTCGTCCTTCAACACTCAGCGCTCTGCGATGACTGATTAGTTATTGCAATGAACCAACCATGAGAACACGAAATGAGAGATCCAATTCATAAACGAGAATCCGCGTTCCGTTCGTTAAACGATCGAATGCAAAGCGGCGCCGATCACCTCGCTCATCTCCAAAAGCACGATTCAGTCTCGGGCTCGCGCCGTCGGCGCGTCTGCCGCTGGTTGCGCCGCCGCATCGCGCCCCTATTCGGCCGCGTGTGTGAGAGCCAAGTGCACTTTCGTGAAGACGTGATCCTCGAACATGCGCCGGGCACCGCAAACGCGACGACATTGGTCCATTGCCTTGCCGTTACACCTTTCGGCGTTTTCGTCGTCAACTACTACGATTGGAGGGGCGAGGTTAGGCCCGGGACCAACGACGATGAGCTCTTGGTGATTGATGACTTGGGCGGGGTCACGGTGCACACGTCGCCTCTACGGCGCGCAAAGCCGGCACTGCGTTATCTACGGTCGGTGCTCTCTCAACACGATTGTCCGGTCGAGAGCATAGCCATATTTGCTGAGGCGGAGTGTCGCCTCCATCCGACGGCACCGGACGGCGTTCTAGCGTTGTCCGATTTAAATTACTTCTTGCGCTTGAGATTGCTCAATTTTCGCGCAACGCATGCACGTTATCTCGACGCAGCGCGACTTGATAGCCATATATCTCGGACATGCGGTATGCAGGCGAAGCCAGTCACGCTGTCGATCACCGGGCGGTGCTCGCCCTTCGTTTAAGAACAAGACGGTACCGCGACGAAGGATCGGAGCCGAAACACAACGAAAGCGATGGCGAAACATGGCCAAGAGTAGAGCAGGCACAGCGTCGATCCAACTCGGGCAACGCATGGCCACAAGAACTATCCGGACCTCCGTTGCGAACAGAACTCGGCGCGGGTCCGAGCAAAACCGGAAAGACTGCGTTTTTTAGAAGCTTTGCACCTCGCGGAGAATGGCTGTCGGCCTATATTGAACTCACTCACCGCGTTTTAACGCATCGACATGTCAGGCAGGCGGGCTCTGCTCGCCCGTCACCAGGTCTTCATCTCTTAATCCCAGCGGAATTAAGGACACGCTCGCGCACGCCAGCGCGTCCGACGTAGCGCCACCATTGTCGGTCGCGTTCTTGATGCCGACTCGTCGAAGCGGACGTTTATCGACGGCGACGATTCGCGTGCCGCTACGCCTCTAGTTTATTTCCATCGTGTCTGCGCTTGAGGACCGATGGCGCATCTGATCGCGACGCGCATACCGCCGCCATCGTTGTTTTTAACCGTTGTAGTCCGCATTCGGCATAACGCTGAAGGCAAACACTTTTCAACCTAAGGAGGTTTTATGAAAGTCGCTACATTGGAAGTCCGTTATGTAGGCGGTCTAGATCTGACCGATCATGTCGTGGTGCAGGCGTCATCTCGTCTCACCCTGTCGCCGCGGCTAAGTGCGTTGCTCGGCATCCTAGAGACGTCGGAACGACAGATCAGTATGAGCGTCAAAGTAGATGGGGTCAGCTATCGAGTCGAACGCAAGCAGAACGGTGAATATGTCGTAGGCGCGAGGCTAAGCATTCGCGAGCGCTGCTTGTCCAAACTGCGCCTCTTTAAAGCGCCGAGTGAGTCTCAACGGCGGCTTAATGGACAATTCGCCCACTTGTTGAGCGCCTGGGCGCTTATCGGTGCAGGCTATTTGGTCTGCACGACGAAGACCTGGGACTTGCGCGTAGTCATTGAAACACTTTTGCTTTGCTTCACATCGTTGACGTTGTTCGTGGTCGGGCACATTTGCTTTTCGTAAGTTCATCGGCCGGATCGCTGACCGTGTAGTTCGGCATCGAGGCCATTGGGTTCTCGGATCATCGATATAGGCCGTTTCGTAGCAGACGCGCGCCGTCAGCGCATCTGCAATTTTTCGTTGATTGCAAGCCGCGGCGTACGACGCGGCTTGCCCCAATCATGCAACGCGAAATCCACCCTCAGGGCGCTGCACGGCCTGCAGAAGCAAACTCGGAGGTGCGTACGGCCCAGGCAAACTAACCGCTCGTTCAGTGGACCTAGCACAGGTCGCTTCTAGCGTGGGTTGCCGATCACATTGATCGGGGACCACAAGAGCGGACGAATCTGATACATTTCATTACGCATGTCCGCGTATCCTAGCCGGCCGGCTTGTAGTTCGGAGTACAAATCGTAAGACACGAGTAGAAACAGATCAAATGACCACTCATAGAAAACGGTGCGACCCGAGCGCTCAGGAGAAATAGTAATGGCCGCAAAGATGGCTTCCGCAGTAACAATCGAGGGGCGAGAAATCGTCGCGGACCAAGTTGCCTCTCTCGCTGAAACGAAAGCGTTGAAATGTAAGCATTGCGGCGCTGCTGTCTCTTACGTGCCGCCACACGCGCGCGTGAACGGCGGTAAGGTGCACTGAGTGAAAGGATACTTCCGCCTGCTTCCGAAAGGCACACACGAAAAAGCGTGCGTCTTCGATGTCTGCGATGAACTTCAAGTGATTGCACGTCGCTCGCTCGGTCTCTTGCAGGCGCTAGAGCCGGAACGCTATTCCTTCCGTCTCCTTGCCTTCAATGATATGCGCGACTTGACTGCTCTCCGTGCGTACGCAACGCTCGGGCAAGCTATCGACTCAACGCATGAAACCGGCCCGCATTTTTCTCATGATCCACAATGCTTTCTACCCGCATACCTGAACACTGCAAAGAGAGTTATTTCGCTTTACGCCCTATGTGGAGGGGGCAGCGTGCTGATGTGGACCGTCTTAAGTTGATATTCAATGGAATGCCAGTGTCTTGGAACGACTTCTTTCATGAGGAAGAGCGATTACTTGCAGGCTATTGCTGGATCGGCCAAACATCGGTTTCCTTTCCTGTCGCGCTGTTGGGCCATGTGTGCGCGATCCATTCCATCCCACGCAAGGGCCGATTGTTGTGTGTTCTAAAAGCTTAAGAGACGGAACAAAAAGGCACCGCTGGGGGGCTGTTAAGGAACCTCTGCACAACCTGACCGGACATGCAGATCTCCCGCATCCGGCTCTCGGACAAGACATCACGCCTTCGTACACGGCACGTTACACCCAAGGCCCCGTCAGACGCACAAGACCGAAGTGCTTGTAGAGGTGCGGGCGTGGATAGCCCCCGCGCCTGCTTCGCCTGGCTTTGTACTTGTTGCGTAACCACCGACGCAACCGCGCAGCGGTGTAGTTGTCGAGCGCCCGATACGCGCGTCTGTCCGTGCCTACACTGAAGTAGTTCGCCCAGCCGCGCAGCGTGCGGTTCAACTTGCCCACCAACTCCGTGGTCTCCCAACCCCCTGCTTAGAGTAACGGTTAGGGATACTATTAGTAGATGAGCGACTTAGAGGCATCACGATGACGCAACTTCATCGCGGCTTGAACCTGTCAACCAAACGCACGCGAAAGCGCGAGTTTCTCGACGAGATGAGACGCGTCGTGCCTTCGTCGAGGCTGATTGCGTTGATCGAGCCGCATTATCCGAAGGGGAAGACTGGGCGTCCGCCATTTCCGGTTGCGACGATGTTGCAGGTGCACTTCATGCATGTATGGACCCGACGCGTTTTGCAAGCTTTCTTTTGTGACGTAAAACGGTCTGCAAACATGTATCCGGCTTGCTTGATGGGCCTGTCAACATGCCCGCAGCCTTGATGAGATCCGCGCGCCCCCGTCCTTGGCAACAGTTCGGCCTTTTTTATCGGCCGGCAGAAAGTACAGGATCGTGGGGCGCTGGTCTAACCGATTTTGTCATCACAATTAGTCAGCTTAGCAAACCATTGATGGATATCGCGCTATCAAAAACATGGGTTCGTCATATTGCTCGTCGACCTCATGCATCGGCCAGTACAACAGGTTTGTACGTGGCGTCTGTGCTCAGAAGTACCTGAATGATGCGCGCATTCTTGTTGGCAAGTGCAACGCAAGCTCGGTTGAAGCCTCGACGCGCAATCAGCTCCTGCAGCCAGCGGCTGCGGGAGTCGAGTTTGCCGGACACGCGTATCAGGACGGATCTGGCTCCGTGAATCAACAGCGTCCGTAGATACTTGTCGCCTCTTTTACTGATGCCGTAGAGTCGCGATTTCCCACCGGACGAGTGCTGTCTGGGCACCAGGCCAAGCCACGCCGCGAGATGACGGCCATTCCTGAAGCCATCAGCCCGACCGACAGCGGCCACAACGGCCGTCGCGGTAATTGGCCCGATTCCCGGCATGGCGGCAATCTTCTGGCACAGAGCCGGTCGGTTCATGAACGAATGAATCCAGCCTTCTGCCACAGCTATTTCCTCTTCAAGAGCGCGCAAATGTTGAACAAGCGACATGATCAGGGATTGGCAGAAGCTGGTGAGCTCCCCCTCGGTCTGTACGAGAATCTCGGGTATCGCTTTCCTGAAGGCTGCTGGAGACTGGGCTATCGCGATGCCGCGCTCGCCCAGAAGACCTCTTGCCTGGTTGATAATCGCCGTTCGTTGCTGGACCAGAAGTTCGCGCACGCGGTGCGCTGCCTGCATATCCTGTTGTTCAACCGACTTCACGGCGACGAAGTTCATGGACGGCCGGGTTGCGGCCTCGACGATCGCTTCAGCGTCGTTGCGATCATTCTTGTTCGTTTTAACGAAGGGCGTCACGTAGTGAGGGCCTGATCAGGCGCACCTCGATACCTGCTGCCTGGAATCGTCGCGCCCAGTGATGGGCAGAGCCACAAGCTTCCATCGCGATCATCCGGGGACACAAGCCAGCACTGTTTCGATAAGAGCCGTTCGAGAAACCTTGTTGCGATACACCGCCCGGCCGCGCGCGTCGGCGCCGTGGAGTTGAAAAACGCGCTTGGCGAGGTCGATGCCGAGAAGATCGATTTCCATGATGTGCCTCCACATCGGATCGTAAGAACCAGACGCCCAGTTTCCTCCGGGAGGTGCGTCGGTCCATCTCGATCCGGCGATGGAAGGGTCAACGAGATATTGAGCGAGAAGGGCTTGATGCTTAAGGCGGGTTCGGCTGTCGACGCAACGTTGATTGCAGCGCCTAGCTCGACGAAGAACGGCTCCGGTTCACGCGACCCGGAGATGCAGTCGACCCAGAAAGGCCGCAACTGGTACTTCGGCATGAAAGCGCACGTCGGTGTGGACGCGGAGTCAGGCCTGGTTCACACAGTCGTCGGAACAGCGGCTAACGTACGCGACATCAATGCAGCACTATCGTCGTTGCACGGCGAAGAAACAGATGTTTGCGCGGACGCTGGATATCAGGGCATCGAAAAACGGGAGCAAATGGGCCCGGCTCGATGGCATGTTGCGATGCGACCCAGCAAGCGAAGACAACTGAACTTGAAGAACCGTGTCGATGCAATCTACGACAAAATCGAACGACTGAAGGCCGGCATTCGTGCGAAGGTTGAGTATCCTTTCCGAATCCCCAAGCGACAGTTTGGCTACCTGAAGACCCGATACCGGGGGCTGGCGAACAAAACCGCTCAGATCACTACGTTACTTGCCCTGGGCAATTTATGGATGCTGCGCAAGGCGTTGCACAAAGCGTAAAGATGCCGCGCACGATTAACTCCGTGCCGGCTCTCGCTCCATTTCCCAAACTGTGGGCCCTAGTCCATTGCGTCATTGAAAAAGCACCCGATTTGGTATTCAATGAAACGCATGGAAAAGATGAATTTGAGCGCGCTCGAGCGCGAACAATTGCTGTCAGCAACTCGTAGCCAGACGGTGCGCGCAGCTGACGCCCGGCGCGCTCGGCTGATTC
>NZ_JALQDV010000012.1:0-53871 GCF_023631045.1 Caballeronia sp. AZ7_KS35 | reverse complement strand
CGAGTTGTGTTTCTCGTTGTCGACGGCAGACGACTGTGACGCGTCCGTTGGACGCCTGGCGGGCACTGCGCCTGGTACGGGTTTCCTCGGAGGATACCACTTAAGCAAGCGGCGCGACCTGTTGCGGAGCGTCGCGTGAGCGCCGGCGTCGGCTTACGCCCGACGGACAAAGGCCGACCCGCGCACCCTTCGCGGAGTCCCGGCGCTATGTGAGCGACTTGGGTCGCTCTAAACCTTCCAGATATCAGCGCTTAAATGCGGCCATATGATGTTGCTGGACGATTTGGCTGAGAAGACAGCGCGGATTCCCGATGGCCCTGATACACCTCTTTCGCACGAACACGCCGCGTCGGGCACTGTGGTTCGAAGGACTCGGTTCGGCCAATAAGCGTCACTCGCAGAACAGTCTATCTGTTGGCGAGGCGTCGGTTGTGACGTTGGGACCGGCCATTCGCGTGAAAGCACTACCGCAGCTACTGCAGCAAGCGCGTTCATTTGAAGTTTTACTGTCGATTAGACGACGCCTGGCGCTCCGGCGCATCAGCCGCGTAGAAATCGCTGCGATGGTGCCGGTCTGGCGAAAGAAATTGGGCTAAAACGATCTTACGTCAGCGGGAAGCGCCGTTATAAGGATGTCGGATGAAGATGAATAGTGCGAATAGCCTCTCCATAAGTCGAGCTGATCGTGCAGTCTGACTTTCGGACAATGCGCGGCATCGCGTCGGACACGCTCATGCGGGCTAACTACGGACGAAGCGTTTGGGAACTCATCGGCTGTTCCAACGTTGCGACTAAGAGACTGCCGTGTAGAGTTTGAGTGGCGTGGCGCAAACCTATGGCAATGCCGGGTCCTGTAATTGTGACCGGAAACATCAACGAGTAGCTATCGGAGGTCAGTGAACTCTTCGTGTTTCGTTGACGGACTTGATTTCGCTTTGTTGAGACGCTTGTCACCACGTGTGGCGACGCCACGTATCGATAGCATCCCTTATATCGATCGGCTTGACCTCCGTTTCTTGGATTGCCGCTGCAGAAGCACTGAACCGTGGGGCCGGGGCGGGCCGTACGGTTCCGGCGACCTCGATGAACGTATTCCGTGCTTTCAGATGCTCGTGTGCGTGCGCTTCTTCCATGCTCAGGACAGGACTCACGCAGGCGTCCGAGTCAGCAAACAAGGCAGCCCAATGGTCGCGGGACTGGCTGCGAAACACCGCGGAGAGCCGTTCCCGAAGCGCGGGCCAGCCCGCTTTATCCGTTCGCGGCGGCAGGTCCGAAGCGACGATGCCGAGTCCGGAAAGCAAGGCCTGCCAGAACGGCTCTTCGATGGCCCCGACAGCAATCCAGCGATCATCCGCGGTCCGATAGGTGCCGTACCAGGGCGCGCCGCCATCCAATGCGTTCGTTCCGCGTGGATCCTGCCATTGGTCTTGAGCGTGCAGCCGGTAAAACAAGGACATGAGGTAGCTCGCGCCATCGACCATGGCTGCATCGACCACTTGGCCCCGGCCGCTGCTGCGGGCTTCATGCACCGCCGCGAGCACGCCGAAGGCGAGGAACATCGACCCGCCGCCGTAGTCTCCGACGAGATTGAGCGGTACGACCGGGCCTTGCCCGGTGCCGATGGCATCGAGTGCGCCGGTCAGCGCAATGTAGTTGATGTCATGGCCTGCACGGAGCGCGAGCGGACCGTCCTGTCCCCATCCGGTCATGCGTCCGTAGACCAGCCGCGGATTCAGTTCCAGGCAGACGTCCGGTCCTAGTCCCAGCTTTTCCATCACGCCGGGACGATTGCCTTCCAGTACCACATCGGCCACTGAGACCAGCTGCAACGCCGCATCCCGGTCCTCGCTTCGCTTGAGGTCCAGCGGGACGAAGCGTCGTCCTCTCTGCATGAAATCCTGCTCCCGAACGACGGCCGCGGGGCGGGTGACCTGAATGACGTCGGCGCCCATATCGGCAAGCAGCATCGCGCAGAAGGGAACGGGACCGATGGCGCCGAACTCCACGACCTTGAGTGCCGAGAGCGGTCCGGCCGGTCTCATCGAGCCTCCTGACGGGCTTGTGCGGCCATGTGCCGGCCAGCGAACATGACGCAGACCGCGGACAGCAGGAAGAGCACGGAGGCGACGATCATGCCCGCCGGCAGGCTGTGCGTCACCTGTTGCACCCGTCCGATCAGGAGCGGGGCGACCCAGCCGCCCGCGATCGCTCCGACCGAACTGATGACGGCGATGATCGCGGGTCTCGATTGACGGGGCAGGTAGGTTTGCGGAATCGACCAGAAGATGGAGAGCGACGAATACACCCCGATATTCGCGAGCATGAAGCCGACGAGTGCGCCCGCCAGGCCGCCGGACATCGCGACGGTGCCATAGCCCGCTGCGGCGATGACCATGCATGCCACCGTATGTCCGATCCGTTCCTTGCGACGGTCCGAGCGGCGCGACAACAGCGTCATGCCGATCATGCCGGCGAGCGGCGGCAGCGCGGCGATCAGGCCGATGCTCTTCAGCGATACGCCGTGGAGGTGAAGAATCTGCGGAAGCCAGGCGCCGACCGTCGCGTTGCCGCAGAAGATGCCCACGTAGCCGAGGATGAGCACCCAGAGCATCGGCTGCCGGAGCACGGCCAGCGTGTTCAGTTCGTGCGTCGCGGACCTGGCCGAAGCGCCGCTATCGAGTTCTCGCGCCAGCCAGATCTTTTCTTCTTTCGACAGCCACTTGGCCTGATCCGGGCGATCGGTCAGGTAGAACGCACCGAAGATGCCCAGCAGCACCGCAGGCAATCCTTCGAGAACGAAGAGCCACTTCCATCCCGGGATGCCGAAGGTTCCATCGAGTTGCAGGATCGCGCCGGACACCAGCGACGCCAGCACGTACGCAGCGGGAATCGAGTAGGAAAAGATGGCGTTGTATCGGGCGCGATAGCTGTCGGGGATCCAGTAGCTCAGCAACAGAAAGACGCCCGGCGTCAGGCCTGCTTCGGCGATGCCCAGCAAGGCCCGCACGGTATAGAAGCTGACCGGCCCCGTCACGAATGCCATGGACATGGTGACGACCCCGAACAGCATCGCGATGCGCGTGAGCGTGATGCGTGCGCCGAACCGTGCCAGCGCCAGGTTGCTCGGCACCTCGAACAGGGAGTAGCCGAGAAACAGGATGCCCAGGCCGATGCTGTACATCTGCGGCGTCAGGCCCAGCTCCTTGTTCATCGAGAACGACGCGAAGCTCAGGTTGCCACGGTCGAGAACCGAAACAACATAGAGCGCGATCAGATACCACATCAGTCTGCGGCCGATTTTCGCGACCGTGCGGGCGCCGTCGCGCTCCGCGGTGTGAGCAACCTGGCTGTCGTCGACCGGCGCCGGGATGGTCGTACGTGATGACAAGGACACGTCTCCTCCGAGTAGTTCTAGTATGTGGGTGGCCAAATTGGTAGGTGCAAATATAAGTTGCACTCGATTTCCGACCAAGTTCGGGAAATCCCTACTCGGGCCGGTGTTATCGCTTTGGAATCCCGGAAACAAGCCGTCATCCATAAAAATAACCATATAAAACAGCGCTATAAAGCGGCTCAACGAATCAGGCCCTGAGTTTCTACCTCGACAAAATCCGTCTCGCGAGATCAATCCCACCGTTGACCACTGCGTCGAAATATCGTAAATTGGTCCCACCAATTTAGTGAATGCGGAGACTACAATGCTATCCCACGAAGACAACGAGACGCTGGTTCGCGTCGGTCCCGGCACCCCCGCCGGTCAGTTCATGCGCTTGTTCTGGCTGCCCTTCCTGCCGTCTTCCGACCTGGTGGTCGACGGTGAGCCGCAACGCGTCAGGCTGCTCGGCGAAGACTTGCTTGCGTTCCGCGACAGCGAAGGGCGCGTCGGACTCATCGATCACGCGTGTCCGCATCGCGGCGCGCCGCTCGTGTTCGGACGCAACGAGAAGTGCGGCCTGCGCTGCGTGTATCACGGCTGGCAGTTCGGCGTGGACGGCCGGGTCATGGATACGCCCGCCGAGCCGGAAGAGAGCCGCCTGAAAGAGAAGGTCCGCATCAAGAACTACCCGTGCCAGGAGCGCAACGGGATTGTCTGGGCCTACATGGGCGATGCGCCGCGCGATGCGTTGCCGCCGCTGCCCGCGCTCGAATGGAACATGGTGCCGCTGGAAAACGTTCACTTCAGTTTCAGAGTCCAGGAGTGCAACTGGCTGCAGGCGGTGGAAGGTGAGATCGACTCCGCTCACGCGCCGATCCTGCATGGACGAATCGATGCGCAAGGCTCCATCAACGACTGGACCGCGAAGAAGGACTTGCGCCCGGTCTTCGAATGCAAGCGTCGCGATTTCGGCATCAGCATTGCCTCGCGCCGCATGCTGGATGAAGCGAATTACTACTGGCGCGTGAATCAGTTCCTCTTCCCGTTCTATACCCTCGTACCGCCGCAATCGAAGTATCCCGAGTTGAGCGGTCATGCATGGGTGCCCCTCGACGACGAGAACACGCTGTGCCTGATGTTCTCGTACACGCCGGCCACGCCGCTTTACGAAAAGTCACGCAAGGTCTTCGAAGAGGGCTATGCCGGTCGTGAGACTGGTCACGCGAGCAAGGACGCGTTCGCGCCTCGTCCGGTGTCGCAGCCTTATGCGAAGTACTGGACCAAATTCAACCTGGAGTCGGGCTTCCTGTTCAACTACGACGCACAAAAGAAGACCTGGTTCTCCGGGCTGCCCGGCCTCTGGGTACAGGACGCCGCCTGCCAGTCGGGCGTGGCGCCCATCTACGACCGCCGCAAGGAGAACCTCGGCATCAGCGATACGGGCATTGCCATGACCCGGCGCCTGTTGCTCGAAAACATCCGCAAGCTGGACGCGGAACGCACGCCACCTTTCCCGCTGGATAACCCCGACTTGTGGATGGTTCGCGCAGTCTCGCTGACGCTGCCGGCCGGCTCCACCTGGATGGACGACGATGCCGAGCACATGAAGGCGCGTCTCGGCGCCGACTTCGGCTACACCCCGTAACACTCGCTCATTCATCGTCCAATCATCATGTCACAGCCCAACGCCGAACGAATCGACGTCCGTCTCGTTCAGATCCGGCTCGAAGCCGAAGACGTCTTCTCTTTCGAGTTCCGTCCGATCGATTCGCCCGAGCTTCCCGCGTTCGAAGCCGGCGCGCACATCGACCTGTATCTTCCCGAGAACCGGGTGCGCAGCTACTCGCTGCTGAACGACCCGCACGAACGGCACCGCTATGTAATCGCCGTTCAGCTCGAAGCGTCCGGGCGCGGCGGATCCCTGTGGATGCATGGCACGCCGCGCATCGGCGACCGCTTCACGATTTCGTCACCGCTGAACGACTTCCCGCTGTGCGAAAGCGCGGCCCACTCGGTGTTCTTCTGCGGCGGTATCGGCATCACGCCGATCGTCTCGATGATCCGGCGGCTCGAACGCCTGGGCTCGCCGTGGCAATTGCATTATGGCGTCCGCTATCGTCAGCGCGCGGCCTACGCGGAAGACCTCGCCCTGCTGCCGGAAGCGGACGCTCGCGTCACCATGCACTTCGAAAACGACGGCGCCCGGATGGACCTGCGCCGCATCATCGATGAAGCGCCCGACGGCACGCATTTCTATTGCTGCGGTCCGCGAGGCATGGTCGATGCATTCATCGACGCCTGCGCTTCGCTGCCGAAGGACCACGTGCACTTCGAGCGATTCGCGGCGGCGAGCGAGTCGGCAACCGAGGGCGGATTCGAGGTCGTACTGAAGCGTTGTGGCCGGAAGATTCCCGTCTCCGCCGGCAAGTCCATCCTTGACGCGCTGCTCGACGAGGGCGTGAACGTTCAATACGCCTGCTCGACCGGCGTCTGCGGAACCTGCCGGACCGGCGTCATCGACGGCGTTCCGGACCATCGCGACGACTTCCTGACCGACGAAGAGAAGGCCAGCAACACCGCGATCATGGTGTGCTGCTCCGGGTCCGTGTCGCCCACGCTGGTTCTCGACCTGTAACTCGAAAAATGACTGCACGTCATGCGCGCGGCCAGACGCGCGTCAAGTGAGGAGACTTATGCTTTCCCAGTTTGTCGAAGATTTCCCCGAGCACGAGGCTCGGCCCGCGAATGCTCCGACCGCGCTTGCCGGTATCCGGGTCGTCGACTTCACGCATTTCATTGCCGGGCCGTTCGCCACGATGATGCTGGCCGATCTCGGCGCCGAAGTGATCAAGATCGAAGCGCCGAACCGCGGCGACGAGTTCCGCTACTATCCGCCGGCGCATCCGCAGGATCCGAGTCTCGGCGCACCGTATATCTGGTCGAATCGCAACAAGCGCAGCATTGCGCTGGATCTGAAGTCGGAAGATGGCCGCAGGATTGCCCGGGAGTTGATTGCATCGGCGGATGTGGTCGCCGAAAACTTCTCGACCGGCGTCATGGAGCGGCTGGGCCTCGACTACAAGACCATTCGGGAGACCAATCCCGAAGTCATTTACTGTTCGGTCTCGGCTTACGGCCGGGAAGGCGCATTCGCGGACCGCCTGGGCTTCGACCCGATCGCGCAGGCGGAGAGCGGCTTCGTTTCGATGAACGGCTATCCGGACCGGCTGGGCGTGCGCGCGCTCTCGCCGGTGATGGACATCAGCACCGCGATGATGGCGAGCAACGCGATGCTGGCCGCGCTGGTCTCGCGCGAGCGCACGGGCAAGGGTCAGGCCGTGGAGGTTTCGCTGTTCGACAATGCCGTGCTGATGACGGGGTATGCAACCTTGCAGCACCTGTTTTCAGGAGCGGAGCCGCAGCGGCACGGCAATACCAGTCCGGACACCTGTCCATCGGGCGTGTTCAAGGCGTCCGACAAGGCGTTCTATATCAACTGCGGCAACAACAAGATCTTCCAGCGACTCGCAAATCAGGTGCTGGAAATGCCCGAGCTCGCGAACGACCCGGTGCTCGCTGACCGCAATGGCCGCATCGCCCGGCGTGCGGAACTGTTCGAGATCCTCGACAAGGCATTCGCGCAACATCCCTGGTCGCACTGGCAGCAGCGCATGCGGGCGGCCTCGATTCCATGCGGTGAAGTGCGCTCGGTGGGCGAGGCCATCCGCTCGATGGAAGCGCGTGAGCGCAAGCTCGTGACGCGTCTTGAGCATCCGGAACTCGGCTGGCTGCCGAACGTGAGCCTTCCGTTCCGCTTCAGCGAAACGCCGGTGGCGGACCCGCGGCCGGCTCCGGGCATCGGTGAGAACAGTCATGCGGTGCTGACCGAAGTGCTGGGTTACGACGCGGCGACGGCGGCCGCCTTGATCGAGAGCGGTTCCGTCTACAGTTGCCCGGCCCCTGTCTCCGCGGGGAACGCAGCGCCGAGCGGAAGCGAGGTGACGACGTGAGCGACGGCCGGACGCTTCGTGGGCGCGTGGCCGTAGTCGGCGTGGGCGAGAGCGAATACTTCCGGTTCGGCAAGTCTCCGCATCCGGAGTTCAAGCTCGTGCTGCAAGCGGTGCTGGCCGCGTGCAGCGATGCCGGCATCGACCCGGCCGACATCGACGGATTCGCGTCGTTCGGCGAGGACCGGAATGACGCAGTCCGCCTGGCGACGGCGCTTGGCGTCAAGCGCATGCGCTCGACGACGATGCAATGGGGCGGCGGGGGAGGCGGATGCGCTGCCGCGGTGGCAAACGGCGCGGCGGCCATCCATGCCGGCATGGCGGAGTGCGTGGTGGTCTATCGCGGCCTTGCGCAGGGACAGTTCGGCCGATTCGGCCAGGCCGCGCCGAAGACCACCGTGTCCGGCGACATGGCCTATCAGATGCCCTACGGCGTGCTGGCGCCGCCGCAGAAGTTCGCGCTGCGGGTCCAGCGTTTCATGCACGAGCATGGCGTCGGACGGGAGGCGCTGCGGGCCATCGCGCTGGCATCGAATCGTCATGCACAGGCCAACCCGCGCGCGGTCATGCATGGCAAGCCGCTGACGGAAGACGCCTATGACGCGTCGCGCTGGATCGTCGAACCGTTTCGCCTCTTCGACTGCTGCATGGAGAACGATGGCGCGGGCGCCATCGTTCTCGTCGCGGCGGACAGGGCGCGGGATTTCGCGCGGCCGCCGGTGTACATGCTCGGGGCCGCCAGCGGAGCGGAGTGGCGCGCCGGCGCGAGTCCGCACAATGCGCCGTCCTATGGCTCGGCCAACTACTCGGCGGTGGCCGTCGACCTGTTCGAGATGGCCCAGGTCCGGCCCGCCGATGTCGGTTCGGTCCAGGCCTACGAGAACTTCACGGGCGGCGTTGCGATGTCGCTGTGCGAACACGGCTTCTTCGCTCCCGAGGACATCAACGACTTCCTGACGCTCGAAAATCTCAGCGCGCCGTCCGGCGCGTTGCCGCTGAATACCAGCGGAGGCAACCTGGGCGAATGCTATTTGCAGGGCTTCCAGCTCGTGATCGAAGCGGCGCGTCAGGTCAGGGGTGAGTCCACCAGCCAGGCGGCGAACCGGGACGTGGCGCTCGTGATCGGCGGCCCGATGGTCGCGCCCGCCAGCAGCCTGATTCTCGGTTCGGAGGCGACGCTATGAACGATTTCTACTTGCCCGAGGGACTGCCCATACCGGTTCCCGAGCCCGATGGCGTTTCAGCCCCGTTCTGGAACGGCTTGCGCAGTGAAAGGCTGCTGGTTCAGCGGTGTCCCGCTTGTCGCACCTGGCAGTTCGGACCTGAGTGGATCTGTCACGCCTGCCGGCGCTTCGATCCGGTCTGGGAGGAAGTCGAGCCGCGCGGCAGGATCTTCAGTTGGGAACGGATCTGGCATCCGTCGCATCCGGCGCTCGTCGGGCATCGTCCCTATCTGGTCGTCCTGGTCGAGCTTCCGGAAGCCGGCAATATCCGCATGTTGGGAAACCTGCTGGGCGATCCGAGCCAGGAAGTCGCGATAGGTGCTTCTGTTGTTGGAGTAGCCGAACATCATCCGGATTCGACGCCTGCCTACAGCCTTCTCAACTGGACACTGGCGACCTGAAAGCTGCGGGATTCACACGAGGCCGCCTGTATAATTTCACGACCAACATGGCAACTCCTTCGGTAAGCGACATGGAACCTACGTCCGCCGCAACGCGCGAGGCAACCCCCCGCTCAGAGCTCGTCGGGAAGATGCTCGCGTTCTTCAAGGAGCGCGGCTACGAAAGCGGCGAACGATTGCCGTCCGAGCGGGCATTGGCCGAGCGTTTCGGTGTCGGACGTAACGCGCTGCGCGAGGCCTTGTCCACGCTGAGCGCGTTGCGCGTGATCGAATCCCGCCCGAACTCCGGCATCTATCTGCGCCGGATGTCGACTGACAGTAGCTTCGAGACCATCGTGCTGCTGACCGAGATGGGCTCCGAGCCCTCCATGAAGGAGGTCAAGGAAACCCTCGAGGTACGGTGGGCGCTGGAACTCCGCGCGGTGCAGCTCGCCTGCGAGCGTCGCACCGAGGCGGACCTCGACGGCCTCGTGTCCATCATCGATGCGACGAAGGCTGTCCTGTCCAACAAGGGCAACATCTCGGTTCAGGACACCGCCTTCCACATGGCGCTCGCACGCTGCGCGCATAACGAAGTGCTGGTCCGTTTGCTGAACTCGTTCTATCGCATTTCCGAGAGCCGGCGCTTTGCGTTGTTCGCCGATCCGGCACGCGGCGCGACCTCGGCGGAACATCACGCCAAACTTTACGAGGCCGTGAAGAAGCGCGATGTGAAGAAGGCCATCGCGCTGATGGAAGGGCATTTCTCGAGCGCTGTCGACGCCTGGAATGAAATCCTCGGCGATGAAGACACTGCGCCCGCGAAGTCCGCCAGGAAAACATCTTCGAAGCGCGCGGCAAATCAATTCGATTGATCGGCCGCGCCTTTTCGTCTTGTCCCTCGGAAGTGCCGAACCGCTCAGAAGGTGTGGACAATCCCCAGTCGCACCAGTAGCTGATGGTCGGTCGAGGATGCGGTCAGCTGGGTGATCGAAGCGACAGCAGGCTGTCCCAGCGAGTCTGTTCCAGACGCCTTCTGATAGATGGCCAGCGCATACAGCCGCGTCCGCTTGGAGAGCAGATAGGCCGCCGACAACGTCCCCTGCTGATAACTTGCCTCGCCGAACGACCCCACGCTTGCCTTGCGCGTGTAGCTATACGCAGCATTGACGAGGAAGGCCGGCGTGAAGGCATACGTGGCATTCACCTCGCCGTTATTCAGTACGGCCGTTCCTGTGTAACGCTGAGGATTTGGACCTGCCGTCGTGTTGCCGAGTCCATCGAAGCTGGCGTGCGTGTACGTTCCGCCGAGTGTCAGCGCTCCGAAATAATATTTGGCGCCGGCGATAAGAATCTGATACGTGCTCGCCGACGCGAATCCTGCATACACAGGGTTGGTTTGCCCCGTCGTGGCCGAGCCCGCCGCGCCCATGTTGTTGACCGTGCTTCCGCCCGCGTTTCCGTTCGTTCCAAAGAAGGACAGGTTGGGATCCCGGGCATTCACATAGCCGACGCCCGCGCCGAAAGCGCCTGCCTTATACGTGGCGGCCAGCGACCAGACCTGATTTCGCCCCGGCGACCCGGCCACGCCGCCGAGCGAGTACAGCCCGCCCACGGTCACGCCCGCGAAATCGGCGCTTCGGAACTTGATGGTGTTGTTGACGCGGATGGAGTGGCCGAGATCATCGAAATCGTCGGGATTGGCGCCCATGTGGCCCGGGACTTCGCCTGCTTCCGAGAATGACGCCAGCATGTCGCTCACGACGGTGTATTGACGCCCGACCGTGACCAGCCCGAGCGGCGTGTCCATGCCGACGAACGCTTGACGTCCGAACATCAAGCCTCCCTGCGCGAGGCCGCCCGTGTTGATGTTGAAGCCGTTCTCCAGCGTGAAGACAGCCTTGTATCCGCCACCGATGTCCTCGGCGCCTCTCAGTCCCCAGCGGCTTCCTCCAATCCCGGTTGCGCCGTCGGACATCGCGTACTGATGCTTGCCGACCAGTGCTCCGCCGCTGCGGCCCGTCTGGACGTTGCTGGTGTAGTTGAAGCCCTGGTCGATGAGTCCGTAGAGCGTGACTGATGACTGGGCGTGTGCCGGCAATGCGGTGATGCCGGCCAACGCGCTTACCGCGAGCGTGAACTTTCTCAATGTCTCCTCCGTCGAGTTTATGAATGTAGGTATGCGTGCAGAATACACTGGACCACTCAAATTGGTCCACCAAAACTGGTGGGCCAATCGTAGAAGTTGAAGTGTCCTGCTGTCAAATCGCGGAGAACCCTGACAAGCAGTGTTGCTTGAGGGCTTGTACGGACTGTGGAGATGAAAGAAACGGAATAGACTGGCCAACCGAATTGGTGGACCAAAGAGGGATCGACAGCCGTTCGCGCGCACGGTGCATTGCACCGTGCGGCTTCGTCAATTCCAGGTCGATTCGATCATCGACTTGCGTCGGGTCGGAACGCCGAGGTCGTGCGAGACCTGGCGCAGGAGATCGAGGAATCGTCGCTGAGCGCCGGTCAGACGCCAGCTTTGCCGCGTGGTCACGCCGATCGTCACTGCACTGGCGGCAAGCGGTTCACCGATCCGGGCGAGCAGTCCGCTGCGGATCTGGAGCGCGACCTGGTCGGGCAACGCCAGCGTCAGCATGTTGCTGCTGCTGAGCATGCGGCCGATGATCATGATCGAGCCGCACTCCACGGGCGTCTGCGGCCGATTTCGGGCGAACAGTTCTTCCCACTCGGTGCGGAGCGGCGAAGCTTCGGGAGAGATGATCCACGGATACGAAGCCAGCGTTTGATGCGACGGGTTTCGCTTGCCCGCAAGTTCATGCTGATGACCTGCGACGACGACGGGCGCTTCGGTATAGAGCGCCGTGCACTTGAGGTCCGCCATGCTGGTCTCGGGCTGCTCTCCCACGATGAGATCAATTTCGCCATCGCGCAGCGACTCGACGAGGTCTGCCCAACTCCCTTCGAGCACGCGAAAGTTGGCCGAAAACTGTTCGGCCACCATCATGGACATCACTTCGGGCACGAGGAAGGCGCGGGCAAGCGGCGTGGTGCCGATCAGCAACACCGGATTTTGCGGATCGAGGCCCAGTTCCGACAACGCCGCCTTCAGCTCCCGGATGGCCAGCCAGCAGCTTCGTGCGAAGCGGTCGCCATGGAACGTGACGTGAACGCCTCGCGTGCGGCGCTCGACCAGCTTGCGGTCCAGCGCCTCTTCGAGTTCCCGCATGGCGCGATGCACCGCCGGCTGCGACGAACCGAGTTCGTTCGCTGCGGCGGCAAAGCTGCGTGTCTTCGCCAGTGCAAGAAACGCGCGTAACTGCGTCATGGTGAGACGCCGCTCGGGGGCGAAGTCCGCGCCCGTGACCAGGCGGCAACCCGCGCTCAGATGCCCCATGCTTGCCGCAATGCGCTCCAGCATGAGCGTGCCGGCGGACGTCGGCACGATGCCGTTCGACCTGCGCTCGAACAGCTCCAGTCCGAGCTGGCTTTCCAGTTTCAGGATGCCCTGGGTCAACGCGGGCTGGCTCAGACCCACAGCCGTCGCCGCCGCGCTGATGCTGCGATGTTCGTCGATCGCCATCAACGCGTAGAGGTGGCGCAGATTCAGCTGAAAGACGCTCATGGCTTCGAGTTCCATGTTCTGCGTCGTTCCCGAAGTGTTCATGTTTTCAATGTCGAGTGGCTAGCGCTATAGCGTGCTTATAGCATCGTTCTCAACAAGATGTCGGTTTTTGAATATCGTGCGGGTGCTTCGAATCCCGCTCTGCGTTGCTCCATCTAACATTCCTCAACTTGCTCTTCCCCACAACTCGGCGTGCAACGCCTGAGAACAAAGCAAGAGACGATGGAGACAAAAATGTTCCTGCGAAACATGTGGTACGTCGCCGCCTTTTCGGCCGACCTCACGCCGGGCAAGTGCCTGGCCCGAGTCTTTCTCAACGAACCGGTCGTGTTGTTCCGTACCGAGGCGGGCGTCATCAGTGCATTGATGGACCGTTGCAGTCATCGCGCCATGCCGCTCAGCAAGGGACATGTGGACGGCGACATCATTCGATGTCCGTATCACGGACTGGAATTCAATGCAGCCGGCGCGTGCACACGCATCCCGAATCAGGACCGCATCCCGCCCGCCGCCAACGTTCGCTCCTATCCCGTCATCGAGCGTGACGCATTGATCTGGATCTGGATGGGCGATCCGGAGAAGGCCGATCCGGCCGCCATCCTCGGCAACCCGGAGCATGTGGATCCGCAATGGAGCTGGCGCCCTTACACGATGCATGTGAAGTCGAACTGGCAACTGCTCGTGGACAACATCCTGGACCTGACGCACGTTGCCTACATTCATGCCAATACGATCGGCGGCAATCCGCAGGCTCACTTCAATGCCGATACCTCCGTACGGTTCGACGGCACGAAAGTGACCCTGCTGCGCAAGATGCCGGATTCGGTGCCGCCGAAAACCTACGTCCGCGCCGGCGGCTTCAAGGGCAATGTCGATCGCTGGCAGACGGTCGAATACGAACCGGTCAAGGGCAATGTGCTGCGCGTCAACGCGGGCGCGTGTGAGGTCGGAACCGGCGCGTACGAAGGGCGTCGCGACAATGGCTTCCAGCTCCTGAATGTTCACGGCGTGACGCCGGAAACGGAAACGACGACGCACTACATCTGGAGCATCTGCACGAACGCTCCGGCTGAATCCGGTGTGCCCGAGATGTTGTTCGACCAGTTCCACGAAACGATCTGTGAAGACGAGCGCGCGCTCGAGGCTCAGCAGGCGCGCATCACCGATACGCCGGACATGCGTTTCGTCGGCATTGCAAGCGACGGCGCTGCGACACGCGCCCGTCTGGTGCTCGACAACCTGATGGCGAGCGAAGCCTCGGTTCAGTGAGCTGCCACACGGCAGCGGCGAAAGGGACAAGAACGATGGAATGGGACAACGGCTTCGTGCTCGGCTATGAGCCGATGGACGACACGCATCGCGAGTTCGTGGAATGCGTCGGCAACCTGCAGCAGTGCGCGGATGCGGACGTACCGCACACGCTGGATCGCCTGATCGAGCACCTCGAAGCGCATTTCGACGAAGAGAACCGGTTGATGGAAACCACGGCGTTTCCGCCGCGTGCCTGTCATGTCGATGAGCACGCAGCCGTCATGCGCTCGGCGAGAGACATCCGGCAACTCGTCGACGAGGGCGACCGCGTTCATGTGCGCCGGTTCGTCGATGCTTTGGCGGAATGGTTTCCGGGTCATGCCACTCATCTGGATTCCGCGTTGGCTCACTGGCTGGTGAAGCGTCAGCACGGCGGCAAACCCGTCGTATTCCGGCGTCTTCAATTCGAGCATACGGCGCTTTGATAGCCGATGAATTTTGTTACCGAAGTCAAGGATATGAAGTGACGACTCTTGCAGATCTGACTCGTGTGGGTCCGGGCACACCGATGGGCACGCTGATGCGCCAATACTGGGTGCCCGCCGCAAAATCAAGCGAGTTGAAGCCGGATGGCGATCCGGTCCGCCTGATGATACTCGGCGAGAAATTGCTCGGCTTTCGCGACAGCGAAGGTCGCGTGGGCATTCTGGACCACCGCTGTCCGCATCGCTGCGCATCGTTGTTTCTCGGGCGCAACGAGGAAAGCGGCATCCGCTGCGTGTACCACGGCTGGAAATTCGATGTCAGCGGCAACTGCGTCGATATGCCGAGCGTGCCGCCGCATCAGAGTTTCAAGGAAAAAGTGCATGCCAAGGCGTATCGCACGGCGGAGCGTCACGGGCTGATCTGGGTCTATATGGGAGAAGACCAGGACAATCCGCCTGCGCTGCCCATGATCGAGGCCAATCTGGTCGAAGACAACGAGATCTGGTGCTTGCAACGCGACTGCAACTGGCTGCAGGCGCTCGAAGGCGACATCGATACCTCGCACGTGGGATTTCTCCATGTCGGATCCTTGACGGTCGACGATCTCGACGAAGGTCATCCGATGCGTCCGACGATCCTGAATCGCGCTCCCGAGTACGCCGTGTCGAACACGGAGTGGGGCACGATGTACGGCGGGTATCGTCCGAACGACGACGGGGCCCGTTCCTGGCGAGTCGCGCACTTCATGTTTCCGTTCTGGACCCAGACGCCCAACAATCGCTTCGCGAGCCGTGCCATCGCGCGCGCATGGGTGCCGATGAACGACGAACACTCGATGCTGTTCGACATCACATGTGGCGTGGACGAGGGCAACCCCGCGTACTCGTCGACCCTGAAGACGGGCGAGCCGTTGTTTGCGCCGTTCGAGTACGCGCCGCGAACCACCGACTGGTTCGGCCGCTGGCGCTGTGTCGATGACAGCCGCAACGACTGGGGCATCGACCGCGAATCGCAGCGTCACGGCACGCAATACACCGGCATCGCGAACATCACGATGCAGGATCAGGCCGTGACCGAAAGCATGGGACCGATCGTCGATCACAGCTATGAACATCTGGCGCCGACCGATCAGATGATCGCGCGTACGCGGCGCCGTTTGATTCAGGCGGTGGACGCCATGCGCGACAAAGCTGCCTTTCCGCCGGGTGCACGCGATCCGGAAATCTTCTTCGGTGCGCGCGCCGGATCGTTCCTGCATGACCCCAACGTGCAGTTTGAAGCGGCTTATGCCGCGCAACTGAAAACCGCGGTTCGCTGGAGCGGTGCGAACGAGACTGGGCAGATCGACAACTGCACGACTTGAAGCGGCATGTGAAGGCGCTTCCCACGGGACGCCTGACAAGAAAATGTTCCGGCATAGCAAATACATCGCCGAGAAACATAAAACAATGGAGGAGACAACATGAAACAACTGAAGGCGGCCGCCGCGCTTCTTGCGCTCGGCGCTGCCCAGCCCGTGCTTGCGCAATCGAGCGTGACGCTCTACGGAGTCGTCGATACCGGCCTCGAATTCGTCACGCACGCGACTCCTGCAGGCGGTACGCTGACCCGCTTTCCGAGCATCAGCGCCGGTGATCTGCCGTCACGCTGGGGTTTGCGGGGATCGGAAGATCTCGGCGGCGGACTCAAGGCGGTGTTCACGCTGGAGTCCGGTTTCGCGCCGGGAACGGGTACGTCCTTGCAGAACGGCCGCCTTTTCGGGCGCCAGTCCTTCGTCGGCTTCAGCGGCGCGTGGGGGCAGGTCACGCTCGGCCGGCACATGAACATGACCATCTGGGGCATGGGCAGCGCCGATGTAATCGGCCCGGCGGATATCAGCATGGGTTCGTTCGATGGCTATCTGTCGGCTGCACGGTCCGACAACAGCATCGAGTACCGGGGAACCTTTTCCAACGTGACGGTCGGTGCGAGCTACTCGTTCGGCCGCGACACGCAACCGGCCGGCAACTGCGGCGGCCAGCTGCCGGGCGACATGCGTTCGTGCCGGGCCATCACGGCCATGGTCAAGTACGACGACCCGCGCTGGGGTCTCGGCCTGATCTTCGACGAACAACGCGGCGGCGCCGGCGCCACGGCCATCAATGTGATTCCGGGGCTCACGGGCGTGGCGTTCTCCAGTGCAAGCGCGACTGACCGCCGCTACCAGGCGAACGGCTATGTCCTGCTCGGCCCGGTCAAGGTGGCGGGTGGCTGGATCCATCGGGAAATCTCGGGTGACGTTCAGAAGATCCATACGGATCTGACTTACCTCGGCGCCGCGATTCCGTACGGCGCGTGGAACTTCGACGCGCAGGTATCGCATATACGCAATCACGACCAGGACGCCGACGGCACGTTGGGTGAGGCACGGGTGAACTACAACCTGTCGAAGCGAACCGCCGTCTATTGCCTGGTCGGCTATCTGCATAACAGCGGCAAGAATGCGGTCTATTCGGTGTCGTCGTCGAGCATCGTGCCTGCCATGCCGGCGCCCGGCGTCGGCCAGGCGGAGATCAGCATGGGTGTGCGCCACTTCTTCTGAACCACAACTCGCCTTCTCTCAAAGGAGTAGTGCACGGTGAAACGAAACATCAATCGTTGGTGGACTGCCGTGGCAGGGGCACTCGGTGCCGCCACGGGCGGCGGGGTCATTGCCGTCTATGTATTCAGCATTTTTGCCAAGCCGATCAGCGTCGAATTCGGATGGTCCCGGGCCACGGTCTCGTTGGGGCTGACGGTCTTTTCACTCATGAACGGCGTCGGGACGGTGTTCCTCGGCATCGCCATGGACCGCTGGGGCGTCAAGCGCGTGACGATGGCCATGATCTCGCTGTTCGGCCTCTCGCTTGCCGCGGTATCGACCTTGCCGCCAAACAAGACAGCCTATTTCCTGACCTTTGCCGTCATCGGCTTTGCCGCGGCGGCGGCGACCATCATGCCGTATGCGCTGGTGGTGTCCGCATGGTTCGATCGATCCCGCGGATGGGTGCTCGGACTCATCAATGCGGGCACGGGCCTGGGCGGCGCGATCATGCCGTTCTATGCGAACTATCTGCTGTCGCATTACGGCTGGCGCATGGGTTATGTCGGCGTGGGCATTGCCGCGGCGGTGATTCCCCTGCTGGCGCTGGCCATCTTCGTGCGCTTGCCGGAAGGTTTCGACGAGAAGCGGCTGCACGAGCGCAAGGCAGCGGCGAAGACCACGGTCCCGCTGCGGACGATACTCCGCACCAGCAAGCAGTTCTGGCTGCTGGCGTTCTCGATCTTCTGCATCTCCTTCGCCACCTACGGCATGCTTTCGCAACTGACGCCGATGATGCTCGACCGCGGCATCACGCCCCTGGTCGCGGCGGGAATCATGTCCGCTGCAAGCATCAGCTCGATCTGTTCACGCTTGTGTTCGGGCGTGTTCCTGGACAAGTTCTTTGCTCCGTACTGCACTGCGGCGATCTTTGTTCTGACTGCCATTGGCATGGGTCTGGTCGCGGAAAGCGATAACCCGACACTGCTCACATGCGGAGCCGTGCTGCTCGGCCTGGGACTGGGCGCGGAAGGTGATTTGCTGACCTTCCTGGTGAGCCGTTACTTCTCGATCTACTCGTTCGGATCCGTGACGGGCGCGATCTGGCTGACGTTCGCGTGGGGCGGGGCGGCCGGCATCTATATCCTCAACCGATGCTTCGACGTGATGCATACCTATACGCCCGCAGCCTATAGCTTCATTGTGCTCGTGGCGATTGCGGCGGTTGCCGTCGCCCGGCTCGGTCCTTACCTTTACCCGCCCGCACACCAGAAAGCGCGAAACGACGAGATCGGCGGCACGGTATCGACCCATTAGCAACCGGAAGATCAGTCGACGTCGCTTCTTATCTTTGAATGTTGGACTAGAGGTACTTTTCATGCTCTCCGAAAATCCAGGAAACCCGGCGACATCCCGCGCGCCCTTGAAGCACGCCGACAAGCTCTATATCGACGGGCAATGGGTCGCGCCTTCCACCGGCACGCAGCTATCGGTCATTTCGCCGCACACCGAAGAGGTCTATGTGCGCGTGGCTGAAGCGGGAAAGGACGATATCGATCGAGCGGTGTCCGCCGCGCGCCGCGCGTTCGACAGCGGGCCGTGGCCGCGCATGTCGCACGCGGAACGAGCGGGATTCATGCGTGCGCTGGCTGACCGGTTGAAGGACCGCGTCCCCGACATGGCGGCTATCTGGCCGAATGAGATGGGCGTCACGCACGCCGTTGCGGAAGCCTTCATGGCACGCATTCCCGGCATCTATCACTTCTACGCGGATCTGGGCGAGACGTTTGCGTTCGAAGAAGAGCGCAAGACGAGTTCGGGCATCGGCAATGGCTTGCTGATTCGCGAACCGGTCGGCGTGGTCGGGGCAATCATTCCCTGGAATGCGCCTGCGATGATCATCGCCTACAAGCTGGCGCCCGCGCTGATTGCCGGCTGTACGGTGATCGTGAAGTCCTCGCCCGAAGCGCCCGGGATGGCGCTGATCGTCGCGGAGGCGGCAGAGGAAGCGGGCATTCCGCCCGGCGTCATCAACGTGGTGACCGCCGATCGCGAGGCGTCGGATGCCCTGGTGCAGAACCCCGGCGTCGACAAGATCACGTTCACGGGTTCGAGTGCGGTCGGCAAACACATCGGCGGCGTCATGGCTCAGCGAGTAGGACGCTATACGCTCGAACTCGGCGGCAAATCCGCCGCCATCGTTCTCGATGATTACGACGTCGAGGTTGCTGCGAAAGCGCTGGCGTCCGCGTCGTGTCAGATGACGACACAAGTCTGCGCGAGCCTGACTCGCATCGTCGTTTCCAGGAAGCATCATGACCGCCTGCTCGACGCACTGGCCGCCGCTTATGCCGCCGTGAAGATCGGCGATCCGTTCGACCGGGAGACCCGGATGGGACCGGTGGCCACGAGTCGCCAGAGAGAGCGGATCGAAAAGTACATCGCGCAGGGCGTGGCGGACGGTTTCACGCTTGCAACGGGAGGCAAGCGCCCGGCGCATCTGCCGCGCGGCTTCTATCTCGAGCCGACCGTGTTCGGCAACGTCAACAATGCTTCTGCGCTGGCGCAGGAAGAAATCTTCGGCCCGGTGCTGGCCGTGATTCCCGCCGATAACGAACAACACGCGGTCCAGATCGCCAACGATTCTCCCTACGGACTCAGCGGCGCGGTATTCACGAATGACCTCGACCGGGCCTACGCCGTCGCCCGGCAGGTCCGGACGGGCACCGTCGCACACAACGCGTTTCGCAACGACTTCAGCATTGCGTTCGGCGGATTCAAGCAATCAGGGATTGGCCGGGAAGGGGGTGTCGAGGGATTGATGCCTTATCTGGAAACGAAGACCGTTCTTCTGGACGGACTACCGTCGCATCGGACCACGCGCTGATGCGATGTGTCCCATTTGAAACGACCACACAAGATTGATGGAATGACGAGCATGGCAAATGCATACGACTATATCGTTGTCGGCGGTGGCTCATCGGGTTGTGTCGTTGCCACGCGACTCGTTGAAGCGGGTTACTCCGTGCTGCTTCTCGAAGCGGGTCCTCCCGACAAGGACATCTATATCCACATGCCGGCGGGCATGCGCAACGCTCAGCGGCACTCGTGGAATTATGTGAGCGAAGCCGAACCGGGATCCGACGTACCGTCGATCCATATCCATCAGGGCCGTGTGCTGGGCGGCGGCAGTTCGATCAACGGCATGGTGTACGTGCGGGGTTCCGCTCACGACTACGATGACTGGGAGCGCATCTACGGCTGTAGGGGATGGAGCCACGACGACGTGCTGCCGTACTTCGTGCGCTCGGAAGGCAACGAGGTCGTCAGCGGACCGCGGCACGGCACAGAAGGCAATCTTTGGGTCTCCGAGCATCGCTATCGCCATCCGTTGACCATGGCCTATCTCAAGGCCGGTCAGGAACTCGGTTATCCCTACCTCACGGACATGAGCGGCGCCACCGGGCAGGAAGGCGTCGGTTTCTGGCAGCGCACGATTCACGAGGGAAAGCGGGGCAGCACGGCACGCGCCTTCCTGCAACGCGTCATGAAGAATCCCTTGCTGACGGTCGTGACCGGGGCGACTGCGGAGCGGATACGGGTCGAAGGCGGCGCGGCCCGAGGCGTCAGCTATACCGTCAAGGGTAATGCGACGATCGACGCGACAGCGAACCGTGAAGTCGTCGTGACGGCGGGCGCGATCGAAACGCCCAAGCTCCTGATGCTGTCCGGTATCGGACCTGCAGATCATCTTGCCGAGTTCGGGATCGCGGGCGTGGCCGACAACAGGCACGTCGGAAAGCATTTTCAGGATCATGTGACTGTGTCGATCACCGCCGAGACACCCGGGATCCGCAGTTTCCTGCGCGAGGGCGTCGGCCTGACCAAAGTCGCCAATGGTCTCGAATGGCTGACGTTCAATCAGCACGGCGTGGTGTCGTCGAATGTCCTCGAAGGCGGAGGTTATTTCGACATCAATGGCGATGGCAGACTCGATACCCAGCTGTTCGTCTTTCCGTTTTATGAAGCCAAGAGAGAAGGAAACAATAGCCCGAAAGAGATTACCGATGGCATGGCGCTCAAGATTGGCCATCAATATCCGGAATCACGCGGGCAAGTGCTGCTCAGTGGCCCGAAGGCCAGCGACAAGGCGAGACTGAGAGGGAATTACCTGTCCGCTGAGGGCGACCTCGACATGCAGGTCAAGGCGTACAAGCTTGGCTTGAGTTTCTTCGACGCGCCATCGTTGAAGAAGATCGTGCGCAACGTGACTCCGCGCCTGACGGACGATCGGGAAATCGAACACTTCGTGCGCAAGAACTGCACGACCAACTTCCACCCCACATCGAGTTGCCGGATGGGACCGGCACCGGACTGTTCAGCAGTCGATCTCTCCTTGCGCGTATGGGGCGTGGCCAATCTGCGTGTCGCCGATGCTTCGGTCATGCCTCACATCATCGCCGGCAATACGAATGCGCCCACCATCATGATTGCCGAGCGCGCGTCCGAGATGATCATCCAGGACGCGGCGCGTGGTGCTGCTCGGGGGAAACCCGCGCATCAATGCCAATCCCAAGCCAATTCAGTCACTTGAGCCGTGCGGCACGCACTGCTCGTTCCACTGCGCTAATACCGTCGCCATCGTTTCAATAAGGCTGCGTCTCCAGCGAACTTAAACTTGGCTCGTTGCACGGGTGACCGACAAAGCGCCCGTTTCTTCACAACACGACAGCACAAAAAGGACAGATTCATGATGAGCAAAGTCGAGCTCTCCGACCTCTTCCGTGTCGGGCCAGGGACGCCCATGGGCAAGTTCATGCGGCAATACTGGTTGCCCGCCATCCTCTCGAGCGAGATCGAAACGGACGGGGATCCGGTCAGGCTGATGATCCTCGGCGAGAAGCTGCTGGCGTTCCGTGACAGCGCGTCGCGCGTCGGCATCATCGATCATCGCTGCCCGCACCGCTGCGCGTCGCTCTTCCTCGGGCGCAATGAAGAGAACGGCATTCGCTGCGTGTATCACGGCTGGAAATTCGACGTGAACGGCAACTGCGTCGACATGCCGAGCGTTCCGCCGCACATGGATTTCAAGGACAAGGTTCACGCACGCGCTTATCGTACGGCGGAGCGTAACGGCCTGGTCTGGGTCTACATGGGCGAGAACCAGGGCAATCCGCCGCCGCTGCCGGAGATCGAAGCGAACATGATTCCGGGTAGCAAGATCTGGTGTTTGCAGCGCCAGTGCAACTGGCTGCAGGCGCTGGAAGGCGATATCGATACGAGCCATGTCGGCTTCCTCCATGTGGGCGCGCTGCAGCCCGACGACCTTCCGAAGGACTCGCCGCTGCGGCCGACGGTCCTGAACCGCGCGCCCGAATATCGCGTGCAAAACGCGGAATGGGGGGCAACGTATGGCGCTTATCGCCAGGACGACGACGGCAGCCTTTCATGGCGGGCCGGTCAGTTCATGTTCCCGTTCTGGACCATGACGCCGAACATCCTGTTTGCTACGCGAGCCATCGCGCGCGCGTGGGTGCCGATGGATGACGAGCACGTCATGCTGTTCGACATCACGGGCGGTGTGGACGAAGGCAATCCGTTCTTCACGACGAAGCTGAAAAACGGCGAACCCATGTACGAGAAGGTTCGACGCAAGCCCAACGGCACCGGCTGGTTCGACCGCTGGCTGCCGGTGGACGGCATCCACAACGACTGGGGCATCGACCGCGATGCGCAGCGCGACATGGTGCATTTCACCGGAATCGACAACCCGTCCATGCAGGATCAGTCCATCACGGAAAGCATGGGGCCGATCCAGGACCACAGTTACGAAACGCTCGCGCCGACCGACCAGATGATCGCGTTCGTGCGTCGCCGGCTGGTGAAGGCCCTTGAGGCGAGCACGAACGGCGTGACGGAAGCGCCGGGATCGACGACGCCCGCCATCTATTTCGGCGCGCGTTCGGGGGCATTCTGGGCGGAGCCGTCGGTCACCTTCGGCGATGCCTATGCCGGAGAGCTGGCGAAGGCGCAGCGCTGGCCGGCGGAAGAGCCCGCGCAAGAAGACGCTCACTGAGCGAAAGTCGAACCACAACGAAGAGGAACAGCATGGAGACATCTGGACAGAATGCGAAAGGCGCGCGCTTCGACGGGCGCGTCGCGCTGGTCACGGGCGCGGCGCGCGGCATCGGCGAGGCGATTGCCCGCATGCTGCACGCACGGGGCGCCACGGTGATCGTTTCGGATACGGCCGTGGAGCTGGCGCAAGCCGTTGCCCGCAGCCTGGATAGCACCGCCGCGACAGCGGTCGCACTCAAGCTCGACGTTCGCGAGAAAGCGGACTTCGAACAGGCGCTGGTACTGGCCGAAGAACGCTGGGGGAAGCTGGACATCGTCGTCAACAATGCGGGCTATGCGAAGCGCACGCCGATCGACCATATCACGCCCGAAGAGTTCGACGACATCGTCGCGATCAACATGCGCAGCGTGTTTCTCAGCTGCCAGGTACTGTCGAAGCCGATGGTGCAGAAGGGCTATGGGCGCATCGTCAATGTCACCTCGCTCGCATCGCATAACGGCGGCACGGTGGCGTCGCCGCACTATGCGGCAGCCAAGGGCGGCGCGGCGACGCTGACGCGCTATTTCGCCCGCAAGCTGGCGGGCACGGGCGTCACCGTCAATGCCGTTTCGCCCGGGCCTGTCGCAAGCGCGAAAGAGCGGCTGGCACACATGCTCGATGAGATCAGCAAGCAGGTGCCCGTCGGCCGCTTTGCCGAGCCGGATGAGATCGCCGAGGCCGTCGTGCTGCTGGCTTCGGAGCAGAGCGGCTTCATCGTCGGCACGACGATCGATGTGAACGGCGGGCTCTTCATGCGCTCCTAGCCTCGCGCGGCCCGCCCATGATCCAGATGCCTTATGAGCTGAATCTGCGCCACCTGCGCGCGCTTCTCGACGTGCAGGACGGCGGGAGCATTTCGGCTGGCGCGCGTGCCGCATGCCTGTCGCAATCGGCCCTCACGCAAGCCGTGGCCAAAGTCGAGAAGCAGCTTGCCTGTGTGCTGTTCGACCGTCATGTCGAGGGCGTGAGCGCCACGGCGACGGGCGCGCAGGCGCTCGAGCGCGTGCGGGCGGCGCTGACTCATCTCGATGATGCCGGCAGCTGGATCGGCGGCGAGGCTACGCGCGTGACGCGTGCGTTGTCGATGCATCATGTCCGCGCGCTGCTGGCCCTGGCCGATGCCCGGAGTTTCGCCTCGGCGTCGCTGATTTCGGGGCTCCCGCCATCGACCGTCCATCGGGCGATCGGCGAGCTCGAAGGCCGGCTCGACAAGCGGCTCGTCGAACGCCGCAGCACGGGCACGCTGCTGAGCTTCACTGGGCGGCGCGTGGCGCGCGCCTTTCGGCTCGCACTCAATGAACTGCGCGCGATGATCAGCGAACTCGGCAACGACGGAACGCTCGTGCCTGTTTCGATCGGCGCGCTGCCTATTGCAAGGCCCTTCATCCTGCCGACGGCCATCACGCACATGGCGGCCCAGTACGAGCGCGTCAGGTTCTCGGTGGCGGAAGGGGAATGGCACGATCTGGTCGATCAGCTTCAGGACGGCGTGATCGATCTGATCGTCGGCACCGTGCGGGACGAGGAGTTGCCCGAACTCATGCAGCAACGATTCGCCGACGACGAAGTGGCGATCCTGTGCGGCAGCCATCACCCGCTTGCGCGCGAAGCAAATCCTTCCATCGAGGCGCTGGCGCGTTATCCGTGGATCGTGGGACCGCCGCGCACGCCGTTGCGTCAGCAATGGGAGAGCTTGTTCGCCAACGGGCCGCTGCCTGCCGCGCCGGTCGAGTGCGAGTCGGTGATGATCGTGATCAATCTGCTTTCGCAAGGGCCGTTTCTCACACTCGCATCGCCTAGACAGGTCGAACTCCCGTTGCAGATGAAGCGCCTGGCGCGCGTGGGCAGCGGCCTGGCGGGTTCGACGAGTCCGGTCGGGGTCATCACGCGCAAGAGCTGGCAGCCCACGGCCATTGAACGGCATTTCATCCGGATGATCGCCGACGTCGCGCGGCACGGCGGCGCGGCGCCGATTGCAGTGGAGCATCGGTAACCGGCGCTCGCTCGCCCGATCCGAACATAAAAATGGAGACACGATGGCTGAGACAACCTGGAGTGCGCTGATAGACGAGCGCCCGATAGGCCGATTCCAGGTGATGATTGCCGCTATCGGAATGCTGGTGCTGCTGTGCGAGGGCTTCGACCTTCAGGTCATTGCCTACCTGATGCCGCAGATCGTCGCGGAATGGCATATCGATGCCACGCGTCAGGGCAGTGTGCTGTCAGCGGGCTATGTCGGGATGCTGGTGGGCTTTCTGGCGCTCGCGCCGCTTGCATCGCGATTCGGTTTGCGCAATCTCGTGGCCGTGTGCCTGGTCGGCATGGGCGCGCTCAATCTGGCGACCGTCTTCGCGCAGACTGCGACGTCGCTGATCGTGCTGCGGATCGCTGTCGGGCTGACGCTGGGCGGTGTGGTGCCGCCGACGCTCGCGCTCGTCGCCGAGTATTTTCCGGCGCGCCATCGCTCGGCAGTGGTATCGACGCTCTACCTCGGCACTACGTCCGGCATCCTGTCGGCCGGCGCGCTCGCATGGCTCATTCTGCCGCGATGGGGATGGCGCGGTACGTTGATCGTCGGAGGATGCGCGCCCATCCTTATCGCGCTGATCGTCTGGCTGCTGTGTCCCGAGTCGCTGAATTTTCTGCTGAGCGGTGCGCGCCGCGGGAAGGAACGCGCGCGCAGTGTCTTCAGGAAACTCTATCCCGCCGAACGCGAAGACCCGCTGCCGGCGAATGCCGCGTTCCAGAAGGTTTCGCGCGGCACGCTCGTCGATCTGTTCAAGGAACACCGGCTTCTCGGCACGCTGATGTTGTGGGCGGCGCTCAGTCTCAACGCAGTCGTCTATTTCTTCGCATTGAGTTGGATGCCGCTGATTCTCGTGAAAACAGGCGCTGCCCAGCAAGACGCCATTCTGGTTTCGACACTGGCCAACATCGGAGGTATGGCAGCGGTCGTAACGGGCTTCCTGATGGACCGCTTCGGCAATGCGCGTGTGGTGATGCTCTATTTCGTGGCGGGCGCGGTGTTCGTGCTCGTTCTGGGCGTGGTGCTGTCGTCCAGTCTGCTGCTAATCGCGCCCGCTGCATTCTGTCTCGGCTTTTGCGTCAGTGGACTGCAGAAAGGAGTGTCGGCGCTAGCCGTCAGATTCTATCCGCCCATGCTCCGGTCAGCGGGTCTCGGCTGGGTGCTTGGCATTGGGCGCAGCGGCGCCGTTGTCGGGCCGCTGCTTCCCGGACTGCTCATGCAACACGGCTGGCTTCCTGGGCACATTTTCTATGCAATGGCGGTGCCGATGTTGCTGGGCGCTTCGAGCATCTCAGTGTTGGCGAAATGGCCTTCATCTGATGACGCTCGCATCTCGGCAACCAAGACTCGCGCGAATAGCAGCGGTTAGCACGAAGTGCGTCCCGCGTTTCTCTGGTCTATGTCCCGTAGCGACCGAATACACATACTCATACCGACGTCTGAATAGTCCGATGACGCGTCAACGTGGGTGTGGGCGAATGACCGTTGTACTCTTCATGAAGAGACATCCATTTCCCCGGCAGTCGAACGGCCGAGAAGGGTCGGGAGTTCGCATTGGCGGACGGCGTGACCGGTCGTTCGAGACAGGCTGAGGTGCGAACGGCCGGAAAGCGGCGGTCAGCCGCCTGACCAGAGCCGATGCTCGAATGACGGCAAAGGCCGAAGTGCTGCGTCGGCCGTTCAGGCAATCTCTTGAAGTGAAACCCACCGTTTCACCAAGACGCTTGTGGCAGCCGGGCGGCAGTGGAACTTCCATTTGGGCACCTGGATCGCTTCTTGGTTGCTCGGCTTGCGCAGCGATTGCGGAAGCCAAATGACATTTACAACGCCCTAACCATTGAGACCGACAGATACTCCGTGCTGGAAGACATGTGTGCGAAAACACGCGGAAGTCGAGGAACGTGCGCGACGACGTCATCATTGAAGTCGATCTTGAGCGCGCATACAGGATGATCTTTGACCTTGAGATAACGATCGGTAAGGTAGGCCGTTGTCGCCATTCAGCGAACCGCTTGAGCTCGGCGAAAGATTTGATGCCGGCGGGTCGGCGCCCCGTCGCGAAGGTCGTCGAAGCGGTTAGACGGAAGGACCAGAAGGAAGCTGTTGAACGAATCCTTCGAACGCGCGGTTGATCTGCGCGCACGGTCCACCATGCGTGATCCGCTTTGTCGTCCAGGTAACGGGTTAAGACCGCTGCATCACGCGGGTAGCTAAAGCGAGGTCGACACAATGTCGCCAATGGTCGCGGCGGCGAGCCGCCGATCGCTGGGATCGCCGGCACGTCGGCATCGCCGCGGAAAGAGGGGTTCAAATGACCCTACTACGATGACCACGGTGTCCATCTTCGCCATGGTGAATATCATCGCCGTTATATGCGACGGAACTACCTGGTCGAAGGCGCCCTCAGGCTCGGACGCGCCGCACGTTCACTCGCCTGACACGACGAACATCGCGTGCCGTGTCGTCGTGAAGGTTGCTAGCACCGCCAGCCCCGCCGTGCACAGCAGCACGCCGAGATGCATCGCGCCTGCGGCGCCCGCGTGGTCGAACGCGACGCCGCCGGCAACCGATCCCGCTGCGATCGCCATCTGCACCGCACTTACGAACATCGCCGACGCCGCTTCGGCCTGTCCGGGCGACGTCGACTGCATCCAGACGCTGAGGCCCAGCGGAATCGCGCCATACGCGATGCCCCACGCCAGCACGCCTGCGACGACCGCGCCCGGCGTGTGCGGGAACGCCGGCAGGAGGACGAGCGAAGCGATTACGAGCGCGCCCATCGTGAGGAGCAATGCGCGCGGGTGCGACGTCACATAAGCCGACGCGACGAAGTTCGACACGAAGCCGACGACACCGAAGCCGAGCAGCAGCGCGCTCACGCGGGCGGCATCGATAGAGGCATCGTCTTCGAGAAAGGGCGCGACGTAGGTGTAGGCGCAGAAGTGCGCGCCGAACAGCAGCGCCACGAGCGCGAGACTGCGCAGCACCGGACCGCGCGCCAGCATGCGCACGAAATCCGCGCCGCGCGCCGCCACGCGCGGCGGTAACTGCGGCAGCAACAGCGCCTGCGACAGCAATGCAGCGAGCGCGAGCGCCGCCGTCGCGAGAAACGACACGCGCCACGACGACGCGTCAGCGATATACGTGCCGAGCGGCACGCCGATGACCGTCGCGAGCGTGATTCCCATGAAGATCGTCGCGCTGGCCCGGGCGCTGTCCTTTTCCGCGACGATCTGCCCGAACACGCCGAGCCCCACCGTCCAGAATCCGCCCAGCGCAAGTCCGAGCAGCGCGCGTCCGGCGAGCATAGTCGCGAAATTCGTCGCGAGCGCGCCGAGCACGTTGGACGCGATGAGCGCGATCGACAGCAACAGCAGAATCAGCCGCCGGTTCACGCGGCCCGCCGCGAGCAGTAGAAGCGGCGCGGAAAAGGCTGCGATGATGCCCGGCGTCGTGGTCATCAGTCCGGCGGTGCCGGGCGTGATGCCGAGATCGCGCGCGATGGCCGGCAGCACGCCCACAGGCATGTATTCGGTCGTCACGAACGCGAATGCGCCGAGCGCGATGGAGAGCACCGCGAGCCACGGCCGCCGCGCGGTCATGCGCGAATGGTCGATATCCATGAGTAATCTCGTCGTCGAATGGCGAAAGAAGAAGCGGCGGCGCTGTCCGGCGCCGCCGCGCGTTCAAGGCACGGGCTATCAGGCCGCGAGCGCGGTTTCGCGATAGAACGGGTAATCCGTATAGCCGATTTCCGTGCCGCCGAAGAACGTCGGGCGGTCATACGGGTTCAGCGGCAGATGCTTGCGCAGCCGCTCCGGCAGGTCCGGATTCGCGATGAAGTCACGTCCGAACGCGACCAGATCCGCGTCGCCCGACTGGAGAATCGCTTCGGCGCTGTCGCCGTCGAAGCCGCCCGCGACGATGATCGGACCGCGAAAGCGCGCGCGCAGCGATTGCGCCGCCACCGGGCGCTGGTCGCGCGTATCGTCCTCGACGTTGCCGGCGATGCGCGGCTCGATCAGATGCAGATACGCGATGCCGAGCTTGTCGAGTTCATCGGCGACGTAGCCGAAAAGCGCCTGCGGATCGCTGTCCGACATGTCGCCCCAGGAACCGCTCGGGCCGAGGCGCACCGCGACCTTGTCCGCGCCCCACACGGAGATCACGGCCCGCGTCGTGTCGAGCAGAAGACGCGCGCGGTTTTCGATCGGGCCGCCGTACTCGTCGGTGCGCCGGTTGCTGCTGTCCTGAAGAAACTGGTCGAACAGATAGCCATTGGCCGCATGCAGTTCGACGCCGTCGAAACCCGCCTTCACGCCGCGCGCCGCCGCGAGCCGGAAACTTTCGACGATGCCCGCGATCTCGTCCGTGCGCAGCGCGCGGTTCGGCGTGTTCGGCACCCAGCCGGATTCCGTATAGGCGACGCCGCCATGCGCGATCTCCGACGCCCCGACGGGCTGCCCGCCATCCGGCTGCAATTGCGCATTCGACTGCCGTCCCGCGTGATAGAGCTGAAGGAAGATGCGCCCGCCTTTGGCATGCACGGCATCGGTGACGGCCTTCCAGCCTTCGATCTGGCTGTCGTCGTAGAGGCCGGGCGCGCCGAGATAGCCGTTGCCTTCGGGCGCGGCGATGGTCGCTTCGCCGATCAGCAGCGCGCCGGGCGAGGTGCGTTGCGCATAGTATTCGGCCATCAGCGGGCCGGGGCGTGCGCCGTCTTCGGCGCGCATCCGGGTGAGCGGGGCGAGCACGACGCGATGCGCGAATTCATAAGGACCGACTTCGACCGGTGAAAAGAGCGTGGACATTTCGATTTCCTCTAGCTGTGGTATTCGGGATGGATGCTGCCGGCGCCATGAGCGGCGACGCTTGAGGCCAATGTAGGGCGATGCCGACGCGAGAAAAACCGTCTGCGGGTCGCGGCACTGCGGACGTGCGCGTCCACAGTGCCGCGCGGCCCGGCTGGCGCGGGTCTGCGCCGATGAAAAGCGATTGTTCGGTCGCGAAGAACAGTCAGTTCGCGGTATCCCGATTTATTGCGTCGATGGCCGTTCCGATAATTCGAGCCACTGCGAGGCGTGCCGCATGAGCGCGCGTCTCGTCCACTCAAATCGACCGGAAGGAATGGATCATGGCAAGAATCATCGCCTTCGCGCGGCACGGCGGCCCCGACGTCTTCGAGTACACCGAAGCCGGCGACCTCGTGCCCGCGGCGAACGAAGTGCGTATCCGCGTGAAGGCCATCGGCCTGAATCGCGCGGAATCGATGTGGCGGCGCGGCGCGTATGTCGAGCCCGCGAAGCTGCCGGCACGCGTCGGCTACGAGGCGTCCGGCATCGTCGATGCGATCGGCGCGAACGTCACGCACGTCGCGGTCGGCGACGCGGTGTCGACCGTGCCGTCGTTTTCAATGAACGATTACGGCATGTACGGCGAACACGTGCTCGCGCCCGCGCACGCGGTCGTCAAGAGTCCCGCGTGGCTGTCGCATGAAGACGCGGTCGCGATCTGGAACGTGTTCGTGACGCCTTACGCCGCTTTCACGGAAGACGCGCGCCTGAAACAGGGCGATGTCGTGCTGATTCCGGCCGCGTCGAGCGGCGTGGGCATCGGTGCGATCCAGGTCGCGAAGCAACTCGGCGCGACGGCCGTGGCGCTCACGCGAACGTCCGCGAAGCGCGACGCGCTCCTCGAACTCGGCGCGGATCATGTGATCGTGACGGACGAACAGAATCTCGTCGACGCGGTCATGTGCATCACCGGAGGACGCGGCGCGGATCTCGTCTTCGATCCGGTCGGCGGCAAGACGCTCGCGCGGCTGATCGACGCGACGCGCGCGGGCGGCACGATCCTGCTGTACGGCGCACTGAGCACCGACGAAACGGTATTGCCGGTGCTGCCGCTGCTGTCGAAACGCATCACCGTGCACGGCTACAACCTGTTCTCGACGACCACCGATGAGCACCGCCAGCGCGAAGCCGCGTCGTTCATTTTCGACGGCTTGCGCTCGGGCGCGCTGCGCACGGTGATCGCGCATCGCTTTGCCTTCGAGCGCATGGCCGACGCGCACGCGCTGCTCGAACGCAACGCGCATTTCGGGCGCATCGTGGTGACGGTCTGACGACGAGGAGAGCGACATGCAATTCGATCTCGAATCGATCGATGCCCGCGCGCGCTACAAGCTGCTCGGCGCGGCAATCACGCCACGCCCGATCGCGTGGGTATCGACGCTCGGCGAAAACGGCGAGCCGAACGCCGCGCCGTTTTCGTTCTTCAATGCCTTCGGTGAAGACCCGCCGATCGTCGGGTTCAGCATCCTGCATCGTTCGGAGAGCGACAGAAAGGACACGGGCGAGAACGTGCGCCGCGAGCGCGAGTTCGTGGTCAATCTCGTAGGCGAGTCGAATCTGCCGGCGATGAACGTCACCGCAATCGAGTTCCCGCCCGAGCGCAGCGAGTTCGCCGAAGCCGGGCTCGTCGCGGCGCCTTCGAGCGTTGTCCGCACGCCGCGTATCGCAGCGAGTCCGGTGTCGTTCGAATGCCGGCTGTTCGACATCATCGCGCTCGGGCCGTCGCGCTCGCTCGTGCTGGGGCGCATCGTCGCGATGCATGTCGATGACAACGCGGTCATCGACGCCGAGCGCGCCTACATCGACACGCGCAAGCTGCGCCTGATCGGACGCGGCGAAGCGAATACCTATGTCCGGACGCACGACGTGGTCCGGCTGCCCGCGATTCCCCTGCAGGACTGGGATGCGCGCGCCACACACGGAGGTTCGCGATGATGCTTGCACTTGCACAAGACGAAGCGCCGCTGCGCGTGGGCGTGATCGGCGTCGGCAACTGGGCGCGGCACGGTCATCTGCGCGTGCTCGATCTGCTGCCGCAGTACGCGTTGCAGGCCGTGTACAGCCAGCGGCGCGAGGCGGCCGAAGCGGCGGCGCGCGAGTACCGCATCGGGCGCGTGGCGGCGTCGATCGACGAACTCGTCGAAAGCGACGATATCGAGCTCGTCGTCGTGCTCAACACCGCGCCGCAACACGCGCAGACCGTGAAGCGCGCGATCGACGCGGGCAAGAACGTGTATTGCGAATGGCCGCTCACGACGACGCTCGCGCAATCCGAAGACTTGCTGCGCCTCGCCGACGCGCGCGGCGTGCGTCATGTCGCCGGATTGCAGCGCAGGCTCGCGCCGCATAACCGCTATGTGCGCGATCTCATCGGCGAAGGTTACGTCGGCGAAGTGCGCTCGGTGCGCATGCACGTGAGCATGAACTACTTCCAGGCGATGCGAACGCGCGCGCTCGAATGGACGGTGCCGCCGGAGGACTTCTCGTCGGTCGTATCGATTTACGGCGGGCATTTTCTCGACATGCTGTTCGCGTCGACAGGCTGGCCGGTGTCGATTGCCGCGCTCACGCCTAACCAGTTTCCCGAGGTCACGATCAGGGAGACGGGCGTGTCGATGCCGACATCGACGCCCGATCAGCTCGTGCTCGCCGGCATGCTCAAGGGCAGCGCGGTGTTGTCGGTGCATATCGAAGGCGGCAAGCGCAACGGCTCGGGCGTGCAGATCGACATCACGGGCACGCAGGGCGATCTGCGCGTGACCAACGTGTCGGCGTTCGGCGATGCCGGCGACGACTACGCGATCCACGGCGCGCATGGCGACAAGGCGCCGCTCGAGCGACTCGGCGTTCCGGAGGGTTATCATCGCTTGCCGGCGTCGGGCCTGCCTTCGTCGGTGCTGGAACTCGCCGAGCTGTACTGGGCCTACGCGCACGACGTGCGGCACGGCACGCGCACCGCGCCCACGTTCGCGGATGCCGTGAACATGCATCGCCTGATCGACGCTGCGCAGGTGTCGTATCCGGCGCGGCGCTTCATCGACGTGCGGACATCGGCATGAACGCGTTCGGGAGAGCATCGCGATGAAACAGTCGAATTCCGCCGTGCGTGCGCCCGTTGCCCACGCGGGCGGCGGCGGGGCGATGGATCATATGAGCGCGATGGTCGTCTTCACGCGCGCGGCGGAAACCCTGAGCTTCGCGGAAGCGGGGCGGCAACTGGGACTTTCCGCATCGGCGATCGGCAAGGCGATCGCGCGGCTGGAGACGCGGCTCGCGATGCGGCTCTTTCATCGCAGCACGCGCAGCGTGCGTCTGACGGCCGAAGGCGAGCTTTTTCTCGCGCGCTGCCAGCGCATTCTCGGCGAGATCGAAGAGGCCGAAGCCGAACTGGCGTTGTCGCGCGCGAGTCCGTCGGGCAGGCTGCGCGTGAGCATTCCGCTCGTCGGCACGTTGCTGATGCCGGTGCTGTCCGCATTCATGCAGCGCTATCCCGAGGTGCAAATCGATATCGATTTCAGCGATCGAATCGTCGATGTGATCGAGGATGGATTCGATGTCGTGCTGCGCACCGGCGACGCGCTCGATTCGCAACTTACAATGCGCACGCTCGGCCATTACACGCATGTGATCGTCGCTTCGCCGGACTATCTGAAGCGGCACGGCGTGCCGGCCCGGCCGGAAGACCTGGCCGCGCACGCGTGCCTTCAACATCGTTTCTCCCGCACCGGGCGATTGCGGCCTGGGCGTTGATACGCGACGGCGCGCCCGTCCAAGTCGAGCTGCCGTCGACGGCGGTGGCGAGCGCGGTCGAGCCGCTCATCGCGATGGCGGAACAAGGGCTCGGGCTCACCAACGCGCCGGATTTCGCAGTGCGCAGGCAACTGGCCGACGGCTCGCTCGTGACCGTGCTGGACGCGTTCCTGCACGATCGCATTCCGTTTCGCGCGCTCTGGCCTTCGGGACGTATGATGCCGCCGAAAGTGCGGGCGTTCGTGGACTTCCTGAGCGAGCATCTTTTTCCGCAGGCATCCGAAAGCGGCCAGCCGTGAGGCGGCGCGCGAAACCGCTTCAGCCCGCCATCTCGCCGCAGTTGACGGTCAGAATCTGACCGGTGGCGAAAGCCGCGCCGCGCTGTGGCGGCGAGGAAATAAGAACACGTCGATGCAGGTGCGCGTCAACGCAGCGCTGCGTGCGTTCACTCTCTGCTATAGCCGGCGCAAAGCGTCGGTGCCGTTGCCCACTCCCTCCGCGATATTGCCGAGCCCGACCTGAGGCGAGGCGGGTGGCATGCTTGGCAACCGCGCTGGCAAAGCGGTGTTTCGCAAGAAAGTTCCACGCACCCGCCGGTCCGGCCTATGCGCGATCTGAATCGAGGAGCCGCTCGATCGCTGGGACGCGGAAGGTCACGCTGCGCTGGCTGCCTAGCTCGACAGCCGTGATTGCGTATCGTGTCACATGATGCTTTCAACGTCGGCAACGCTACGTTTTGCTGACGTGTGCCTAAATCTCGCTGAGTGTCTGCAAAGGCCGAACTGCTGTCCCCGAGAAGCCGGCTTGGATGTCCGGTCCGCTCGGTTACCTGCCTCTTACTCCCTGGCAGCGCGACCGGCAGCAACGGGTCGGCAAGCGAAAACGGTCTGGGTAATCGCGGCATTCGCCGGCGTTCGCGACCCCACCACACGTTAGAATGCGGCTTTAAGTGCCTTGAGATCATTATGCTCGCGCTCAAGCTGACGCTGGTCCCGCTGTTTCTGCTTGTCGTTTCGATGTCGGGGAAGTGGTGGGGACCGTCGATCGCTGGCTGGTTGGCTGGATTGCCGGTTGTAGCTGGGCCGATTTTGTACCTCTTGACGCTTTCCCACGGGCCTGCCTTCGGAGCCCGAGCGGCGAACTTATCGCTGGCGGCAATCCTAGCGTCCGAGGCGTTCAATTTCGCTTATGCGTGGACGTGCCGATCGCGCAATTGGCCAATCGCGTTAATTGCAGGCCTCGTCGTCTGGTTCCTGTCCGCCTGCGGTCTCTCGCTCCTGCCAACCTCGCCTTTGTGGGCCTCGATCGCTGCAGTCACAGCAGTTTGCTGTGGGCAGTCGTTCTTGCCGAGGACTTCGGCCGTTACGGCCGGTGCGCCTCTTTCTCGGTTCGATCTGCTCGGTAGAATGACCGCCGGGGCTTTTCTGACTTTCTCTGTCACATCGGTGTCAGCCTGGGTCGGCCCAACGTGGAGCGGGTTGCTTGCGGTCTTCCCGCTGCTCGGGATCATCCTTTCCGTTTCGTCCCATCGCGCGCACGGACCGGCTTTCGTGATTTCGTTATTGCGAGGTATGGTGCTGGGGCGTTTCTCATTCGCCGCGTTTTGTCTTGTTCTGACGTTCGTGCTTCCCTTCCAACGACCCATCGTGGCATTCCTCGAAGCGGCGTTGCTCGCGATGATTGTTCAATGGTGCACGAGGCGCATTGCAGCGAGGCAAGAACGAGCGTCAGTCGTCGTTGCAGCTAAGTGACGCATTGCATCCCGCGCCAGTTGAGCGTGGCGGACCAGGAGGCGGGCACCGGCCACAAGCGGTCATGCGTTCATCAGGTACTGCTGCCAATCGAGCGGCGGCAATACATCGTTGAGAGACGCTCGCGATAGAGGGCAGCTAGACTGATCGTTCAGCCGCGTTTCTGCTTACGACGAGTAGGCGGCTGACGGTCGGAAAAGTATTCAACGCCGAACGCAAGTCCGGTCGCGACAGCGCGCATCCAGAAAAGAAGGCGATAGTCGCCATCGAACTTATTGAATATTGCAGAAGACGTGTAGGCCGACAATGCTTGCGAGGCAGCAAAAAGCGTGGTCGCACCGCTCCATATGCGATTTCGTTGCGCAGCATTTGTCGGTGCCAGCTGCTTCACTCTTGCAAGGATTGGAGGAATGATGCCGGGCGGGAAGCTTCCGATGACGACTGCAAGCACCGCGATGACCGAATAGCTACTCGTCATGGCAAGTAAAACTAGCGCAAGTGCTTGCACGAGGAGGAGAGCGCGCAAGGCGGAATGGGCACCGATGCGGTCCGCCAACAATCCATACAATGGCGGCCCAATCATTGCGCCCACGCCGTAGAGCACCCAGAATCTGGAGCCTAGCGCGGCGCCACCGTGAAGTCCACGCGCGATGAAATCGACCAGAAAAATCATGGCCGGAACGAGGCTGGCTGCCATCAGCGCGTATTGCACGTAGAGTGATCGTACGGCCGCGACTGAGACGTCGAGGGATGATATATCGGTCGTTATCGACGGGCCCGGACCGGTGGGCCAGCCTCGCCAACTGGCAGCGGTCAGAATGGCCGACAGCACGGCGAGGCCGATCCACGTATCGCTCAGTCCAAGTCGCAGGAGCGCCGGCAAAACCGTGCCCGATGCCGCGATCCCGCAGCCCTAACCAAAGAACACGGCACCCGTGGCCAAGCCCTGACGGTGAGGCGGTACATGCGGAAGAATGGTCGCAGCGACGAGAACCATGATGACGCCGCCGGCAACTCCGGACAAAAGACGCCAAACAAAGAACCAAGTCGTGGAAACGGGAAACGCGCAGGCGAGAAACGCCAGCGTGACCAGAACCTTCATGGCGCGCAACGCGGTGACGTTGCCGATGCGTGCGGCGAACGGTCGGCCGAGCATGGCGCCGATCAGATAGCCAACGAGATTCGCGGCGCCGAGATAGACCACCGCCGATGCCGAGAACCAGTGTTCCTGAATGAGCACCGGCAGCAGCGGCGTGTAGGCAAAGCGCGCCAAACCGATGCCGATCAAGCTCGCACACAGCCCCGCGAAGATCGACGACCAAACTTGCGACTGTTCACTTCCCATTCTCGAGCTCGATGTTTTCGACAAGCTGAACTCCATTGAAAAGGCCTAAAAAAAATGGCGACATCAAAGCTTGACGACATCCAGAACGGCGGCGGCGAATTCCTTTGGTGCCTCCTGAGGCAAGTTGTGACCGATGCCTCCCGCGACTTCACGATGCTGATATTCGCCCGTGAATTGCCGCGCATAGACTTGGGCGGGTTGATGCGGAGCGCCGTTCGCATCGCCTTCGAGCGTGATGGTCGGCACGGTGATCTTTGGCGCCTGCGCAAGACGTTTCTCCAATGCGTCGTACTGAGGTTCACCCTGCGCAAGACCTAGTCTCCATCGGTAATTGTGGATGACGACAGCAACGTGATCGGCGTTATCGAAGGCGTTCGCAGTCCGCGCATATGTCGTGTCGTCGAATCGAAACTTCGGTGACGCGTTCTGCCAGATCAACCTGTTGAAGTCGTGCCGATTCGCGCTGTAGCCTTTGACGCCGCGCTCCGTTGCAAAGTAATACTGGAACCATGCTTGCAACTCGGCCTGCGGCATCGAAGGCGCGCGGTTCGCCGCCTGACTGCCGATCAGGTATCCGCTGACAGACACCAGCGCGCGGCAACGCTCGGGCCACAAAGCAGCAACGATGTTCGCCGCTCGCCCGCCCCAGTCAAATCCGGCGAGTACGGCGCTGTCTATTCTGAGCGCATCCATCAACGCGATGACGTCAGCGGCGAACACCGATTGCTGGCCATTGCGGATCGCGTCGTCGTGAACGAAGTGTGTGGCGCCGTAGCCCCTCAGATACGGCACGATCACGCGATAGCCCGACGCCACGAGGATGCTTGTTGCATCGTAGAAGCTGTGGATGTCGTGAGGCCATCCATGCAGCAACACGACGACGGGTGCGTCTGCGGGACCCGCATCCACGTATCCGACGTTCAACGCGCCAGCGTCGATCTGACGAATCGAATCAAACGAGGCAGTCGAGAGCGGCGGGTGCGAGAGACCCATCTGCGAACCGTTGCTTGCTTGCGCAAACACGGAATGGGGCAGCACGCTGATCGTCGCGAGTGCGGAGCCACCACGCAGCATCCGGCGTCGCAGAGGGTTTAACGTGTCGGTCACGGTCGATTGCCTGCAAGGGAGAGAGGCGATGCGATGTTTTGGCGATCCAGGCCGTTACGCTTCAGTACGGGTGCAGATTGCGCACGGGACTGAGCGACTCCAGCAACGCACCAAGATGCAGGATCGTCGATTCCGCGAGCCACGGCGACACCAGTTGCACCCCGATGGGGAGTCCATCGCCGCTAGTGCCGAAGCGCAAAGCAAGTCCGGGCAGTCCCGTTACGTTGAGGAACGCCGTTGCATCCATCACGTGAAGGGACGACACCGACTGACCCCTGATCGTGAATTCGGTCGCGTCGTGTGCGTGCGCGGGGACGGGCGTGACGGGACACAGCAAGGCGTCGTAACGCTGAAAGTAACCGGCGAGACCGTCACGCATCGCCTCGATCTTCTGCTCCGCATCGACGAAGTCTTCGATGGACGTATCGGGCGTATCGAAGATGGCTTGAACATGCTTGTAGATCAAATCCTCGCGTCCGGCCGTTGCTTTTTTGAAGGCGGGCTTCGTTTCCATCGCCTGCAACTTCCACAGCAACTCCAGCGCGTTGATCTGTTCGAGAACAGGAATGCGCACCGGTTCCACGATGATGCCTGCGCCCTGTAAAGCCTCGGCCGCCGCTTCGACAGCCGCCGCGACGTCTTTGTCGATCGCACCGAAGCCCGGTTCCACCAGCCAGCCGACACGGATCGGACGAGTCGGCTTCGCTCCGATACCGGCGTCGAGCGAGGGTGAAGTCGTGGAGAATCCATCTGCGCCGTCGGGACCTGCGAGTAGCGAGTAGGCGAGTGCGACGTCGCGAACCGTGCGCGCCATCGGACCGACGTGCCAGAAGCGGCGCGGGACGCGCGGCCAGATGCCCGTCATCGGAATGCGTCCGTGGGTCGGCTTGAGCCCCACCACGCCGGTCAATGCCGCGGGTCCGCGCACGGAAATGGCGATGTCGGTCGCAAGTCCGAGCGGAGACAAACCTGCCGCGATCGCGGCCGACTCGCCGCCGCTGGAGCCACCCGGCGTCCGATCGAGATTCCATGGATTGAGCGTGCGGCCCGAAAGCAAATTATCGCTTTCGATCCAGAACGAGAACTCGGGCAGGTTCGTCTTGGCAAGCAGGATGGCACCGGCGCTTTTCATGCGCGCTACGGTCGGCGCGTCGGTATCCGGTACGCGTCCCTTGAAAATCGGCGAACCCAGCTGCGTCAGCACACCTGCTGTATCGAAGGAATCCTTAGCGGTGAAAGGTACGCCGTGCAGGGGACCTAGCGTATCGCCAGCCAGCACCGCAGCCTCGGCCGATTTCGCGGCTTCGAGCGCGTCATGCGCGACGGTGACGACGGCGTTGATCTCCGGATTAATCTTCTCGATACGCTCCAGATGCGCTTTTACCACTTCGACGGGCGACAACTCTTTGGTGCGGATCAGTTCTGCGAGCTTGCTTGCATCTTGACGGATGATGTCGAAATTCATGACGTGCCTGCAATGGTGGTTGAGAGAAACAAACCAAGGTGATCTACACTACCTAACGTTTGTTAGAGTCGCATGCTAGGCGCTATACTCATGCTCGTCAACAGCTTTCTATGGGCCGAAAGGATGAATCAAACGACTACCCATTCGAGTGAGAAGATCTTGGCGGCCGCGACGAAAATCGCGCAGGCACACGGGTACGGCGGACTGAACGTCCGCAACCTGGCTACCGACGTCGGTATCAAGGCCGCCAGTCTCTATCATCATTTTCCGAGCAAGGCGGACCTCGCCGCCGCGGTGGCGAGGCGCTACTGGGAAGATGCGGCGTCGACCTTGAACGAACTTAGTAAGGAGACGAGCGATCCTGTCGAGAGCCTGCGCAAGTACCCGGACGTGACGTTCCGCAAGTCGCTTGAAAACAGCAATCGCATGTGTCTGGCCAGCTTCATGAATGCCGAGTACGACGCTTTGCCGGACATCGTGAAAAAGGAAGTTCAGACCTTCGCCGATGTCAACATCGAATGGCTGAGGAAGGCGTTGATTGCGGCGAAAATCGTCGGGGCCAAAGAGGCCAAGCGGCGCGCGAGCGCGATCTTCGCCGCGGTGGTCGGCGCGCAACTTGTGGCGCGCGGCCGATCGGACCTCGGGATGTTCGATATGTTGATCGACAGCTATCGCGCAAGCGGATTGCTGCCGAACTAACTGACGTATTGGGCGATGCCGTGTCCGTACGACCAGTTTTCCTTTTTGACCTCGACGAGGTTGATCAGAACGTTCTCGGGTTTGACTCCGGGCGACTTCGCGAGCCCGTCGCAAATGGCTAGGTAGAGCGCTTTCTTCTGCTCGGTCGTACGCCCTTCGTTCCACGTGATCTGAATCATGACGAGATCCTCGTCTCGCTCGATGCCGAGATAGGTCGAGTCGAACTGAAAATTCACGATGTCATGTTCGCTCACAACGACGAAGCGGTCGTTCAACGGCACGTTCGCGCCTAGCATCGCTTCGTAGACTGCTTGGCCAAGCTGCTGCCGGTAGCTTGCGCTCTTGCCTTTCAGGACTTCGATTCGCACAAGGGGCATGTTTTTCTCCACGAGGGGGTGATGAATTGCTAGCATATGCAGACACTATCGCAAATTATCTGCATATGCTAGTGTTGCTTCACGTTGATTTGAATGATTCGATTTCGTAGGATGCAGAACCCGCTAGCCACGCCCTGATTTGACTATGACCAGACAGACCTCGAGCGAATATGGCCCTTGTAGTTGCACCGCGCTACGCAAGGCGAATCGCCGGATTTCCCAGATCTATGACGCGGCTTTGGCGCCCACTGGTCTCAAGATCACTCAACGGGCCATTCTTGCGCAAGTAGGGCGCTCGGGGCCGGTCGGAATCGGTGCGCTTGCGCAAGCGCTGGTCATGGATGCGGGCGCGCTCGCGCATACGCTCAAGCCGTTGGAACGAGACGGGTTGGTATCGATCGTCCCGGATCCGGAAGACCGGCGCCATCGCATGGCAAGCCTCACGTCTTCGGGCCGAGCCAAGCTGGCGGAGAGCGATGCTCCTTGGATTCAAGCGCAGGCAGCGTTCGAATCTGCCATGGGCAAAGCCGAGGCACAAGCGCTGCACAAAGCGTTGGCCCGGCTGAGTGATGGGGATTTCCTTGCGGCGTTCGAGGCTCGCTTCGCCACGGGCGCAAAGACATGATGAACTGCGTTAGAGCGGCGCAAGAAACACGGTGTCTACTTTAGGAATTCGTCGCCGAAATCAGTCGATGCGAGATGGTCCAACAGCGTCAGAAGCCGCCGCGTTTCTCCTCCGCCTAAGACGTCTTCAAAGCGCTTTTGCGTCGGGCGCCATAGTTGTTGCGCCTCGCGCAGTTTGATGCAGCCGTCACTGGTGAGTGTGACGAGTCGCCTCCGGCCGTCGGCAGGGTCTTTGTCCAGCACGACCCAACCGTCACGAACGAGGGGCTTGAGCGTGTGTCCCAAAGCGGAAAGATTCATCACGAGTTCGGCCGCGAGTTCGCTCTGCGTTGCGGCCTTGAGCTTTTCGATCAAACGCAAGAGATTGTATTGTGCTGCATTGATGCCTGCCGGCGCGAGCGCCTGGTCGTAAAGCAGACCAACGCCACGCATGGCGCGTCGCAACGCACCATAGCTACAAACGCTGGTTGATAGCTGTTTTCTAGTCATGCTTCACTCGCTCCGACTGCATTCGGAATATTATGGCATATGCCATAATTGGTCGATCCGAGCAGGGCGAATTCATCAAACAAGTTAAATAGTGGCATATACCACTATATCTTTGGCTCAATCGGTGCGTTTACCTATGCGAAGAACTCGATGAACAAAAAATTTCTCCTCTTGCTGTGTGTCTCGGTGCCGTCGTTCATGATCAATCTCGACGCGAACATCGTCGCCGTATCGCTCAGTTCAATCGCGAAGTCGTTGCACGCTGACTTTTCGTCGATCGAATGGGTCATTTCGGCTTATACGCTCGCGTTCGCTAGCCTGCTTATGCCGGCCGGTGCACTGGCAGATCGATTCGGGCGAAAGCGCGTGTTGGTGCTTGGGCTAAGCGTTTTTACGGTCGCGTCATTTGCCTGTGGCGCAGCGTCGTCTGTCCTCATGTTGAACCTGTCGCGCGCGGTTCAGGGCGTCGGAGCGGCGCTGTTGCTGAGCGCCGCATTGGCCGTGCTCTCGCATGGCTTTCACGGTAAGGAAAGGGCCAAGGCGTTCGCGTTTTGGGGATCGGTGATCGGCATGGGCGTGATGCTCGGCCCGGTCATCGGCGGGCTCATCACGCAAGTCCTCGGTTGGCAGTGGGCGTTCTATGTCAACTTGCCGATTGGTGTGGCGATCATCGCGCTTACGCTGTACGCCGTGAGCGAGTCGAAAGATCCTGCTGCCAGTAGACTCGATCTGTTGGGCGTGCTGACGTTCAGCGGGTTTCTCGGGCTGCTTACATGGGCGTTGATCTCGGGCAATCGCGAAGGGTGGAACAGCCGGGCGGTATTGTGGCGCGCCGCGATTGCGGGACTGCTGTTGGTCGGGTTTGTTGTAGCGGAACGGCGAGAGTCGCGGCCCATGGTCGACCTCTCCTACTTCAGGAAACGCACCTTTCTGGGCGCGAACATCGCCGGCGTCGCCTATCCGGTCACGTTCCTGACCATGCTGACTTACTTGCCGTTCTTCTTTCAAAGCGCGCTCCGACAATCGCCGCTTGTTGCAGGCCTGATGATGCTCCCACTGGCGGCGCCGCTCTTCGTTGTGCCTCGCATCGTGTCGATCTATCTGGATCATCGGCTCTCCGGACGCGCGCTGCTGTCACTGGGGCTTAGTCTCGTCGTCGTAGGGCTGTCGCTCACATGTGTCGTCATTGGGCAATTGAGCTATTTCCCGATTCTGGCTTCGATGTTCATCGCCTCGCTCGGCGCGGGCATTCTGAATGGCCAGGTTCCGAAGGTGAGCATGACGGTGATTCCCGTAGAACGCGCGGGGATGGCCTCGGGCATTGCCGGGACGGTGCGCTTCAGTGGGCTGGTCGTGGGTTACGCGGCGTTGGGAGCCGTGCTGTTCGCGAGCGTCGGGAGCGACGTGCTGTCGAGTTTCCCTTCGGCGTCGGCTCATGAGCAGGCGCAAGTCACGCTTCTCATCACCAACGGGAATGTGTCCGGTGCAGTGCATGTGTTCGCACATGAACATGCTGACGCTGCGACGCTTATCGCGATAATGGCTCGCGGATATCAGATGGTCATGAGCGTGGCAGCGGCCATAGCGATGCTTGCGCTCGCATTCACTTGGTGGCTAACCGATGCGGTGGAGACGGCGCCTCACCTCCTCGGCAGCCAAGGCACGGTGGAAGTACTGCTTGATTGACTCCGAAGCCATCAGAATCGGCAACGATTGACCGTATCAAATCATCCAGGAGCACGTCCATGCGTTATCAATTCCTCGGTCGAAACTGTGGCCTCAAAGTCTCCGAGCTTGCCTTAGGCGTTGCGCTCTTCGGCACCCAATGGGGATATGGTGCGGAGCCTGCGGATGCCCGTCGCGTGTTCGATCGATTCGTTGAGGCCGGAGGGAACTTCTTCGATACGTCCGACAGCTATTAGTTCGGGCAATCGGAGTCCTTGTTGGGCGAGTTTGCTCAGCCCATACGAGATGACGTGATCATCGCGAGTAAATTCAGCGGTGGCGCGGCGAGAGAAGCGTCGTTGACCAAAACGGGCAACAGCCGCAAGAGCATGATCTATTCCGTCGAGCAAAGTCTGCGGCGAATGAAAACCGACTATATCGACTTGTATTGGGTTCATCACTCGGACAATATCACGCCATTCGAAGAGATTCTGCGTGGTCTCGATGATCTCGTACGCGATGGCAAGATTCTTTACACCGGTGTATCGAATTTTCCGGCCTGGCGGGTGTCGCGCGCCGCGCTGCTTGCGGACATGCGCGCTTGGGCGTCCTTGGTAGGCGTGCAGTTCGAGTACAGCCTCGTTGAACGGAGCGCCGAGCGCGAACTGCTTCCGATGGCGGAAAGTCTTGGTCTCGCCGCGTTGCTCTGGTCCCCGCTCGGAGGAGGGTTGCTGACGGGAAAGTATCGTGTTGGCGAGAAAGGCCGTCTGGAGGGCATGGGCCGCGTAATTCGCACGGAAGATAGCGCGCATGATACCGAGATCGTCGATGCAGTGCTGCAAGTCGCCAAGGAGCTTCGCAGAACGCCTGCGGAGGTCGCGCTTGCATGGACGCGGGAGCGGGCACGGCGTGCGTCTACCGCGGTGATCCCGATTATCGGGCCGCGCACAGTCAAGCAGCTCGATAACAATCTGTTGGCGCTGGATATGGTCTTTCCAGACGAACTCTATGATCGTCTGGACAAGGTGAGTGCGATAAGTCCAGGGGTTCCGTTCGGGGTCAATCAGGAAACGCTTCCGAAGTTGCTCGGAGGCGATATGTCGCGCGTCGATCTGCCCATCACGAAGGCGCTGTAAGCGCGTGGTCCCGAGAATACCCAATTCACAACTCGATACGATGTCCAATTCGCCTGACCTCCAACGCCGGAACCTGATGAAAGCTTCGGCTCTTCTGGGTGGTCTCGGGATACTGCCTGTTTCTGGCTCCGCACAGCAGCGGCAGACCAGCAACAAGATGAACAACGCCACATTGGGAGATATTCCGCTGAGTTCGGCAGCCACAGTGACTATCGAGCGCCGCGACACGGTCGCTTTCATCGGAATCAATCGGCCCGATTCTCAGGATCGGATCGACCCGCAGACTTACCTCGCTTTGGCTCAAGCACTATATCGATTTGATAACAATCGCTCATTGCGCGCCGCCATCCTGTTCGGTCATGGCGCCAACTTCTCTCGAGGGATCGATGTCGCTGCGTTCGCACCGGTGATTGCATCCGGACGGCCTTTCCTTCTGAATCGGAACATGCGACGTACGATCCGCTGGAAAAGGCATCGCCCGTTCGGCTCTCCAAGCCGCTAGTCGCGATCGTTCCTTCTCCACCAGCGGCAGCACCTTGTTCACGAAAACTTCATGGAACGATGCGCGCGGTCGAGCGGCATGCAGCCGTAAGCGAAGTTGCATGCGTAATGGGTCGGATCGAGCTGGCGAATATCCTGGATGAGGCGCTCGGCCACTTGCTCGACGCTGCCGCATACCGTATCGGCGGTGTATTCCTCGATGCTCTGCTCGCCCTTGAAGTGCTCGTCCTTGATGAAGCTGCCGTCCATCGGCAGGTCGTTGAAGCGCAGATCGTTCGCCATGCGGCCCACGTAGCGCGCGCGTTCGCCGGCTTCCAGCGCTTCGGCGCGGCTGTCGGTGACGTGCACGTACTGCATGATAAATAGCCTCGCTCTCTCGCTGAATTGCGATGCCATGTAGTTGGGCTCATCTTCCGGTTCCTCTCCATTTGTCGAGATCAGGCATTGATCGCGATCTTGACAGGTCCGGCAATCCGAACGATGCGAGGATTCCCCGTCTCGCTGACTTACTGTCAAAATGCACGCCTACCCCCCTCTTCGACTGCAGAATGGAACTCAGACAACTGCGCTATTTCCTGAGCGTCGTGAAACACGGAAGCATGGGCAAGGCGGCGCTGGAACTCGGCGTGGTCACCTCGGCACTGAGTCAACAGATCAGCCGCCTAGAAGGCGAGCTGGCCACGCGTCTGCTGCAACGAACGTCCGGTGGCGTCGTGCCGACCGACGCGGGCCTCGCGTTCTGGCGTCAAGCCCAACTCGCCCTCCGTCATGTCGACGATGCCGCGCTCGCCGCGCGCTCTGCTCGTCTGTCCGGTCATGTGAGCGTCGGCATGGCGCCAAGCACGGCGAGCGTGCTGGGGGTCGCGTTCATGCAGGCCATGCGCACGCGCTATCCTGAAGTGCGGCTGCACATGGTCGAAAGCCTGTCCGGCTATCTCGCCTCGATGCTGAGCGCGCGCCAGATCGATCTTGCGGTGCTGTTCCGCGAGGAGCCCGCGCAACGCTTCAGCGTCATGCCGCTGCTCGACGAACGCCTGTTCTTGATCGGCGCGCGCGAGCTCGATGGCATGCCGGCGAGCGCATCCGTGCGTCTGAAGAAACTTGGCAGGCTGCCGCTCATTCTGCCTAGCGGCACGCATGGGTTGCGCGCGCTGCTGGCATCGGCGTTCAGGCGCGCGGAGTACGAACCGAATATCGTCGCCGAAGTCGATGGCCTGGCGCTGCTGATGGACTTCGTGCGCAGCGGCCTGGGCGCGACCATTCAGCCGGGCGCCGCGCTCGCCCGGCCGGAGAACGTGGTCCTGACGAGCGTGCCCGTGGCCGAGAAATACGCCACACGGCCCAACATGATCGCCAGCATTTCCGATGAAGAACTGTCGCCCGCGGGCCTCGCCGCCCGCGTGGTGCTCGCCGATGTCATCCGCCAACTTGTCCAGGAAGGCGGCTGGCCCGGCGCGCAACTGCGCGAGCCCGAATCTTCACAAAAACTGAAGACCCCTTGACTGTACGCTCGTAGCGGAGCGGGCACGAGACGCTTACGATGCGTCCGAAAGGAGACAAGTCTGATGGTCGATGTGCTCGTAATCGGAGGAGGCAATGCCGCGTTATGCGCTGCATTGATGGCGCGTGAAGCCGGCGCGTCGGTCCTACTGCTCGAATCGGCGCCCCGCGAATGGCGCGGCGGCAACTCGCAACACACGCGCAATCTGCGCTGCATGCACGAAGCACCGCAAGACGTGCTCGTCGATGCCTACCCGGAAGAAGAGTTCTGGCAGGATTTGCTCAAGGTGACGGGCGGCATCACGAACGAACATCTTGCGCGGCTGACCATTCGCGCGTCGTCGTCGTGCCGTCCGTGGATGCAGAAGCACGGCGTGCGTTTCCAGCCGCCGTTGTCCGGCGCGCTGCACGTGGCGCGCACCAATGCGTTCTTCATGGGCGGCGGCAAGGCGCTGGTCAACGCTTATTACCGCAGCGCGGAAGCGCTCGGCGTGGAGATCCGCTACAAGACGCCGGTGGATTCGCTCGAACTCGACGGTGGCCGCTTCATCGCGGCGCGCAGCGGCAAGCAGCGCTTCGAGGCGCGCGCCTGCGTGCTGGCGGCGGGCGGGTTCGAGTCGAATCGCGAATGGCTACGCGAAGCGTGGGGGCAGAACGAGCGCGGCGAATGGCCCGCCGACAACTTCCTGATTCGCGGCACGCGCTTCAACGAGGGCGTGCTCATCAAGCATATGAGTGATGCCGGCGCGGACATGATCGGCGATCCGTCGCAGTCACACTGCGTCGCCATCGATGCGCGCGCGCCGTTGTATGACGGCGGAATATGCACGCGCATCGACTGTGTGTCGCTGGGCGTCGTCGTGAATCGCGACGCCGAGCGTTTCTACGATGAAGGCGAGGATTTCTGGCCGAAGCGCTATGCCATCTGGGGGCGGCTAGTCGCGCATCAGGCGGGGCAAATCGGTTATTCGATCATCGACTCTAAAGCCATTGGCCGCTTCATGCCGCCGGTTTTTCCGGGCGAGAAGGCCGACACGCTGCCGGAACTGGCTCGCAAACTCGGGCTGCCGGAAGCGCGCTTCATGGAAACCCTCACGCGTTATAACGATGCCTGCCGCGTCGGCACCTTCGACCATACCGCGCTGGACGACTGCCATACCGAAGACCTGGCGCCGCCGAAGACGCACTGGGCGCGCCGTATCGATACGCCGCCGTTTTATGGCTACGCGTTGCGGCCCGGTATCACCTTTACGTATCTCGGCCTCAAGACCAATGACCGCGCGCAGGTTCACTTCGGCGGCGAAGCCAGCGACAACCTGTTCGTGGCCGGCGAGATGATGGCAGGCAACGTGCTCGGCAAGGGCTATACGGCGGGCGTCGGCATGTCGATCGGCACGGCCTTCGGGCGCATTGCCGGGACCCAGGCGGCGCGCGCCGCACTCAACACAACGGAGGCAGCCAGTGCAGCAATCTGACGTGCTTCCGCCCGAACGTACGCGTACTGCGTCGCCGGGCGTAGAGGACCACATTACCCACGGCAAGACGGCCCGCGTGATTCCGATCGTGGCGATGAGCGAGAGCGAAACCGAAGTCGCGCGGCAGATGCAGATCTGCAACGCGTGCCGCTATTGCGAAGGCTTCTGCGCCGTCTTTCCGGCCATGACGCGCCGCCTCGAATTCGGCAAGGCAGACGTCAACTATCTGGCGAATCTCTGCCACAACTGCGGCGCGTGTTATCACGCGTGCCAGTACGCGCCGCCGCACGAGTTCGGCGTGAACGTGCCGAAAGCGATGGCGGAAGTGCGCCTGGAAACGTACACGGAATACGCGTTTCCCGCGTCGTTCGGCGCGCTGTATAAGCGCAACGGACTGACGTTGTCGGTGGCGCTGGCGGCCGGGCTCGCGCTGTTTCTGCTGCTGGGCACCGCCTTTCACGGCGGCTTGTCGGGCGATGTCGCGCCGGCGAACTTCTACTCCATCTTCCCCCACAACCTGCTGGCCGCGATGTTCGGCATCGTGTTCCTGTTCGCCACTCTTGCGCTAGGGGTGGGCGTCACGCGTTTCTGGCGCGACGTGTCGGCAGGAACGGCGAGCGCGAGCGTGCCGGCGGTCGCTGAAGCGGCGAAGAATGCGCTGACGCTCAAGTATCTCGATGGCGGCCACGGCGACGGCTGCAACGAAGATAACGACGCGTTCACGCTTGCGCGACGCCGGTTTCATCACCTGACGTTTTATGGCTTCATGCTGTGCTTCGTCGCCACCGCCGTCGCAACGCTCTATCACTACGCGTTCGGGCTGGAAGCGCCGTATTCGTTCTTCAGCTTGCCGGTGCTGCTGGGCACGGCGGGTGGCATCGGACTGATCGTGGGGCCGGTGGGACTATTGTGGCTGAATCTGAAGCGCGTGCCCGAACGGGGCGATGCCCGTCAGCGTCCGATGGATCGCGGTTTCATTGCGCTCCTCTTGCTGACGAGCGCGTCCGGTCTTGCGCTGCTCGCGTTCCGCACGACGACCGCCATGCCGGCGCTGCTCGCGGTGCATCTGGGCATTGTGATGGCGTTGTTCGCAACACTCCCATACGGCAAGTTTGCACATGGGATTTTCCGTTCGGCGGCGCTGCTCAAATCGTCGATAGAGAAACGGCAGCGCAACGCTCTAAGCCTCGGTTCGGACTAGCCTTGACAGGGCGCTGCATGCGCGCCCTTTGCCCCAGATACACAGATAAGAAGCAGGAGACGCAATGAATCCCACAGAACCGATCGCCTCGACGCCCGGCGGCTCGCGCTCGACGCGCGCCGCCGCCGTGCTGCGCGTGACCAGCGGCAATTTCCTCGAACAGTTCGATTTCTTCCTGTTCGGCTTTTACGCAGCCTCGATCTCGAAGATCTTCTTTCCTTCGACCAGCGAGTTTGCCTCGTTGATGCTCACTTTCGCTGTGTTCGGCGCGGGTTTTCTCATGCGTCCACTGGGCGCGATCTTCCTCGGCGCGTATATCGACAAAGTGGGGCGGCGTACGGGGCTGATCGTCACGCTCTCAATCATGGCGAGCGGCACCATTTTAATTGCGTGCGTGCCGGGGTATGCGAGCATCGGCCTGCTTGCGCCGGCGCTCGTGTTGCTCGGGCGGCTGCTGCAGGGTTTCTCGGCCGGCGCGGAACTGGGCGGCGTGTCGGTCTATCTTGCGGAGATGGCGACGCCCGGCAACAAGGGCTTCTATACGAGCTGGCAGTCGGCGAGCCAGCAGGTCGCCATCGTCATGGCGGCGGCCATTGGCTATGGCCTGAACCAGTGGCTTTCCGCGCAGCAGATCGGCGCGTGGGGCTGGCGCGTGCCGTTCTTCATTGGCTGCGCGATTGTGCCGTTCCTGTTCATCCTGCGCCGTTCGCTGCAAGAAACGGCCGCGTTCGAAGCGCGGCGGCATCATCCGCAGGCGCGTGAAATCTTTTCGATGCTGCTCGCCAACTGGCGCACCGTCATCGGCGGCATGTTGCTGACAGCGATGACCACCACGACGTTCTATCTCATCACCGTCTATACGCCGACCTTCGGCAAGTCGGTGCTAAAGCTGTCCACGTCGGATAGCCTGATGGTGACGCTGCTCGTGGCCGTATCGAACTTCATCTGGTTGCCGATTGGCGGCGCGGTGTCCGACCGCATTGGCCGCAAGCCGCTGTTGCTTGCCATTTCGGTGCTGGCAATCTTCACCGCGTATCCGGCGCTGTCCTGGCTCGCCGATGCACCGAGCTTCGCGCGCATGTTGATCGTGCTGCTGTGGTTCTCATTTTTCTTCGGCATGTATAACGGCGCAATGGTCGCCGCGCTGACGGAAGTGATGCCGGTGGAAGTGCGCGTCGCGGGTTTTTCGCTGGCGTTCAGTCTGGCGACGGCGGTGTTCGGCGGCTTCACGCCGGCGGTGTCCACATATCTGATCCAGGTAACGCATGACAAGGCCGCGCCTGCGTACTGGCTGAGTTTCGCTGCGATTTGCGGTCTCTGTGCGACGCTCGGCCTGTATCGCCGCAGCGCGGGGCGTAATGCTTCAGCGGCGTCATCGGCCTGATAAAGTATATCTGGATGTGCGTGACGAAAGCCGAGACCATACGTAAATCTGATAACCGCATTCGCCAATCGGTATTTCGACTATCCGAGCGCACCTCCATCAATTCTGCGCCATGATCGATCACAACTACGACCTTATCGTCATCGGCGCGGGCGCGGCGGGACTTGCGGCGGCGTCGGCGGGTGCAACGCTCGGTACGCGCGTGCTGCTCGTGGAAAGCACTTCACGCGTCGGCGGGACAACGGCAATATCCGGCGGCATGGTCTGGATACCTGCTAATCACAAAATGAGGCCGGCGGGCATAGATGACAGCGCGGAGGCATCGCGACGCTATGTCGAACAGACCGTTCCCGACGCTGCGCACGACGCCCGCATGCGCGCTTTCCTCGATCTTGGCGATACTGCAATCCGTTATCTCGAAGCGCATACCTCGCTGAAGCTTCAGCCTGTCAAGCGCTACCCCGACTACTATCCCGATCTTCCCGGCGCGACGGCAGGCGGACGCGTGCTCGAACCCGTCACGTTCGATGCCCGTGAACTCGGCCGCGACTTCGCGCTGCTGCGCGATCCGCTGCCGGAGTTCATGCTGTTCGGCGGCATGATGATCAGCCGTGAAGACATTCCCAAGCTGCGCCGCATGAACAGGTCGCCCGCCGCTGCGTGGGCTGCGCTTAAGCTCGTGTGCCGGTACGCCATGCAGCGCGTTTTTGCGCATCGCGGTACGACGCTCGTGCTCGGCAATGCGCTGGCGGCGCGGCTGTTCAAGTCGGCGCGCGATGCGGGTGTCGAGATCTCGCTGGGTACGCGCGTCGAATCCCTGATCGTCGATGAAGGGCGCGTGACGGGCATTCGCACCGGCAGCGGTGAGGTTAGAGCCCGCGCCGTCGTGCTTGCCACAGGCGGCATCTCGCACGATCCAGCGCTGCGCTCGAAATTCGTGCCGAAGGCGGCGGGCGAGCGGTCCGCGACAGCGAACGCAGGCGCATCGGAGAGCGGTGTGCGGATCGCAAGAAATGCGGGCGCGGCGTTGAGCCGGCCATCTTCAGATGTCGACGATGCGCTCGCCTTTTGGGTGCCCGTATCGAGCTGGAAGCGCGCGGACGGTTCCATAGGCTACTTTCCGCATACCGTGACAGATCGCGCCAAGCCCGGCCTGATCGCGGTGAACCGGCACGGCAAGCGCTTCGTCAACGAGGCGGTGTCGTATCACGAATTCGTGCGCGCGCAACTCCGTCAGGCCGATGACGCCATTCCCGCCTGGCTCATCTGCGACAAACGCTTCCTGTGGAAATACGGCCTGGGCCGCGTCCGGCCTTTCGCACTGTGCACGCAGCGCGACGTCGCCAGCGGCTATCTAAAACGCGCCAAGACGCTTGATGCGCTCGCCGACAGCATCGGAGCGCCGCGCGAAGCCTTGCGAGCGACGGTGACACGCTTCAACGTCGGCGCACGCGACGGCCGCGACCGCGAATTCAATCGTGGCGGCGACATCTATCAGCGGCATCTTGGCGATGGCGATCACGGCCCCAACCCATGCGTCGCTCCCATCGAGCAGGCCCCTTACTACGCCATCGCCGTCTATCCCGCCGATCTGGGCATGGCGGCAGGCATTGTCACAGATGAACATGCCCGTGTGTTGTGCGATGACGGCACCGTCATCGACGGGCTATACGCCTGCGGCAACGACATGCATTCGGTCATGAACGGCGCGTATCCGGGACCGGGCGTCACGCTCGGGCCGGCGCTCGTGTTTGGCGTGCTCGCGGCGCATCACGCTCTCGGCCATAAGCTCGACGTATAGCTGCTCTCGGAAAACAGTAGTTTTACGCGCTCATCGACGGTCTTACACTGCGCTCATTGCCTGACGCCCACATGGCGAGACTGTCAGGCAATCTCGACTCGATGCACATACAAGGAGAGCGCTGTACCGCTGCGAGAGCGACGCGCCGCGACTCTCACCTTAAGGAGACGTTCATGGTTTTCCGAATTCCTCGCGGGCAGGCCGGATATCGCACGCTGATGGCGTTTGCGGCGGGCTTGAGTTTCAGCGCGGCGGCGGTGGCGCAAGGCAATGATCCGGTGCGCATCGGACTCATTCTGGCCAAGCAGGGGCCTGGGGCATCGATCGGTCAGTTTTTGCAGCGCGGGGCGGAGATCGCGCTCGAAGAGGCGGGGAACAAGGCGCTCGGCCGTCCGATCGAGGTGACCTGGCTCGATGAACCGAATCCGCAGGTATCGCAGCAGAACATGCAGAAGCTAGTCGATGAGAACAAGGTCGTCGCCGTCGTCGGCGGCAACTACAGTTCCTCCGCGCTCGCAATGATGAGCGTCGCCAATCGCGCCAAGATTCCCCTCATTCTGCCGGGCGCGGCCGCGAGCGAAATCACCGGCAAGGATTGCAGCCGCTACACGTTCCGCACGCAGGCCACCGTGCCGGTGCAGATCGCGGGCGTCATGCCTTACCTGTCGCAGATCGGCAAGAAGGTCTACTTTCTGACGCCGTCGTATGCATTCGGGCAGGACATTCTGCGTTCCGCGCGCAGCCGCCTGAAAGAGAACGGCATGACGGAAGTCGGTGTGGATGAAGTGCCGGTCAACACCGCCGACTATAGCTCGTACATCCTCAAGATCCGCACGGCCAAGCCCGATGCCGTGCTCGGCGGTCTCGTAGGCGGCGACTTCTCGAACTTCCTCAAGCAGTGGAACGAGATGGGTATGAAGGACAAGATTCCGTATGTCGCGGTGGCGGTCACGGATACGGACTTCTGGGATGTCGGTCCGCAGGCGTCGGCAGGCATTTATGTGAAGCCGTGGTACTACAAGAACCCGCACAATCCGCCAGCCGAGCAGAAGTTCACGGCCGACTTCGAGAAGAAATACGGACGCCCGCCATCGGACAAAGCCTGGTCCGGCTGGATTGCAATGCGCTCGCTGCTGGAATCGATCAATGCGGCGAAGTCGACGGATTCGAAGGCGATCGTGGCCGCTTTGGAGAACTGGAAGAACACGGACGGGCCGCTGCCATATTACTATCGCTCGTGGGATCATCAGTTGGTGAGGCCGTCGGTCGTCGTGAAGGTGAAGCCGACCATCACCGACAAATATGACTATTTCGACGTGGTCAAGGAAACGTCTACGACGCCCGCCGATACTGAGAAAGCCTTCGGCGACAAGCAGCAGATCGGCTGCAACATGCCGGCGCTTTAATCTCTTGAAACTCTGATTCTCGTAGCAGCAAGCACAAGCCGGACCGCGATCGCCGCGCTCCGGCTTTTTATCAACGTCAAGCCATCAAGGCAGCAGAACAAGTTCATCGCGGAAGCGCTAAAGCACCCTCATGGGTGATGATCTGTGTCCGTGACATCGTGAAAGTCTGCCCTGTTGCGCTTCACGAGTGCAAATGTCGCCTTCCTAGTACAACATCCCGTAATTACCTTTAATAATTATCGGGCTGCAGATAAGGCTGTAGGAGCGTGACGACGACCTCG
>NZ_JALQDV010000011.1:0-16696 GCF_023631045.1 Caballeronia sp. AZ7_KS35 | reverse complement strand
CATGACGACCTTGGCTCATTTCGAAATGATAGCCAAGACAATTATTTAATCAAGCTATTTAGGGGATGTCGTACTAGGTCAAGGCGATACGGTTTCTGCACGAAAGAGAGCACAACTACACGATCGTCAGGCCCTTAGTTGAGGACTCCATCGACCCCGGCGATCAGCGCTTGCGCCGACAAAAGACGCGCGTCCGAACCCGACATGACTCGAAGGCGCGTTCGCTCGACAGCGCCGCGGCCGCAGTGCACTTTCTTTAGCATCTGTCTGGGTGGCCGTAGGGTAAGCCTGTTCCACCGGAAAGCTGTTCGAATAGCCAGTAGTGGCAAGCGGAAGCGTGGGATGAGAATTCCTCCACGCGGCCGCGCAGCAGTGCGGCCCAACATGAAACGACGGCCGACGTCAGTCCGGGTACCTCTGCACGCCACAATGCACGAACGAGAGATTCGTCGACCGCCTGGGCGCTCCCCAGCTGGAGCACTGAGGGAAGTTCGACGGCAGGAAAAGAGACAGTGTCCATTGGTCGGAATGATACAGACATGATGGCACACCGTGTGGTACGGCAGACGGGTGGATTTCGTGCGCGACCAGCAGCGTCGATCCCGAGCCGAAGGACTCTCATAGTGCTTTCGTCTGGGCCTTCTACCGCTCGGCGGCAAAAGCAGTCGATCCGGAGCTAGGCCCGCCATAAACGCTGAGGGATTCCGCGGAAATGAGTTGCTCGCCAACGGCAGTTTGACGTTCGAATGTGCTCGGGCTCGCTGGCGCTGTACCCATTGTGCTTCAAAGTAACCTGAACCGGACGGGACAACACGCGAAGGAAACATTAGGCGACGAGCTCCGAGACACACCCACACCCTTTACTGAACCTCCGCGTGCTGAAAGCGGTAAGCTTCGGTTCTTTCACCTTGGTCACCGCCCCCGTTGGAGGCTGTCGGGTCTCAAACGAAGCAGGCGCTTTCTCGTTGTTCGCTACATCCTCCGTAGCTTGCAATCATTGGCGGGGATACGGTACACGTAGCGGCCAATTTCGCTACAGCTACCCGAAATCGCGTTGAAAGCGCGAGTCTCGGACTCTGCCTCGCCTTGGACGAAGGAACGTACCCGCGATAGCAAGACCATCGATTCCATCAAATTAGCTAGCAACCGCTGAGACTCCTCAGTGACGTGGCCTTTCTCTACGCGCTCTTGTTGGTTCTCTAAAAGGTCCACGCAGGAATGGATCAGTTGGTCCAACCTGCGCAGCTCTAGAGACGTGCGACTTATCCATGATCCAAACTCAGGGATTAGGCAAGCTCAGGATAGTCTACCCTGGCACCGCGGCCAATGCTGAGCGACGAGGTCACACCTTTCCGGGGTCCCATCACGGCGGGACGATTCGACAGCGACTTCGACCCGGTTCCTTCCCGCGTGCTTCGCGGCATAGAGCGCTTTGTCCGCGCGTGCGAGCACTTCTTCTGGGCGCTCCTTGAAGTATGCCTGCGCCACGCCCGCAGAAAACGCAAGGGCAATGCGAGCAGGCTGGCAATGCTTGACACTCACCGGGGGAACCGTCGCTAAGATTCGATCCAGCACTACTTTGGCTTTTTCGGAGCTGATGCCCGGCAGCAGGATGACGAACTCCTCTCCGCCGAGCCGGCCTACCACATCCTCGCCCCGCACACATGATACGCAGTGCTTGGCGAAATGACGCAGCATAATATCGCCGGTCTCGTGACCAAATGTGTCGTTGATGGATTTGAAGTGATCGAGATCCAGAAGCGCCACGCTGAGATGCGTCACCTCGCTGCCGACGCTTTTCAGCATGCCGCCAAGTTTCGATAAGGCGAATCGGCGATTCGCCACACCCGTCAACTCATCGACCCGGCTGAGCGTCAGCGCACTGTCGCGCGCTGCAGCCAGCTCGCGTTCCGTTTGCTTTAGCGAGGTGATATCCGCACCGGTGAGGACGATCCAGCCGCTGGGCAGCAGCGTTTCGGTACACCAGAACCAGCTTCCGTCCAAGAAGTCGACCGGGAACGAACGCTGACGCGGCACAGGAGGAGATGGACGCCGTCGCAGTTGTGCGTCGGCGATGAACAAAAGCGGGTCTTGTGCATTAATACGCACTCCCCTCGTGCCTTCAAAGCTTCCGCGGATGATACTTTCGAACGTGGCGACTTCGCCAATGTTGATGTTGAACGCCCGCAGGAACCCGTCATTCGCATAGCGGACGTGATCGCGGTCGTCGTAGACAGCGACGAACGCACTGCCAATCGCCCAAGCTTGCAACAACGGAAGCAACTCGCCCGTTTCGCTGATCGAGCCGCTTAGGGCGGCAACTGTAGGAGCACTGTCCATCGTACCAAAGCTCGTCTTGCCGGCGTCGTAATAAATGCGCCGCTCAAGCAGACGCCGTTGCCAATGGGTGGTCGCCCACTTGATAACGGCAGACCGATGGATTGCTTGAACACTTGCCGCCGCCGACTCAAGGTTTCCCCTGTCGTGCCGTTATCACGGTAGGCGAAAGAGCCGGATCTCCATGCTAACGGCGAGCCACGTTTCCGGCCGCATTCCGTTACCGCTGTTTTTCTATGAGCGAATCTGCGCGCAGTCACGCCGTCGTACTGCATCAGGCTGCAACGGATGCATCCGCCTCGCAAAGGGTTTGCCGGGACGAGCGAACTCGACGCGTCCGGCTAGCGTTCAGACGGCAAGCGCGTCGTCAGGCTTGCGCCTGAAAGACCATATTGAACGGCGTTTGCGTGGTGCGGCGAAACCGCTTGAAACCACCCCGGGTCACGACGTCCCGGATACGCACCTCACCCGCCTGCGCGCCCAGCGCCATTCTGCCTTCCTGCGAGAGAGACACACCGGTGCAGAACATCGTGGACCCCGAGTAATACACACACCCGACGGGGTTCAGGTTGTCTTCCAGTCGATCGCCCGCGAACGGTTCTACGATCATCCATGAGCCGTCAGGAGCGAGCGTTTTGAGCACATGCGCCGCCGCCCCCACAGGATCGCCCATGTCGTGCAGGCAATCGAAAAATGTGACGAGATCGTAGTCTTTGCCCGTGAACTGTTGGGCGCTCGCGACTTCGAAAGTGAGCCGTTCTCGCACGCCCGCTTCGTTAGCGGCGGCACGTGCCCGCTCAATCGACGGCGCGTGATAATCAAAGCCGAAGAAGCTCGCTTGCGGGTAAGCCTGAGCCATCAAAATGGTCGATGCGCCATGGCCGCACCCGACGTCTGCGACGCGCGCACCCGGGCGCGCGAGGCGCGCCGCGACCCCTTCCATCGATGGGATCCATTCGGCAACGAGATGAACGGCATAACCCGGCCTGAAGAACCGCTCTATGCCTTTGAACAGTGACGAATGGTGCTCGTGCCAGCCGACGCCGAGTCCTGTACGGAACGCGGCTTCCAGTTTCGGCAACGCGCGGAACATCGCTTCCGCGCAGTCGGAAAACCCGGGCACGAAGGTAGGACTCGTTTCGACGGCGAAGCACATCGCCATCTCATTGGACAGCCGAAAGCATTGCGTCGTCGCGTCGTAGTCGATAATGCCGGAGGCTGCCTGCGCACCGAGCCATTCGCGCACATATCGCTCGGCCATTTGCGTGCGCGCAGCAAGCTGCAATGATGTCATCCAGCCCTGTTCCGTCATCGCCTTGTACAAACCCAGCCGATCGCCCAGCGCGATCAACGGCGCAGACGCAACTGCGCCAAATTCACCGACCATTCGTGCCATGAAGTTTTCGATCGCTTGTTCATCGTATTCCATGATCGTTTCTCCTCGGCCATTCAAAAGCGGCGAACGGCCATGCGCCGTCTCGAAGTGCGTTCGTCTCGTCGAAGTATAGGTGGGGCAGAAGCGGATGTCCGCGTGAGTGTCTCTTTGCCAGCATCCGCAAGTAACCCATTGCGCGTGCACGCGTACGCTCATGAACCCCAGAAAAACTACCGTTATAGCGTGCGAGACTCGCTAGCGCGGGCATGTCGCTACATTGCGTGAGGCAAGAGTTACACACTCCGTTCTCGGAGGTTGTATGAGGTCACTTACTATATTGCTGGTTTCTGGCCCCCTCATAGCGTAGCTCACGCAGAGCAAGGCGAGGCAGAGGACCCTGCACTCTTCGACGATTGAAGCGGCAGGCTCTGAGCGGAAGCATGATCGAATGCAGACCTATCCCCTCGCCTGCCGTCGCTCCTGCGCTCAACCCTGCCTCGAGCCCGCAATCGAAATGACGGAATGGGCTCGCGAAGTTGCATATCGACGGCCGACTCAACAGCGTCGCGCAGATCACTAATGACGTCGATACTGCGGCCGCTTTTGTCGCGGCCACTAACGAGCGATTGCGCTCATCGCGTGCGTATTCGTTTGTACACTCGCGGTCACGCATCGGCTTTGACGGACTCAGCTCAACCTGCACAACCGCCCACCACCCTCGCTCTAACAGCCGGTCTCGGCCCGCGAGCCGGAGGCCGGTTTGCCTTGCTCGAATGCCGCCTGTTGGCCGGCGTGTCTCGTTCGGTCTTTCATAGGAGGGCATACGGGCTGCGGACGGACGTGATCTGTCCCGCGGCGAAACGACCCGCCCTCTTAGCCGCCGCGAGGCGGCCCCGCTTCCGCGGGCGTCACGTCCCGACGACCCTGAAGAGCCACTCAGGTCTGAGCGACATGTGGGACCGCTCCTAAGCATAAGGCGACATCGAAAAGTCCGACGGCGGTCACCGATGTTGGTGCTGACGCGTTGCGGTCACAAGAATCTATTGCGATGCCGCCTAAAAAAAGAGCGCTACCTATCGATAGCGCTCGTAAATCCGGACCCGAAGGATCCGGCCTGAGACATCAGAAACAGGATAGCGTATTCAAATAGCCAGGCAATCTCCACTCATAGAACTGTGCAACGCATATTTGAGAAGTGAAGTCGGGCCGCGTCGGCCGCCCGGTCGGGAGATTTTCACGACTAGCCAGCTTCTCGAATTTCTTGTCCTCAATCGAATTCATCCTCGCGACAGGGGCGGTGGGCAGATAAGCGATCGCTTAAAGACCGGCATAAACCATCTTCGTGAACTGAGCGCCGCTGAAGACAAAATTTCCCCAGACAGCGTCGAAAGCGGCCGTCGGCTTCGCCGCGACGATTTCGTCAAGTGACTTGCCTTGTCGTTTCAGCGCCGCGACGTTGCCGCGTACCATGACCAGCATGTCACGGAATGCGATCAGTTGACTGCGCGTACCGACAGGACCGTGGCCGGGTATCACGATCGTGTGCTCGGTCGTGCGCGCGATTGCTTTATTAGCCCACTTGATCGCGCCATCGATGCTGCCGCCATCCTCGTTATCAATGTACGGATAAAAGCCGTTCCAGAAAGTATCGCCCAGAGCCAGCACGTCGGCCTCCTTGAAATATACCCACAGGTCCCCGTCCGTATGGCCGCCCCCAAAATTCTCGACTTCGATGGTGCTTCCCTCGAATGAGAACGTCCTCTTGTCGTCGATAACGAGCGTCGGCCTTGCACTTTCCGGCACGGGCTCGAACGTCCAGTTCCACGCATCGACATGAGTCGTTTCGCTGAGATGCTTCAAGGTGTTCCTGTGCGCAACGACCGTGGCGCCAGCTTCGTGCATCCAGCCGTTGCCGTCGGTATGGTCCCAGTGCCAATGCGTATCGACCACGTATCTCAACGGTGCGGGACCGATTTCATCGAGTGCGGCTCGCAGTTTCTGCTTCGATTTGCTGATGCCTGTATCGACGAGGAATTTTCCTTCCTTGCCGCACAGAACGGTGATATTGCCGCCCGATCCCATCAACTCCGTAATGTTGCCGCGAAGCGGTTGCACGACGATGTCTGTCTCCGCTCTGCGCAAATACCGCGCACCGGCGCCTGTGTGGAAGTAGTCGTCCCGCGTGGCATTCATGCTGTTCATGCTCTGACTGGCCGAATCGGCAAGCGTTGCGCTAGAGACGGACGCGAGCGCTGCACCAATCGAAATGGACAGGGATATCAGTCGGGAACGGAGTAGCGAGCCGTTTGCGGTCGCAATGGATCTTGAAGATGTCTTCATTCGGACGTACCTCGGAAGGTCGGGAAAAACGGGTGGGGCGGCTCAAGATCATGCGCTAGAACAATTGCCGCATGCCGATCACCGCGCCTAGCTGATTAGCACCGCGGCGTGGCGTGCTGCCGCCTCCGCCCGCGCTGATCGTGTACGCAGCCTGGCTACTATTCCAGAGGTAGCCCATTTGCGCATACAGCGCCGTACGCTTCGAAAGCAGATAGAATCCGCGCACGGTGGATAAGGTTGCGCGAGTATCGTGCTGCCTATTGATAACTCGGATCACCTCCGCCTCGGCAACGGTCGAAGGTGTCACCTGATATGAGAGTCCACCGAATATGATGTCCGAGCGTATATCCGGCTGAGAAGATTCATTCCCGGTGTTGCGATGCAGCCAGCCGCCTTCGGCCTTTGCCTTGCCGAACGCGACATGCGCCGCGACCAGCAACCGCGCATCGACGTCAGTTGCACTAGCCATCGGCACGGGCGGCATCCCATCAAAGAAGTTGGCAGCGGCCCCTGTCCCGCCTCGCTGCTCGTCGTACGAGATCCCGCCGCCGAACGTTGGCCCGTCATACTTGATCATGGTTGTCCACTGTCGGCATTCGGTCGGCGCGCCCGGTAGCGATCCGGCGCACAGGCCTTGCCCCGGCGTATTGCCCCCGACCGCATCTCTACCAAACGAATATGTCGCTCCTATCGTGAAATTGCGGAATGTACCCAGATATCCAACCGCATTGTCGCTCCGAGCATTAGGAACGTACGCGTCAATGGAGCCGATCCCATAGATTGCAGGACCCATGACATCGTTATCCAAAATCGTGTAGAGCGTAGCCGTGTTCTGTCGGCCGAAGAACCACGAACCCGTTGGTCCTGAGATCCCGACCCACGCCTGGCGGCCGAAGAGACGCCCGCCTTGATTGAGATCTCCGGCCCGGAGATTGAAGGAGTTTTCCAGATTAAATTTCACGGAATAATCCCCTCCTATTGGCTCGGACCCGCGCAATCCCCAACGTGAAGGAGTGGAGCCGGTGACGGCGGGCATCCTAACGAGGCTGCCGCCAGGATTGCCGGCGTGCGTGACATATTCGATACCTGTATCGACGATTCCATAAAGCTGCACGCTTTGCCCAAACGCGTAGCCACTCATCCAGCCCAAGCCAGCGAACAAGCCGATCAACACTCTTTTCATTGCGTCTCAATCCACAAAATTCGAACCGCCCGATTGATTCGCTATCCTATGCGTTATGCCAATAGTGCCGTAGCTCGCTATCTCCTAGCAACCTGTGCTATTCCGAACCGGGTGTAAGTTGTTCTGAAATGACAGGCGCATGCGATTGCTTGTACGCTACAAAATCCTTCATCAAAAGAGCGAAGGCCGCGATGAAGCTTGGAATCGCAAGCATGCTAACGATGGCGCCGAGGCCAAGGCCGGCTTGCAGAAGGTTGGCGCCCGCCATCGAGCCAACGATCCCGCCAATGCGGCCGGTTCCGAGCATCCACGCTATACCGGATGCTCGCCCATTCGTTGGATAAAAGTCCGCAGCGATCACCGGCATGGAAACCTGCGCACCGTTCAGGCAGCTACCGGCGACAAATATCAGCACGCCAATCAAGACCACCTCGCCGGTAAGCTGTCCAATGCCCCAAAGCAGGCCACCGGTCAGCACGTAAGCGGCAGCAACTACGCGATGAGTGTTGACGCGGTCCATGGCGTATCCGCAGACGACCGATCCAATACCGCCGCCGAGTGGGAACAACGCCGTAATCAGGGATGCCTGCTTCAATGTCGTCCCGCTGTCCTTCAACAAGGTCGGAAGCCAGCTGGTCAGCAGAAAGTAGACGAGCAGACCCATGAAATACGTGAGCCACAGCAACAGGGTTCCCGTGCGATACCGCGTCGACAAGATCAACAGGACGGGCGTGTGGTTCTCCATCTCGGTGCCTTCATGAAGCTTGAATCGGGATGCTTCCACCGGTGTACCCGCAATTCGACCGAGTACCATGTTGATGCTGGCCGCGGGCCATGACTTGGTGACCATGAAGCGAACCGACTCGGGCAGACAGGCAAGCAGCACGACTGCAAGCAGCAGCGGCACGACGCCACCGGCGAAGAATACGCTTGTCCATCCGAACGCCGGTATCAGCAGAGCGGCTGCAAATCCGCCAGCGGAAGCGCCTATCGTGAAGCCGCAAAACATCACGTTGACAAGCAGTCCCCGGTGCTTTGCCGGTACGTATTCGGAAATCAGTGTCGTTGCGTTCGGCATGGCCGCGCCCAAGCCAATTCCGCAACCGAGGCGAAAGAGCGTCAAGGCTTCGATGGAACTGGCCTGCACCGACGCAAGACTGAGCGCGCCAAAGATGACGACGGAACCGACCAAGACTCGCTTTCGACCGATCTGATCCGCAAGGGGGCCTGCTACAAGCGCGCCGACTACAGATCCGATGAGTGCGGCACTCAACACGGGACCGAGCTGGACCCAGGTCAGCCCCCATTCCTTGGCGAGTACCGGTGCAACGAATCCGGCTGCCGCTGTGTCGAACCCGTCGGCAGCCACGATCATGAAGCATAGCGCCAGGATGAGCCACTGATAAGGTGAAAACCTTTGATGATCGATGAAGTACTGTACATCCAGGACTTCAGATAGCGTGTTATCCGACGACATGAATCATCTCCTGATTGTTCGACTTTAACGTTATTATTCATTCGCACTACGATGTACGTCCGACGTGTGAGTGACTATTTATTCGGCTCGCGTTACTCAGCCCGCCCCGTAGTTTAGTGCTGACGTATCGCCTTTATAACGCTCAATGACGGACGCGGCGGCCAGCAGACGCAACTCCCGAAAGCTGTCGGCCACCAGTTGCACACCGACCGGTAGTCCACCACTCAAACCCATCGGAACGCTGATGCCTGGAAGGCCGAGTGCCGCGGTGGCCATCAGGGGACTCTGCGCAGCTATGAGTACGCGCATCTCTTCGATCGTTCCAAGGTCTGCACCCCACGGTTGAGGCAGGCGGCATGAACTCGGCAAGAGTACGATTGGATAACGGCCAAGAAACTCGTTCCACTTACGACGCAATTCGTCCCGCCGTGCGATGGCGCGAATGTAACCTCCAAGATCGACAACTGGCGCGCAATCAACCATGTTGTGAATCGATCGTTTGATATCCGGGTCTTCCATCGAATCCACGGCGGAAAGCATACCGAGGCGAACCTCTGTCATGACGATCGATTGCCACACGTCTACGCACTGCCCGATCTCCGGAGGATTTGCCCGCTCGACGATATAGCCGGCATCCGCAAGCGCTTTCGCTGCTTCCCCCAATGCGATCTTGATTTCGGGGGAGACGGTCGCTTCGAGCACTTCGTCGACCAGGGCGACCACCACTGCCGAATGATCATCGGCGTGTTCCATACGCGCATTGACCCACGTCGCGTCGCGCGTGTCGGCGGCGGCCATCGCACGTAGTCCGAGCAGCACGTCGGCGACCGACCGGGCCAACGGGCCCTGCGCAGACATCGATTGAAGGCCAAAGAAGCGCTGCCTGACAGTCGGATGATAGGCGGGCACGCGTCCCGGCGTGGTGCGGAGGCCGACTACACCGTTGACGTACGCAGGATAGCGAATCGACCCGGCGATGTCGGTGCCATGCGCAAGCGCGCACATGCCCGTTGCGACCGATACAGCGGCGCCGCCGCTCGACCCGCCCGAAGTAATGTCGGCCCGCCAGGGATTCAGCGTCCTGCCGTATAGCGGGTTTTCTGTGAACCACCTGAACGAGAACGGCGGTACGTTCGAGCGGCCGATGATGTTTGCGCCAGCACTACGCAAGTTGGCAACCACGGAACTGTCCGCCGGTGCAATGTGTTGCACGTAAGCCGGATTCCCGTTCGTCGTGGCTTCGCCCGCTACATCGACGTTCAGCTTTACCGTCAAGGGCACGCCGTGCAGAATGCCTGTCTGATGCGGCGCGCTGCGCAATTGAGCGTCTGCCTGATTCGCGGTGTCGAGAGCCCGTTCTCGATCCTCATGAACGATGGCGTTGAGTCGCGGATTGATCGAATCGATCCGCTGATGAAACGCCTTCAGCACCTCCACACAAGAGACGGAACGCGCGCGCACCTGTGCGGCAATATCGACAGCGTCCCAGCGCCAGATTTGACCAGGGAGTGTGCTGGCAGATCGTTCGGTTTGCAGCCAATGGCTGTTGTGCATGGTTGACATATTCAATCGAGCTTGATCGTAAGTCACATTGGGTTCAGAGATCTATGTTGATGCGTGTATTCTTCCATCGCGCTACTATCGAGACAACCGAGTAGCGGGATACCGCCTATCGAAATTTTCGATATTACTGGGAATGAAAAAATGGCTTCGCTCGACGTGGAATGGATCTGGGTTTTCGATGAGATCTACAAGACACTCAGTGTGACAAGCGCTGCGGACAGGCTCGGCATGACTCAAGGCGCGGCCAGCACTGCGCTCAATCGGCTGCGAGACTATTACGGCGATCAACTCTTTGTGCGGACGTCACGCGGCATGTTGCCAACGCCACGCGCAGTCGCGCTGCAACCGGTGCTTCAAAAAGTTCGTGAAGATTTGGAAGTCGCGCGTACAGGCGCGCTCGCCTTTGAACCGACCAGTTCACACCGGACGTTCCGTGTGTGCATGACCGATCTCGGCGAAACTGCTCTGCTCCCGCGGCTGCTTGGACACCTGCAATCGCAGGCGCCGAGGATTCATATCGAGGCCGAGAAGATCAATCCAGACAGTCCTCGAAGGCTTGAAGACGGCGCCGTCGATTTGGCGGTCGGTTATATGCCGCAGCTCGATGCCGGCTTCTATCAGCAAGCCCTGTTCGAACAGGACTTTCTGTGTATTGCGAGCCTTTCGCACCCGCGTATTGGCAAGCGGCTTGGCAAGAGCACCTATGTCGCCGAACGACACGTGGAGGTTTTCAATCCGGCAACGGGACATACCGCGATGGTCGAGAAGGCTTTGACATCTGCTGGTGTCACCCGAGACATCGCATTGCGAGTGCCGAGCTTTCTGGCCGTTGCGCAGATAGTGAGCGAGACTGAGTTGCTCGCGACCGTGCCACGATATTACGCCTTGGCGATGGTATCGCGCGAGCCCATTCGATACTTGATCGTTCCCTTTGAACTGCCTCGCTATTCAGTGAAGCAGCATTGGCACGCACGTTTTCACAGCGATCCCGGCAACGTCTGGCTACGGCATACAGTTGCCAGCCTCATGCCCGGTGCTATCTCAAAAAATCCGCTATGAGGGGCTTTTCCGAACTTCCTGCTGGTAGGAGCCCGCGCGCGACTGCGCCGAGCGCGGCCGGCAATGAACGCCTCGCGCCGTGGCCGCGATCGCCGCGGACTTCAGCTTCTTGACGCCGTGGATGGGCTCGCCGAGCATTATGCCTTCGATTGCGCCGTCGATGACGCGGCCGGCGGCCTGTTGGCCGGTGCCGAGCGCCCGTGCCGTCGCATTGCGATCGGTCAGACCAAGGTCACGGGTCCCGCACGCGCGTCCGACGCGCCGGATGTCCTTATGTCCCTGGCGGCGAGCATGTGTGAACATTGAAAATCCTGGGCGGCATACCAGAGTGGGCCTCAATGGGTCGCCGAACACGTGCAGCGCCACCGGGAATTCAGGATGATGCTGCACAGATTCGCGCGCTCGAAGCCCGGATCGTTCCACGCCAAGAAATCGTCGTTGAACGTCCCGAACGTGGTGCCTGGGCGATGCTTCATGCCGTCGTAGAAGGCGTCGATCATCTTTCCGGCGAAATCGTCGCCGCGCGGAAAGCTTGCGACGACCGCCGCTCGCTGTTCCTCTGTGAAGTCATCAAAGCCCCGTCCCGCCACGTCCATTCCGGCGCCGGCTTGCACCAGCGCGATCTCGCCGTGCATGTGCTCAGGGATGCCCGGCGTCGTATGGAGCGCTACAGCGGTCCATACCTTGGCTACGTCCGCCTCTTCAACATGATGGCTGCGCAGAAAATCGCGCGCAGCGTTGGCGCCGTCGACCTCAAAACGCAGTTCGCTTTCGCGATAGGCCGGCGTCAAACCGATGTCGTGGAACATGGCGGCCACGTAGAGGAGCTCCTGGTCGAAGGTGATGCGCTTCCTTTTGCCCAACAGCGCGCCCCAGAGGTAGACGCGGGTCGAGTGGTTAAACAGCAGTTCGCTTTCTGTGTCGCGGATAAGCTGAGTCACCTCCCGCACTAGCTGACTGTCAGGAATGACGATGTCGGGCATTTGATTCGCTGGCGCTGCTTTATGTTGCTTCATCGATGTCCTCGGGCTGTGAAGAACGTGCGGTTCCTGCTGCACGCTTGACTTCCGGACCGCCCTACGCCGGCCATTCCGCACCGGAAGGGTCTAGAGGGCGCTACACCGAACAAATTACGCCTGCCATAGGTCATGGAAAAGGCCTAAGTTTGGAGAATTCCAATGTACTATGGCGCCCATGGCAACGCTCTCTGTAAGCCTCGATCGCGCCGGACGCATCCCGCTGTCCGCGCAAATTTACGGTTCGATTCGAAGTGCAATCGAGTCGGGACAGCTTGCCGCCGGCGCGCGGCTGCCTTCCTGGTCGGATTTGGCTGCTCAACTTGGTGTGTCCCGGGGCACCGTGCGGGCCGCCTATGAGCGTTTGATCGACGAGCAGTTCGCGATCGGCTTGGGCGCTGCTGGAACTCGGGTCGCCGCGCGTCCCTTGCCGGCGACAACCAGGTGGGCGCCTGACGCACCACCGCTTCCGGATCTGTTTTACGACTTCAGCACGGCGCCTTTAGCGTTTCAGATGGGCGTGCCCTCCCAGGACGCCTTCCCGTTCAAGCTGTGGGCGCGTATTCAGTCACGAGCGGCACGCCGGGCCGCAGCGGCTCCCGTCGGATATCCCGATCCGAGGGGCGAGCCCGAGTTGCGGCAGGAGATCGCGTCGTATCTCGCCGTTTCACGCGGGCTTCGATGCAGTCCCTCGCAAGTATTCGTCACGGCAGGATTCGCCGGCGCGCTGAACCTAGCGATTCGCGGCTTGCAAATGGAAGGCCGACAGGCCTGGATAGAAGATCCTGGCTTTCCTCTCACCCGTACGGCGCTTGGGCTGGCGGGGATGACCGTGGCAGGGGTGCCCGTGGATGCAGACGGGCTCGATATCGACACAGGCATCCGAATCGCTCCTGAAGCTTCCCTTGCAGTGGTGACACCGGGCCAGCAAGCGCCACTCGGAATGACGATGTCGCTCCCTCGACGTATCTCACTGCTCGACTGGGCCAAACAGCACGACGCCTGGATCATCGAAGACGATTATCTCGGTGAGCTGCAGCTGAAAGGACGGGCCGCACCGGCACTGGCCTCGCTGGATCAGGAGGGTCGGGTAATGCACATCGGCACCTTCAGCAAGACGATTACCCCGGCACTGCGCCTGGGATTTCTTGTTGTTCCGCTCGCCATGACGCGCCGGCTCGGCGAAGTCGCGGCGAGCCTCGCGCCCGCACCAACTTCATCTGTGCAGCACGCCGTAACTGAGTTCATGCATGATGGACACTACCTCCGCCATCTGCGGCGTATGAAGCGCCTCTATGGTGCCCGACAGGCAACACTGGTCCGTTGTCTGAATGAACTGGCTTCGGAATCAATCAGAGTCCATGCCGCGGCAGGCATGACTGTGGTAGCCGCGCTGCCTCAATCCGTATCGGATACGGATATCGCTTCCCGGGCCCGACTATTCGGGTTGGCGCCGGTTCCTCTCTCTCCTTGGTACACACGCAAGCCCGCGCAACAGGGGCTGCTGCTCGGTGTCACGAATCTCAATGAAAGAACAGTGGCGGCCAGCTGTTCTCGCCTCCTCGAAATCGTCCGCGGGCGCCACTGACCAGCGTCCGACCCGTGCTGGCTTCTTGGTACATCGAAATTGTTCATTCCTGGTGCTTTTGCGTGCCCCAACGTCGCATGACAATGGAGCAACACAAAGGAGCAGACATCATGAACATCCCATCTATCGCGCGAGCCGTCGGCGCAGCCATCGCCTTCGCCATCGGCGTGCCGGCGTCGGCGCATGGCGGGACCGAAACGGTCACACCGAACTTTCAGCACGCCATTCCCAACGTTCCGGGGAAGTCGTTGACCGCTGTCGTCGTCGATTACCCGCCGGGGGCGGCGTCGCCCGCTCACAAACATGCGGGCACAGCTTTCATCTATGCATATGTTGTGTCGGGCGAGGTTGAGTCGCAGGTAGACGACCGTCCGAAGCGCATTTACCGCGCTGGCGAGAGCTTCTTCGAAGAGCCAGGCGCAGTTCACCGCATAAGCCGCAACGCGAGCGAAACAAAGCCTGCGAAGCTGCTCGCCGTCTTCGTTACGGACAGCAACGACCAAGCCCTGACTACCCCCATCAAGTAAATCATCGCATCAAGGAGTTACATCATGAGCAAGCGTCTCGACTACACCCAGATTGCGCCCGCCGGCGTAAAAGCAATTGGCGGCGTCTACGGCTACGTCATGCAGAGCAACCTGTCGCCGGTTCTCGTGGATCTCGTCTACCTGCGCGTCTCGCAGATCAACAACTGCGCCTATTGCCTCGACATGCATACACGCGACCTGCTGCGAAAGGGCGTGAAGGTCGAAAAGCTGGCGCTTGTGCAGGCATGGAGGGAAGCGGGCCATTTGTTCGATGACCGCGAGCGCGCAGCACTCGCATGGGCGGAGTCAGTCACGCTGATGGCACAGACTGGTGTGCCAGACGCGTCTTATGAGGCTGCCCGCACAGTGTTCAACGAGCGCGAACTGGTCGATCTGACCATCGCGATCGGCCTGATGAATATGTATAACCGTATGGCAATCAGCTTCCGGAACGCGCCTCAGGCTGTGCTGGAAACGTAACACGCCACGTAGATTTGCACCACAAGGCAGCGCTTCGGAATCAACAGACGCCGCGCGCATTCTCCAACGCAGCCCCAAACACATTCCAAAGCATACCTAAGTATCCTTGGAGTCATCGACATGACGATCATCGCAGGCATCAAGATACCCGACAGCGCGATGGCACGTCAGGCCACCGAGCTCATCCGCGACACAGAGTCGGAACAGCTTTTCCATCACTCTACTCGCGTTTTTCCGTTTGGCGCCCTGACGGGGGAGCGCAGGCAGTTGCAATACGACCGTGAACTTCTCTACATCGGTGCGATGTTTCATGACATCGGGCTAACAAAGCAGCAAGGACGTCGTCGTTTACCGTTCCGAAAGTCGAATCGGGTCGATGCTTCATTTCCCTCATTGAACGCATCGATAATTGCTCCTTGAAGTTTTTCTGAAGGACCCGAGTTTTCGCCGGATGAACTTCTGCAGCATCATCCTTGGCAACGCATGGAACGACTCGCACTACGCCTGTACATGAGAGGAGCCTACGCATCAACACTTTAACTGCTGACTGACCATTGTCCGTCGTCATATTAGCGCATCGTCAAACGACGCTGGGCAATGCACTACCATTGTTCGCCGGACACGAGCTAAGCAGCGATCCGGTGGTTGGAAAGGAGTTGCATTATGAAATTCGGTAGCGTTTTGAGAACGGCTTGCGCCTTGCTTCTGGTGTTTAGCTTATTCTCTGTTCGAGCGCCCAGCGTGCGGGCCGCTGATCTCGCATTTGCAGCTGGACTGCAAGTCGCGGAAACGGCCAATAGAATCTCGGACGTAGTAATCCCCGACAGCGAACTGGCACGCGACGCCACTCAATTTATCCGGGATTCCGAGGGAGATTTCCTCTTCCAGCATTCAGCGCGCGTCTACTACTGGGCTGCGTTATATGCGCAACGAAATGGCCTCCCTTACGATCCAGAGCTTCTGTATGTTGCGGCGATGTTTCATGATTACGGCCTGACGAAGCGCTATTCTCAAAGCCATCTCTGATACGAGGTAGATGGCGCGAACGCCGCTCGCCAATTCTTGCGAAGCCACGGGTTGTCGGAAGCTGCAAGCGAGCAGGTTTGGCTTGCGATTGCGCTACATACAACGAACGGTATCCCCTCGCAGGTATCACCGCTGGCAGCACTTGTTGCTCAGGGAGCGAACATGGATCTGGTGGGTGCGGGCTATGACGATTTCACCGTCGAGCAGCGAGACGCCATCGAGAGGGCTTACCCTCATCCGTCCGACTTCGCGGAGGTCTTCATGCGTGCCCTCTATGACAGCCTGAAGCATCGGCCTGAAACCACTCAGGGTACGCGCTTGGCGGATGTCATGGCTTATGAGGATCCCCACTTCGCCCGTCGAGACTTCAGCGCTCTGATGCGCAACTCTCGTTGGGCCACAAGAAGATGAGGATTGAACCTGCGGGGAGCGGTACCCGACCGCACAAGGGCTGCCAAGGTTGTCGGGTATCCGGGATAAAACGGCCGTTGAGGCGTCAGCTTCGGAGCATCGCTCACTGTCTCAAACTGGCCGGGACTTGCCCGCCACGGCTCGAACAGTTGGTCGTCGTTGGTCAGGTCCGCTGCATGAGGTCACCGTTTTAATTCGCGACGTCAGCATTGCTAGCCGTGCCGCGGCTGCGCTCGACTAGTACAACATCCCGTAATTACCTTTAATAATTATCGGGCTGCAGATAAGGCTGTAGGAGCGTGACGACGACCTCG
>NZ_JALQDV010000010.1:0-172471 GCF_023631045.1 Caballeronia sp. AZ7_KS35 | reverse complement strand
TTGCGGCGTCGAGCCGTACGACTACCTGCTGCATGTGCTCACGGAGCTGCCGCAGCGTGCGCCGGATGCGGATTTGACTGATCTGCTGCCGTTCAATTATGCGCGGCAACAGCAGGACAAGGCGGAGACCGGCTGACTCACAGGCCGCGCGCCGGTCATCGTGACTGCGCGCTTCCATCGCCCTGATGCAGATTCACGAGTGAATATCAACCGCCGCGGTGCGGCTACGCTTCGCTCGATCGTCACTTGCAAACAATTCTCGATACGGTGTGCTAAAGCTCGCGCTTACATCTGAACAACTGGAGCCAAGGATGGGCGCGCCGATTGTTGAGGACGAACTGTGGGCACTGATCGAGCCATTGCTGCCGATGCCAAAACCACGGCGCAAGAAGTATCCGGCACGGTTGCCGGTTGCGAACAGGGCTGCGCTGAACGGCATCCTGTTCGTGCTCAAGACCGGTATTCGCTGGCGCGACCTGTCGACAAAATTAGGATTTGGCTTGGCTCAATCTGCTGGAGACGGTTGCGCGACTGGCAGAAGGCGGGTGTGTGGAAGCGATTGCACGAACTACTGCTGGCGAAGTTACGCGAGGTAGGCGAACTGGACTTCTTGCGAGCAGCCGTCGACTCTTCATCTGTGCGAGCCGTTGGGGCGGGCGAAAAACTGGACCGAACCCCACGGATCGCGCGCGACCAGGTTCCAAGCACTACATTTTGGTAGACGCCACCGGCGTTCCGGTCAGCGCGATCCTGACAGGCGCGAATCGCAACGACGTCACCCAATTGCTGCCACTCGTTGACGCCATTCCACCGATACGCGGCATACGTGGCCGACCTCTTCAGAAGCCCAAAGTCATCTACGCAGACCGTGGCTATGACTCCGAGACGCATCGCCAGAAGCTTCGCAAGCGCGGCATCAACCCGGTGATTGCCAAGCGCCGGACCGAGCACGGAAGTGGTCTGGGCAAATTCCGATGGGTTGTCGAACGTACTCATGCGTGGTTTCAAAGCTTCCGTCGTCTTCGTATTCGCTTCCAACATCGCGCCGACATTCACGAAGCGTTTCTCAAACTCGGTTGCTCCCTTGTCTGCTGGAACATCGTCAGACGGACGGAGCAGCCTTTTTGAATCCATCTCTAAGCGCCCAGCAGCCACGGCTTGCGTCCGTGGTACGAATGTGGGGGAAGTACCCAATTTGAAGTGTGGACGAGCCGAGCCTAAAGGGTCCGAACGCTTAACGAACGCGACAAGGTATTGGTGTTAGGACATTGGCGACACGCCATAGGGCCGACTCATACTCGTCTGCATCGGAGTGGCAACACGGCGTCCCGGAAGATCTTCGAGCGTCGCATGTCAATCTGGTTGTACACAAAAGCCCAAATGTCAATAATTTATAGACGAACAGCAGAGGCGTAACAGCGCGCTTGGTCGACTTTGATAAAAAGGGGACGGGGGTATCAAGCGTTCGTATTCGGTCAGTGGGTGACGCGAAGAGTAGCCTCTAGCCCGACTCGTTCTCAAGCAGAGGAACGGAATCAAGCAGGAACTGGATGAGTCGCACGCAGGGTGAGGTCGGTCGGAATCGGTGGAGGCCAACGCGTTAAGCAACGGTACGACCCAGATAGAACCGCTGCGTAAATGCAGCAGGCGACAGGTAGTTCAGACGTGCCTGCGTGCGCTGCCGGTTGTAGAACATTTCGATGTACTCGCCGATCGCGAGCCTGGCCTGCTCGCGCGTTGCGAAGCGCTGATGATAGATCAGTTCGTTCTTGAGTGAACCCCAGAATGATTCGATCGGCGCGTTATCGTAGCAATTCCCGCGGCGACTCATCGACGCGCGCATGCCGAACTGCCTGAGCAGCTTTTGGTATGCCTGTGCGCAATATTGCGAGCCGCGGTCGGTGTGCTGAATCAGGCCCGGCTTCGGGCGCCGGATCGAGACGGCGCGAAACAGCGCCTGCATGACCAGATTTTTCGTCATGCGCTCGCTCATCGCGTAGCCGACGATTTCGCCGCTGTACAGATCCTTCAGGCCAGCGAGATACAACCAGCCCTCGTCGGTCGCGATGTACGTGATGTCGGCGCACCAGGCCTGATCGGGCGCTGCAACCGAGAAGTCCTGGTCCAGCAAGTTCGGCGCGACCGGCAAATCATGCTTCGAATTGGTGGTTGCCTTGAACTTGCGCTTCTGCCTGCACCGCAGGCCCAGTTTCCTGCGCAACCGTTTTATCCGGTGTACGCTCACACAAACACCGTGCTGTTCAAGATGCTTCTGCAGGCGCTCGGGACCGAAGCTCTCGCGCGTGCGCTGATGAGCAGCGAGAACCTCTGTTTCCAGTCGTGGTTCCTGCTGTGCCCGTTTCGAGGGCGTGCGTTTGCGCCATGCGTAATAACCGCTGACCGAAACACCCAGCAACCGGCACATCGGTGGCACCGGATAATCCTGTCGCATCTTTTCAATCACGCCGTACTTCACCGCGACTCCCTCGCAAAGTACGTCGCGAACTTCCTGAGAAACTCCTTCCCGTCAGGCGGATTTCGCCTGCAGTACAAAGCCCAGCGATTCGGCCCGTCGGGTGAGATTGTTCAGGACACGCTGCCGGTAGCGTTCCTCATAATATTCGGCGCCCGGATCGACGTACTCCATCCCGTAACGCAATGTGTTGTAGAACAGCACCGCGACCTTGCGAGCCGTAGCAGTGACGGCCTTTGCCTTGCCGATACGCGCCGACAGGCGTCGGTAGAAACCGCCCAGTGCCGTGTCCGTCTTGCCGATCGTGACGGCCGCGAGGCGCAGCGCAGCAGCGGCCTTGCTGGACGAACGACGGGTTTTGGAGGACAGCACTTTGCCACCGGAAATCTTGTTGCCCGGCGCCAGACACAGCCACGATGTGAAGTGCTTCACCGTCGGCCAGCGCGACATGTCTGTGCCGCATTCAGCGACTAGCTTCAGGGCAAGGTAAGGTCCGAATCCGTGGATCTGTGTGAGGTCGACACCGAGCACGCTGTAGAGCTCCGCACGTACGTCGAACGAGAAGTCATTTGACTGCCTGCTCCGACGACGCGCGGCAGGCAACGGAGTGCTCACCGGAGTCGCATTGGCGTGTAGTTGCCGGAGTACGAGTTCGATACGTTCGTCGCACTGCGCCACCTGCGTTTGATAAAAATCATAGAGTGCAAGCGCCTGGGTCAGCTCGAACACATGTTCGTCCTGGTAATTACCGACCAGCGCATCGCGAATCGTTTCGCTCGACGCCTTGCAGCGGACGTCGCGATGTCGGGCCAGTTCTTCCGGATTGCGTTCGCCGGCAACGATCGAGCGGATAATCTTCATACCGGTAGCGCCGGTGACGTCCTGCACGACATGATGCAGTTGCAGGTTCATCTGCATCAGCGCCTTCTGCATGTGCTGGATATGTGCTGCGGCATACTCGAGTAGTCGTTCGCGTTGACGCAGATAGGCGCGTAACGTCGCGATATCATGCCGGGGACGGAAGCTGGCCCGCAGCAGGCCGTACGCGTGTAACTTCTGCAGCCACTGCGCGTCGCTGACATCGGTCTTGCGGCCGGGCACATTTCTCACATCCCGTGCATTGACCAGCACCACCTCGAAGCCGTACGCTTCAAGCACTTCGAAAGCGGGAATCCAGTAAACACTGGTCGATTCCATCGCGATCTTTGTGATCCCTATCTGCTTGAGCCACTGCGCGAGCTGGTGAAGCTCCTGCGTAAAGCTGCCAAATGACCGGACCGGTTTCGCATCTCGTTCCGGTCCAACTGCGACCACGTGAAACTTGGCGCCGATGTCGATGGCCGCAGCATAGGGATGCACTACTGTAACCGATGCGCCGCTGGTGGCGCCCTGAGACTTCATCGTCTTCATGTCTACCTCCGCCTGGGGATGGTCAGAGAGCGGGACAGCGGAGTAGATCACCTTCCTGAACGGGATCGCCTGACGGCGTCACCAATGCTGGGTCCGCATCAGTCCCTGGACCATGTTTTTTAACGGGATGAATCACCAATAATTCGACGGCCGCTCTCCCTGATGCGCATCAGTGTAGCGCTGCCCGGAGTTTCTGCCCTTCGGGCAGGGGCGCGCCCCTTCACATGTTTTTTAACAGATCGCGCTCCATCTTCACTTCCGCCAGTTCTCGCTGTACGCGCGCCAGCTCGGCCTCCAGTTCGGTCAGCGGCTTCTGGTCCCTGCCGACCTTCTGCAGTTTGCCTGCCCTGGCTGAACGCACCCAGTTCGCCAGTGTCTTGAGCGGAACCGAGAGCCGGCGTGCCGCTTCCGAAACACCGACACCTTCAGTCAATGCCAGCTTGACCGCCTCCTCACGAAACTCTCTTGTGTAGACCGCTTTGGGAATTCGATTCATTCATGCCTCCGTTTCATGATTTTACGAAACGTTGGCTTCCACTTTTTTCAGCCGACCTCAGGGATCAGCGGGCGGATCAAGGTTGCTCGATCAATTACCGATCATCTTCTTCGCCCTTCGTTCCCGACCGATGATGCTGAGACGGAGCCGGTATCCGCTTTTCTCCATAGCAAGCGCTGCCGTTACCAACGCCCGCGTTAGAAAGCCACGCCTGCGGCTGGACCGGGTTATAGTGTCCGCATAAGGCGTCTCGCCATATTTCACAGGTTGCACAGGCCTCGTTGGTTCTTTTTCCGGATTCGGTGCGCTGGTTTCGGAATCAGGGACGAGCGATGCGAGAGTCGCGACGGTGTCACGCTGCGAGGGTGTTCCGGTCACGAGATTGTGCGGGGATCCTTCGATGGGCTGAAGCGTTTGCGGGGCGCGCGCAGCCGACGAAACGTCTGATGTGCATCCGAACTGCCTCTGGTCCTCGTCGAAAACGCCTGTCTCGGAGAAGAGGGGCCCGGGCTCAATCGAAGAAGAACTTGGCTCAGCTTCTGATCGTATGGCCCGCGGCATGACACTGGTGCCTGCCGTGACAGAGGTCGCAGTGGGCGCTATCTGACTGGTCGGAACGCTGTTGCGCAGCGCGTCCTCGGCGAGGCGCTTTAGTAGTGACGCTCGTTGCCTTGGATTCGGAATGGCAGACACGGCGCGAAACAAGTCTGGCGTGACAAACTCGTTGATAGTGATCTTTATTTGCAATGAAGCCGTCATGTGGTCATTCCATCGTTGGGTTTCTTGTCTTGCATCGAAGTCGCCTTGCCCGACGCAGCGAAAAAAACGCTCGAGTTGAAAAAGCAGGGATTCGCCGTAGCATCGCTCTGTGTGACTCACGACGCTAAAGGCCGATGTTGCGCTTCGAGGAGGAACATGGCGCCTATGAGCACGAGCAAGGAATATTCATTACGCTAGTGACTTCTAGTGCTGGACAGTTCCATCGTTAATCATTCGCGAAGTGGAGCTTCGGTGCGAGTTCGTTCCGTGCGGTCAAGGCGGCTCCTCTGTTTCCCGTGGCTGCTAGGCTGTTCAGGCCCGACTGATCAGGTCCACTGTACCCGGGTACAGGCGCATGCGAGCAAGCGAAAGCTCTCGAAAAGGGGTAGCTTTTGAGTTTCGTCCCTTCTTGCTGACTCAACGCGATCGCGCAATCTTCGCTTGTGCCCGAAGCAGGACGTTACAAGCGAAACATGGTCGTGGAGAGTCGACCACGTCGCGTTATCAGCTCGGCAACCCTGCCGACTTTACTCGCAGCCGTCGAAGAGCCGGTGCCAAGCGTTCAAGAATGCGGCCTGAATTGCTCTGAGCAACGCACTCCTCAAAGCGGTTTAGGGTGGCAAGCCGCGGCGTGAGATGCGTTCCGGCTGCGCAATTGGCGTCGGGGGCAGCAACAATCAAAGCAGCCTGTAGGCGATCGCTCGCCTTGTTAGTCTGAGCCTATGTGGCTAGATGGTTTGCAATGGAAATCCGACGACATTGACGCGACTCGGCTTCAGGCCCTCGCTTACAAGCGGTATCGCGCCGAGCCCGATCAGTTGGTCGACGAGCGTCGCGGATACCTCGGGCGTGTACGCGAACGCGGGACAGCCCGCGGTCGTTTCAATGCTCACGAGATCGATGTTGTCCTTGATTGCGAACGGTATGCCGTAGAGCGGCAGACTGTCCGGATCGTGGCCTTCCAGTCGATCGATCAAAGGCGCGATCTCTTCTTCGGTTAGCAGATGAACTACGGGCGGTGACTTCGTTAGCTTTGTACGGCGACGGCGGTGGTCTAAAGTGCCGCCTCGAATCGTCAGTGAGCCCTCGCTTGGGCACGCTTCGACAGCCTTTGCTGAACCGAATCTCATGACCGACGAACTAACAAACGCCAGCTTCGCGGATGCACTCGATCGCATGCGCACGGTGCCTTGCGACTCCCGACGGTGCATCGCGTAGGTTCGCTCGTCCATTCCATGCCGCATCAACGTTGCGGTTCAGGCTTCAGCCCGCTGCGCCGATTCCGAGCCAGTCGTCATCGTCGCCCCGATGAAAGACATCGACATCGTTAAGCCCAACCAAGTCCCACCCGACCACCGCATGTAGGACATCGCGGGCAAATTCTTCGATGATCACATGCCACTCTGGCGAGGCTAGTAAGCAATCTTCCGGGTTTAGCTTGCCGCGGGCTCTGCGAAGAGTAGCGACAGTCAGAGCGAGAGCGCGAGCTTCGACGAGCAACGCGTCTCGCGAGATTTGGCTGGGCAATTGATTGTCTTTCATGGCCATTATTACGGCGCAAACGTTAAAAACTTGAGTCACTTGTCGATCGCGACAACCTTTGTACGACTGTCAGCGCGGATCCGCCTCAGTGCGACAAAATATAGTGGTATGATACATTATCATTATGATAAGTATGATAAGATCGCATAAATTTGGTGAAGATCGTAAAAGCCGGTTCGCGTAAATAGTAGCTGACGTATTGCCGTGGCGTAAGACGGTGTATTCGCCGCACACGATCTGTTTAGAACATTGTTTTGCGAAAGGCGTCGCTGCATTGAGCTCTCGGTTTGCTGTTCACACTTTACTTACCGTCAGCCCATTACCATAATGACGCACCGATCACTTATCCCTACGGGGCGCTGGAAGGTTCAAGCTGAATTGGTGAATGGAAAATCGGCCATTCGCGTATGCGGTCATGCATTGTCTGAAACATTGCCATCGCTACCGGCACATGATTTTTCGCTTACGCCAGACCAAGCTAACGAACTTATTTTTAGCCTGAATCAGGCGTTGCTAGATCTGCAACGCAGGGAAAGTCGGGACTAAGTTGTTACCAAGTGGCAGAAGTCGCGATCGAGCACTAAGTGCGCCTGTTCGAAATCTTCTATGCGCTGCTGGCGCCGCTGCGAAGTCGAAAGAGTCGACGAAGATCCTAGACTCATAGTTCGCCTCGCTCTCGATCATCGTTTACGTTTTCGTGCGCGCTTTCATGCGGTACCTTGGACACTGTCGTCAGCGCAGAGTACCGCAACAAGTTGTCCGCAGCCGTACTACAAGTAACCGAAAGATGCATCGCACCAGAAATAAAAATGAAAATAATGCGGGTCGTCAGGGTAGGTCTATGCGCTTTAATGGCGATAGCCGTCACACGATTTTGTACTCAGGACTCGGAGTCGGCTCAAGCAGAGATCGACCGACAGACCGTCAACTGCTTAACAAGCGAACTCACGAGTGAAGAAAAGTATCGCATGGCGCAGCTCGCCGATGAACATAACATGGAAGCGACGCGATCTGTCTATGACGAAGTGTTTTCCAGATGCATTGTTAGACTCGACCAAGTTGACCGCCAAGAAACCTTGATAAGAACTGCGCAGCAAGCCCTGAATCATGACCCTGAATTCCAGCGGATGTTGAGGGTACGCGGCTTGGCTCAAAAACACATGTAGGACCGGTTGGGATCGGCTGACTCGCGACTGAATGAAAGCGAGGTTTCCTGCGAATCGCACCGGCTTTTTTGGAGTGCCGTCTTGTCGGTCAAGCGGTCGCGACGTAGTTCGCTTGGTAAGGGCTGTCGTATTTTCAGGCTCTTTTGAAAATGAAGTGGGGTGTGCCAAGAACGCGAGCATCAATTGACCGATGTTTGCGGTGCTTTACCAAAGATGAAGGAAGGCCCTTCGGAGTCGGCTTGCAGGAGCAGGCTCCAAACCGCCACAAGCTGCGTGGGTAAAGAGCCCTCGTGGTGAGCGTTGTCGGAAAAGGCAGGGATTACTCTGTCAGGTAAGAGTCAAAGAGACGAACGTGAGTGAACCGCTGATGACGTGTCGATAATTTCACGAACCGATGTCAAAACCGGAGAGCCCACTTGCTCCGGGACAAGATTGGGCGATGCCTGCTGACGGCCCAATCGGCATCCGGCATAAAGGCGGCGTGACTTTGATTCGGGCTTTGGAAAGGAACTTGGGAACCTGTCGTCCTGATGCGAAGGGAGAAATCCAAGCGGAAGGCCTCCGCAAGGATGAGAGTACCGATGCAGGGCACAGGGGCGGAGACGCCCATAGTAGGGTTGAAGGTTCTGTAATGGGACTGGACCGAAGGGGCGTCATCGTCTGGCGTTATCTCGTCGGCAACTTGAAAGAGGAGGACCGGGGTGAATAACGCAAAGCCGTTTTGTATTTCCAAGCGAGAGGTATGGGAGGCGTATAGGCAAGTGAAGGCCAACCGCGGGGCGGCGGGTGTGGACCGGCAGTCGATGGCGGAATTCGAGGCGGATCTGAAGCACAATCTGTATCGAATCTGGAATCGGATGTCGTCTGGCAGCTACCTTCCGCCGCCGGTCTTGCGGGTTGACATACCAAAGGACGGGGGTGCGGGTACGAGACCGTTGGGAATACCGACTATTTCAGATCGCATCGCCCAGACGGTGGTCAAACGATATCTGGAACCGCTTGCGGAGCCGGTGTTCCACAACGATTCGTACGGGTATCGTCCTGGACGGTCGGCGCATCAGGCGCTCGAAGTGGCCCGGCAGCGATGCTGGAACCATGACTGGGTGCTGGACCTCGACATCAAGAATTTCTTCGGTAGTATTGATTGGGAACTCATGATGCGAGCGGTGCGCTGCCATACGACCTGTGCGTGGGTGCTGCTATATATCGAGCGCTGGCTCAAGGCACCCGTGCACATGCCGGACGGGACCGTAGTGACGCCGGATAAGGGCACCCCGCAAGGTGGTGTCGTTAGTCCGGTGCTGGCCAATCTGTTTCTTCACTATGCGTTCGACCGGTGGATGCAAAAGTCCTACCCGGACATGCCGTTCGAGCGATACGCCGATGACGCCATTTGTCACTGCAAGAGCGAAGCGCAGGCTCGGCGGCTGAAGCAGGACCTGGAGGCGCGGCTTGCGGAGTGCAAGCTGGAGTTGCATCCAGAAAAGACAAAAATCGTGTACTGCAAGCAGGCCAACAGGCGTGCCGACTATCCGATCTGTCAGTTCGACTTCCTGGGCTATACGTTCAGACCGCGAAGTGTCATGAACCGGATGGGTAAGCTGTCCGTAGGCTTCACTCCGGCCGTAAGCAACAAGGCCGCCCGAGCGATGCGTCAGGAGATGCGCCGCAAGGGGCTGTTGCGTCGATACGATCTGGATCTGAATGACCTGGCGGACCAAACCCCTCCGATCCTGCGAGGTTGCCATAGCGCCCGGCAGCGGCGGATCAAGGCAAGCCAATGTTGGTTCAAAGCGTGCGTAGTGAGCGCGGCAACGTGGCATATTTAAAGAAACACAACTTCTGCGCAGGCGCGCACTGTCATGCGCAGTTCGGGCTTGCGTCCCCCTGGCTTCGAAAGTGTAGGCGTCAGTGCATTACATCAGCGGCTCGTAGACGGTGACGGCGAAGCTCCAAAGGCAGGAGTTCCAGCCGTTCCAGTCCTTGAAGAGGTCCGCTTCGTCCAGCTCGACGCCGTACTTCTTCCTGAACTTGCTTTTCTCGTACGCGTCGAGCATCGACGCCCGCCTTTCCGGCGATACATTGAAGCGATACGCCGCCTTCTGCACTGGAATATCGATCAGGCCGAGCCGTTCCACCAGATCGGATCGCACCTTGTCCCGACCGATGCGCGGATCCTTCACGTTCTTCCATTTATTCGGCATGGCCACAGTGAGGTCGAGCATGTCGTGGGTCAGGAACGGGAAGAACACATCCTGGAAGACGTTCGCCATTCGGTGGATGCTTTCCCCGCGAGTATTGAAGAAGCTACGGTCATAAACCCATCTGTCGTAAGGAACGGAATAGGTTTCCTGAGCGCCGGACAACAGCACATACTCGCTGGGGTTGTGATCGCCCCAAAAGTCCAGTTGATAGGTGTAGGGGTTCCATCCTTCGCACGGCATGTCCAGCCTTCCGATGTTATAGACATCGGGCTTGCTGTCGTCCACGAGGGAGATGTGGGTCCAGTCGTTCGCGGCCATGATCTTGCGGAAAGAATCGACCTCGAACCTACACCAGCAATGGAACAGCACGTTGTCGAACGGCATCTTGCCCTGACGTCGCAGGCGCGCCATGGTTCCCGAAATGATTCGGCTATCCGATCCCGACGAATGCGCCATCAGATATCGCTTCGAGGGATTCATGCGCAGGAGCACTTTCTCGAGCGTATTTTCCAGTTCTTCCAGATAACTTTCGTACGAGCCGGAATACGTGGGAATACGTGTTGGCAGTACGTCAGCGCAATATTCTTCCGGCGCCGCTCTCCAGATTTCCTTGAACGGTGTTTCGGTCGTATTTTTGAAGGTTTTGTCCAAAAAACGCTCGTCGAACGTCAGGGTCTTCTGCGCCTTGGCCAACGCATGAAAGCTATCCGAGAAAACTTCATTCCGATCCTTGAAGACACATCGATTGAAAAACGTGTCCGTGTTCAATTTGGAGCGATAAGGACTTTTCATAAAGAACCGGGGTCGAAAGCGCTCTGCGCGATGCGGATGTGACGGAAAGGAAGGGCGGCAATCGAGGCGAGTCACGCACCATGCGATAACCTCGGCCAATCGAATTCCGCTGGCGGGCCAAAACATACTGGCGAACCGATCGGAAGTCAAACGGCCCGCCGAGGAGACGACGGCCGTCGCGCTGGACGAGCGATAACCTTGCAGAAGCGCTCAGATTTCCTCGCTGATAGCCGTTAAACTCATGCTTGAGCACTGGAGAAGTCCTGTGCTCATCGGTTCGCGAACGTTTGCGCGAAGTGCGCACGCGGGTCAGAGTCTTATTGAAGGAGTTTTATTCCGTGCTCCACCGCGTTGCATTTCCGGCTGAAGCATCGCGCGCCCGCACAACAATGCAATCTCTGCGGACGCATGCTACTTGACATCACCGGATCAATTATCAGAGCGCTCAGGGCCAATACGGCCATGTCGAAATCGGTAAAACATTCGCTTTTTTTTTGATGAAATGTGTTGCCAAGGTACAACTTTTAAGGAGGCGTTGCAAAATGTATGGCGTCGAGGAATTCACTCGCGGTATGATTGCGCCCGCTCACTAAAAGCTTGCAACTCTTTTTCAGTGCACCCGTTTGCCAGTCAATAGTTGTGTCGCGCTGAACTGAATGTTTTCCAAGTGGATCGGAGAGCTTAAGAGGATCGGCGCGTCAAGTGTGGTTCTCGCGACTTTATACCTTGATTGGCGCAAATCCACGTCAGAACTGACATTCGCGGTATCAGCAGATGCTCTGGCCTCGCATGTTTTTAGCGGTGGTCTGCGGGATATTCCGCGGGCCTGTCGCTGCAAAAAAAAGCGAATAACTCCGTGCTGAGATCATGGCAAAACAGGATGGTTTGAAAGCGAGGGGGCAGGCGAGCACGAATGAGCCGCGCGTAGTTGTTATCACGGGCGGCAGTGCGGGACTCGGTCGGGCGCTAGCCTTGAGCTATTGCGCCCCCGGCATCACGCTGGGACTGATCGGAAGGAACGCTGAACGTCTCGAAGCCGTCGCCGCGGAATGTCGCACGCGCGGCGCCGAAGTCGTGGCTGGCTGCATGGACGTCCGCGACGCCGCCGCGCTTCAAGCGTGGATCTTCGATTTCGACGCGCGACACCCGATCGACTTGCTAATCGCGAATGCCGGCGTCGCCAGCACGCTGCGCTCATCGGACGACTGGGAAGGCGCGAGCCGTACCGCCGAAGTCGTCGATATCAATCTCTATGGCGCTTTGCACGCGGTGCTTCCCGCCATCGAATGCATGCGTACCCGGCGGCGCGGCCGGATCGCGGTCGTCAGTTCGCTCGCCGGATTGAGAGGCATGGCAATCTCGCCCGCGTATTGCGTCAGCAAGGCCGCGCTCGTCGCGTACTGCGATTCCGTGCGTCCGGTGCTCGCGCGCCACCATATCGGCATGTCGATCGTGATGCCGGGCTTCGTGCGAACCGCGATGAGCGACGTTTTTCCCGGCAGCAAACCCTTCATGTGGAGCGCCGAAAAGGCCGCTTCTTATATCAAGAAGCGCCTGAACCGGCGCCGTGTGGAAATCGCTTTTCCCTTCAGTCTGACGCTCGGCCTCAAGTTATTGCGCCTGTTGCCCGCCGCCCTGGCCGACGCGATCCTCGGTCTCCTGTTTCAAGTCCCTCGTCGGAATATGTGAAGTGTCTCCCAGTTTGACATTCGCGGCCGTCCTGGTCGCATGCTCCTTTGCCGTTGAAGCGATCGCCGTGACGCGATCGCCGCTTCGTCGACCGCCCGTTGCGCTGGTACTGCATCTAGCCGTGCTCGCTGGCCTGACGGCGGGCTGTATGGCGCTGACCGGGCGGCCGCTGTTTTCCGCGGGCTTCGTGCTCGTGCTGATCGGCGTGCTCGCGGTCGTCGGCAACGCCAAGTATGCTTCGCTGCGCGAGCCGCTCGTCTTCAGCGACGTGAGCCTGTTCAGCCAGGTCTTCTCGCATCCGCGTCTGTATCTGCCGTTCCTCGGATTCGGCAAGCTCGCCGCCGTGCTGGTCTGCCTCGCGGCGGCGGCGGGCGCATTCCTGGCCGAAGCGCCCGTGGCGGCCAGGCAGCGATGCATCGAAGGCATCGTCGCGTTGCTTTGTCTGCCGATGTGCGTCGCGCTGTCGCGGCGTTTGCCGTTTTCGCTGCAGCCGTTTTCGGATCAGCGCCGATTCGGCTTCTTCGCCGCGTTCGTCGGCTATCTGGTCAATGGCCTGAGCGGTGCGCAACGGCGCGCGTTTGCACGCGCCCTCAGCGCGAGCCCGTTTGCGGGCAGTTGTCCGGACGTCCATCCGGACGTCATCGTCATCCAGAGCGAATCTTATTTCGATGCCCGCCGGCTCGGCTCATGCGTCTCGAATGCGCCGTACGGGCATTTCGATCGCGCGCGACGCGAGTCGTTCGAGCAAGGCAAGCTCGATGTGCCCGCATGGGGCGCGAATACGATGCGCAGCGAATTCGCGATGCTCACCGGCCTCGCGTCCGCCGCACTCGGTTACTCGCGTTTCTATCCGTATATGTTCGTGCGCGGGGCGTGCGCATCGCTGGCGGGATACTTCAGCCGGGGCGGATATCGCACGGTGGCCGTGCATCCGTATCACGCGAATTTTTTCGGTCGTCACCGCGCATTCGCGCACATGCATTTCGAGCGCTTTCTGGATATCGCGCATTTCGATAACGCGCCGCGCGTCGGGCCCTACGTCGGCGATGCCGCCGTGGCCGACGAGCTCATCGCGCTGTTGCGGGCCAGCGACGGCAAGCCGCTGTTCGCTCTCGCGATCACGATGGAGAATCACGGCCCCTTGCATCTGGAAACGGTTGCGCAGGGGGAGGCCGCATCGCGGCACACGCTGGGCGACGACGCGCGCTGGCGCGATCTGACCGCGTACCTTCGTCACGTGGAAAACGCCGACGCGATGATCGGCACGTTGACGAGCTGTCTGCGCGACCGTGACCGCCCGGCGATCCTGTGCTTTTACGGCGATCACGTACCCGCGATGTCTTCCGTGTTCGATGCGCTCGGAATAGAACCGACTCACACCGATTACTTTATTTGGCGCAACTTCGGAAGCGACATCGGCACGTACCGGGAGGTCGGCGTCGAGACGCTCGGTTCCGCGATCCAGCGCGCGATGACACAGGCGAATCGTGACCGCACCGATTCGCGCAACGAGTTGCAGCACATGCCGGCATGAAGATGGAAAGGAAAATCGCAATTATCGGGATGGCATGTCGCTTTCCCGGCGGAGTGACGGGGCCCGAAGACTTCTGGCAACTGCTGTGCGATGAGCGCGACGCAGTGACCGTCGTGCCGTCCGATCGGTTCGGCACGGGGTTCTATCAGCATCCGTCCAAGAAAGAGCCGGGCAAGAGCTATACGTTCGCTGCCGGCGTGCTCGACGACGTAGCCGGTTTCGATGCCGCGTTCTTCGGCGTTTCGCCGCGCGAAGCGAGCCAGATGGACCCGCAGCAGCGCCTCATGCTCGAACTTGCGTGGGAAGCGTTCGAGGACGCCGGCGTGCGTCCGGGCGAGATGCGCGGCCGCAATTGCGGCGTGTTCGTCGGCGCGGCCGCGATGGACTACGGCAACCGCAGCATGGACGACCTCAACTGGATCGATCCGTACTCGGCCACCGGCAACACGCTCAGCATCGCGTCCAATCGCGTGTCGTATCTGTTCGATCTGCGCGGCCCGAGCATGTCGGTGGACACGGCGTGCTCGTCGTCGATCGTCGCGCTGCATCAGGCCGTGCAGGCGTTGCAGTCGGGCGAAACCGAAATGGCGCTCGCGGGCGGCGTCAATCTGCTGCTGCATCCGTTCGGCTTCGTGAGCTTCTCGAAAGCGTCGATGCTGTCGCCGAGCGGCCGCTGCCGCGCCTTCGATGCAACCGGCGACGGCTACGTGCGCGCCGAGGGCGGCGCATTCGTGCTGCTCAAACCGCTCGAGCGCGCGCTCGCGGACGGCGACACGATCCACGCCGTCATCGCGGGTTCCGGCGTGAACTCCAACGGTCATTCGCACGGCGGCATCAGCGTGCCGACGACAGCGATGCAAGCCGAGCTGCTGCGCTCGGTCTATCGCCGCGCGTGCGTCGATCCGCGTTCGCTCGCGTATCTGGAAGCGCATGGCACCGGTACGGCGGTCGGCGATCCGATCGAGGCGCGCGCGCTGACCGAAGCGCTCGCGGGCAGCCGCCCGGCCGAAGATCCGCTGCTGATCGGTTCGGTGAAGACCAACGTCGGACACCTCGAAACGGCGTCGGGCATGGCGGGCCTCTTCAAGGCGATCCTCTGCCTGAAGCACGGCGCCGTGCCGCGCTCGCTGCATTTCGATACGCCCAATCCCGCCATCGATTTCGAAGGCGGCCGCCTGCGCGTCGTCGACCGCTTCACGCCGCTCGCGCGTCGCGAAGATGCGCCGCTGACGATCGGCGTCAACTCGTTCGGCTTCGGCGGCACCAATGCGCACGTCGTGCTCACGGAAGCGATGAGCGCGGCCGCAGCGCCGGTAACGCCCGCCCCGATCGATACGCCGGACACGGCCTTGCCTCCGCTCGTCCTCTCGGCGCGTTCGCCGGCGGCGCTTGCCGCACTCGCCGGGCGTTACCACGCGCGCCTGAGGAATCGCTCGGACTGGGCCGCGCTTGCAGCCAGCGCCGCGCGCGGCCGCGACTGGCTCGAACAGCGCGTGATCATCGCGCCGCCGGATGTCGAATCGGGCTGCGCCGCGCTGCGGATGATCGCCGATGCATCCGATGAAGCGCTTCCGGCTTACGTTGCGCACGGCCAGGCCGTGGCGGCGGGCGGCACGGTCGCGTTCGTCTATTCGGGCAACGGTTGCCAGTGGGCCGGCATGGGCCAGCAGCTCTATGCGGAAGATGCCGTGTTCCGCGCCGCGCTCGACGAAGTCGACGTCCTCTGGCGCGCCGATGGCAGCGACTCGCTCGTCGACGTGTTGCGCGCCGGCGCAAGCGTTGAATGGCTCTCCGCGACGGAAAACGCGCAGCCGCTGCTGTTCGCGATCCAGGTCGGCATCACGCGTGCGCTCGACGCGCGCGGCATCGAATTCGATGCCGCGGTCGGTCATAGCGTCGGCGAAATCGCGGCAGCGTGGGCATCGGGCGCGCTGACGCTCGACGAGGCCGTGCGCGTGATCCGCATTCGCAGCGCCGCGCAGGGCCTCACGCGCGGCACCGGCAAGATGGCGGCGGCGGGCATCGGTGAAGCCGATGCGCGGGCGTTGATCGCGCGTCTGGGTCTCGCGGACTCGGTCGAACTGGCGGGCACCAACAGTCCCGAGGCCGTGACGCTCGCCGGATCGCCCGAAGCACTCGAAGCGATCGGCGCGGCGCAGGCCGCGAACGGCAGCTTCTTCCAGTTGCTCGATCTCGATTACGCGTTCCACAGCAGCCGCATGGACGCGATCGAGCCGGTCGTGCGCGCCGGTCTCGCCGATCTCGCGCCGCGCGAAGGCACGAAGCGCTACGTCTCGACCGTCACCGGCGACACGCTGTCCGGCGCGGCGCTCGACGCGGGCTACTGGTGGCGCAACATCCGCGAGCCGGTGCGTTTCGGTGACGCGCTTGCGCGTCTCGCCGACGCGGGCGTGCGCGTGTTCATCGAAATCGCGCCGCATTCGATCCTGCGCCACTACGTCAAGCAGACGCTCACGAGCCTGAATCTGGCGTGCGTCGTCGTGCCGACGCTCAAGCGTCATCACGACAGCGCGCAGATGCTCGAGCATTCGATTCTCTCGGCGCTCGCGCATGGCGCGCGCGTTGATCTCGAACGCTTCGTGCCCGCGACGGCGCAGGCTTTGCACGCAACGCTGCCGACTTATCCGTGGCAGCGCGAACGTCACTGGCAGACCGCGACCATCGAAGGCTACAACCTCGTGAACCGCCGCGCGGATCATCCGCTGCTCGGCTATCGGCTGCACGAGCATGCGTTCGCGTGGGAAAATCAGCTCGATCCGCAGCGCGTGCCAATGCTCGCCGATCACGTCGTTGATGGCGGCGTCGCGTTTCCGGGCGCGGGTTATGTCGAGATGGCGCTGGCCGCCGCGCGCGTGTTCTTCCGCACGCCTGACGTCGCGCTGGAGAATCTCGAAATCCGCATGCCGGTCGTGTTTCAGCCGCAGCACGCGAAGCTGTTCCGTTTCGTGATCGATCCGCGCACCGCGTCGTTCTCGATCGAAACGCGCGAGCGCATGAGCGACGGCCCGTGGAATCTGAACGTGACCGGGCGCCTGCTCGAAAGCGGCAACACGCTGAACGGGCAGAGCGCCGCCGACGAGTCTTTGCTGGCGCGCCTCGAAGCGCGTCCCGCGATGTCCGGCGACGCGCTCTACGCGAGCACGGCGACGATCGGCCTGAGCTACGGCCCGGCGTTCCGCTGGGTGCGCAACGTGCAGGTGGAGGGCGACGACGCGCTCGCCGACTTCGACGCGCCGCAGGCGCTCGGCGGCGCGCAGGCGCTGACCGGCTGGCTGCTGCATCCGGCGCTGATGGACAGCGGCTTTCATCCGCTCTTCGCAGTGCTCGGGCAGGATGGCGCGGCGCCCGGCGACGCGCGCGCGGCCTTCGTGCCGGTGCAGATCGGCCGCGTCGATTTTCTGCGGGGCGATTCGGTGCGCCGCGTGCTTGTGCGCGTGCTGCGCCGCAGTCCACATTCGATCGCCGCGTCGTTCGAATTCCTCGACGCAAGCGACGCGATCGTCGCGCGTCTTTCGGCGTGCCGTTTCCGTCGCGTCGATCTGACGGGGCGGCGTCACGCTGCGCCCGCGCGCTTTGCCTACGCGCTCGAAGCGCGTCCGCTGCCGGAGGGCTTCAGCGCCGCCGCGCTGCCCGCGCCGTCCGTGCTCGTCGAACGCGCGGCCGCGCGGCTCGCGTCGCACGAAGACATCGCGCAGCGTGCGCGTCATCTGAGCGAAACGCTGCCGTTGCTCGACGTGCTCGCGGGTCTCTACGCCCTGAACGCGCTGGACGCGATCGGCGCCTTCGCGCAGCCCCGACTGCCCGCGCTCGCGCAAGCGCCGCTGCGCGCGCGCTTCGCGCAGATGGTCGTCGAAGACGGTCTCGCGCGTTTCGAAGGCGAGCGTCTCGTGCGCGACGATGCCGCCTGCGCGGCGATGCCCGCGCTCGACGCGCTCTGGCGCGACGTGCTGGCCGATTCGCCCGCGCACGTCGCCGAGCTGACGCTGCTCGCGCACGTCGGCGCCGCTCTGCCGCGCGTGCTGCGCGACGAAACATCCGCCGATGCCGCGCCCGCGTTGCTCTCGCCGACGGGGCGCAGCCTCGTCGACCAGTTCTTCAATGCGTCGCCCACCTGGTCGCACGCCCGCGCGATGCTCGCCGCCTGCGCGACGGAAGCGCTCGCCGCCTGGCCGCGCACGCGTCGCCTGCGCGTGCTGGAAATCGGCGCGACGAGCGGCGACGTGCTTCAGCCGCTCGACATCGGATTGCCAGCGTCGCAGTGCGAGCATGTGCTCGCGGGCACGGATCAGCAACTCGCCGCGCTCGATGCAAAAGCGTACGCGCACATTCAGACGCTGCTGCTGGGCGAAAGCGATGCGCTCTTCACGCATTGCCGCGACGCCGCGCCGTTCGACGTGATCGTCGTCAATCGGATGATCGGCGAGCAGGCCGATGCGCTCGCCGCCCTGCACGCGATCGCCGGACGCCTCGCGCCGGGCGGCATGCTTGTGCTCGCCGACGCGCGCCGCAGCCGTTTCGCCGACATCGTCTTCGGCACGGCCGGCCACGAGGTCGCCGCCCAGACGTACGGCGCGCTCGCGCCGGCCGCGCTTCAGTCGCTCTGCGAGCGCGCCGGTCTTCTCGATGTCGCGCGTCACACCGAGCAGGGTCTCGATCTCGAAGGCGCGCCGACGCTGATGATCGCGCGCAAGCCGGCTTCGTCGCCGCAGACGCCATCCGCTTCAGCCGATGCCCATCCCTGGCTGATCGTGCAATCCGGCGATGACGACGGCGCATTCGCTTCGGCGCTCGCGCAAGAACTCGCGCGTCGCGGCTGCACGGTCGAATCGGCGGGTGCGCGCGAAGCATCCGCATGGTTCGAAGGCAAGAACACGCCGACGCGCATCGCGTTCATCGCACCGCGCGCTCATTTCGATGACGCCGACGGCGCCGAGGTGATGCGCGCACAGCAGGACGGCGCGCTCGCGCTCGCGACGCTTGCGCGCGAACTCGATGCATCAGGCATGGCTTCTCAGACGCGCCTGTGCGTGGTGACGCGCGGCGGCGCGCCTTTCGATCACCGCGCGGTCACGGCGGCGCAGCCCGAGCAGGCGAGCCTCTGGGGCCTGGGCCGCGTGATGGCGAACGAGTATCCGGCGCTCGCGCTGCGCCTCATCGACGTGACGTGTGCCGATGATCTAGCCGCATCGCAACTCGCGCACGCACTCACGCACGACGACGGCGAGGAAGAGGTGCTGCTCACGTCGAAGGGCCGTTACGTGCCGCGCATGATGCCGGCGCAGACCGCCGAACGTCAGATTCCGCGCGACGACGCCAAAGCCACGGCCGGTCAAGCGGCCGGTGCCGCGCCCGCCGTGCTGGCGTTCGACATGCCCGGGTCGCTCCGCAACCTCGAATGGTTCGCGCAGTCCGCGCGCGAGCTGAAGCCCGGCGAAGTCGAGATTGCGCCGATGGCGACCGGCCTGAACTTCCGCGACGTCATGTATTCGATGGGCCTGCTCTCCGACGAGGCGGTCGAAACCGGCTTCGCGGGCGCGACGATCGGCATGGAACTGTCTGGGCGCATTGTGCGCGTCGGCGCGGGCGTCGAAGGCTGGGCGCCCGGCGACGCGGTGCTCGGCTTCGCGCCGGCTTCGTTCGCCACGCACGTGATCACGCGGGCGAGTGCGATCGCGCGCAAGCCCGAAGCGATTTCCTTCGAAGCGGCCGCGACGATTCCGACCACCTTCTTCACCGCGTACTACGCGCTGTGCGAGCTCGCGCGGCTGCGTCGCGGCGAGCGCGTGCTGATTCACGGCGGCGCGGGTGGCGTCGGCATCGCGGCGATTCAGATCGCGCGGCATCTCGGCGCGGAAGTGTTCGCCACCGCTGGCGCCGACGAGAAGCGCGAGTTCGTGCGCCTGCTCGGCGTCGATCGCGTGTTCGACTCGCGCAGCCTCTCGTTCGCCGACGACGTGCGCGCCTGCACCCACGGCGAAGGCGTCGACATCGTGCTCAACTCGCTCGCGGGCGAGGCGATGGTGCGCGGCATCGATACGCTGCGTCCGTTCGGGCGTTTCCTCGAACTCGGCAAGCGGGACTTCTACGAGAACAGCCAGATCGGTCTGCGGCCGTTCCGCAACAACATCAGCTATTTCGGCATCGACGCCGATCAGCTCATGGGCGTGCTGCCCGAGCTCACCACACGCCTCTTCGAGGAAGTGATGGCGCTGTTCGTGAACGGCGTGCTGCATCCGCTGCCGTATCGCGCGTTCCCGGCCGCGCGAGCGGAAGAGGCGTTCCGCTACATGCAACAGGCGCGGCAGATCGGCAAGGTGCTCGTCACGTATGCATCGGGGACACCCGCGCCCACACGCGGCGTCGCGCAGCCTGAGCTGCGTCTCGATCCGCAGGCGGCGTATCTGATCGTTGGCGGCACGGGAGGGCTCGGGTATGCGAGCGCACGCTGGATGATCGCGCGCGGCGCGCGGCATCTCGCGCTCGCGAGCCGCGGCGGCAAGCTCGACGCCGCGAAGCAGCAGGAACTCGAACAAATGCGCGCGACGCACGGCGTGCAGGTGTCCGTCGTGTCGTGCGACGTAACCGACGCCGCCGCGCTCGATCGGCTGATCGCGAACATCGAGTCGCGCGGCACGCCGCTGAAGGGCGTGCTGCACTCGGCGATGCGCATCGACGACGGCCTGCTGCGCAACATAGACGACGCGCGCATGCTAGCCGTGCTCGAACCGAAGGTCGCGGGCGCGTGGAATCTGCATCGCGCGACGCGGCACTTGGCGCTCGATTTCTTCGTGCTGTATTCGTCGGCGACGACGTATCTTGGCAATCCGGGCCAGGGCGCATACGTGGCGGCGAACAGCTTCCTCGAAGCGCTCGTCGCGCATCGCCGCGCGGCCGGGCTGCGCGCGACTTTCATGGCGTGGGGGCCGATCGAGGACGTCGGCTTCCTCGCGCGCAACAGCGCGACGCGTGAAGCGTTGCAGGCGCGTATCGGCGGTGCGTCGATCACCTCCGACGAAGCGATGACCGCGCTCGAACTCGCGCTTGCAAGCGGCGCGACGGGCGAGGCGGTGGTGCGTCTGGACTGGGCGGCGATCGCGCGCGGCATGCCCGCGGCGCAGGCGCGCCGTTACATGGCGTTGCAGGACAGCGGCTCGACCGAGTCGACCAGCCAAGACGGCGCGCTGCTCGACCAGTTGAGCGCGCTGCCGCGAGGCGAAGCGGTCGCGCTGGTCGAGACCGCGTTGCGCGGACATATCGCGCGCATCCTGCATATGTCGCCGGAGCGCGTGACGCCCGAGCGCTCCGTGCTCGACCTCGGCATGGATTCGCTGATGGGCATGGAGCTCGGCATGGCGGTCGAGGAATCGTTCGGCGTGAAGCTGTCGATCATGGCGATCGCGGAAGGCGCGACCGTGACGACGCTCGCCGAGCGCATCGTCGACATGCTGGCCGATGAAGGCGGTGCGAACGCATCGGGAACGCAGGACGCGCGCGAGGAAATCGCGGCGCTGGCGGAACGGCACGCGCTCGACGAAAACGAGGCGCGCGCGCTGCTCGAACGCAATCGAAGCGCCGCTGGCCAGGAACGGTATCAACAGGGAGACGAGTCATGTCAGTCGACGCCGGCATTCGCGGAGTGACGCTGCCCGCAGGCTGGCGGGCGAGCGAAGGGACGCTGGCGCGTCCGCTCGAACTGTCGGGACGCGGCCTGCATACCGGGCGGCGCGTGAACGTGCGGATCCTGCCTGCGGCAAGCGCCTCGAGCGCGGGCGAGCGGCACGGCATCGTGTTTCGCCGCGTGCATAAGGGGCAGGCGCTCGGAACGGTGGCAGCCGTCCCGTCGCTGCGCCGTGGCCAGCCGCTCTGCACGATGCTGCATGGAAACGATGGTCTCGGCGTGCGCACGGTCGAGCATCTGCTGGCTTCGCTTCTTGCGTGCGAGATCGATCACGCGATCGTCGAATTGGACGCCGAAGAAGTGCCGATTCTCGATGGCAGCGCGCAGCCGTGGATCGACGCGATCCTCGCATGCGGGCGCAGCGCGCTGCCGCAGCCGAAGCGTTTTCTGCGCGCGCTCGAAGCCGTGAGCGTCGCGGATGGCGAAGGCGCGGCGCGCCGCGAAATGCGCATCGAACCCGCCGACGACTATGTGCTCACCGTGCACAACAACGATCTCAAGGGCTTTGGCGACATGGAATGGCACGGCCGGCTCACGCCGCGCGTGTTTGCCGAAGAGATCGCGTCGTCGCGCTCCTATGGGCAGATCAAGTGGGCCGTGCCCGCGATCGTCGTCGGCTATTTGCGCGGCGTGCCGATCCTGCGCGGCGCGCGGCCGTCGTGCACGGCGTCGATCGTCGGCAAACGCGTGCTGGGCGGATTGCGTCAACCGGACGAGTTCGTGCGGCATCGCGTGCTGGATCTGGTCGGCGATTTCGCGCTCGCCGGCGCGCCCCTGCTCGGTCACGTGAGCGCGCGGCGGCCGACGCATGAAATGAACTACCGGCTGCTCGCGGCGCTGCTCGGCACGCCCGGCGCATACGAGTGGGTCGAGGCGCAAGCGGGCGATGACCCGGCTCGGAACGGATGACATGGGACTCGGAGAAACACTGAAGCAGCAGCTGGCTGCGAAGGCGCTGAAGCGGCAACTGGAGCGCGCGACCGATGCGGTTGCGGCGCCCGGCGTACCCGACGTTCAGGCGGTGCAGGCCGCGCAGACGCTGTCCGCGCGCAGCCGCTTCGAAGCGATGCCGCAATACCAGCAAGTCCGGCTGATGCGCGAGATGGGCGCGACGCTGCGTGTCGAGTCGCCGTTCTTTCGCGTGCACGATGGCATCGCGGGCGCGACGACGCAGATCGGCGGGCGCGAGTACATCAACTTCGCGAACTACAGCTATCTGGGACTGGCGGGCGATCCAGCTGTCGCGGCGCGAGCCAAGATGGCAATCGATCGCTATGGCACGTCGGCTTCGGCGAGCCGCATCGTCGCGGGCGAGCGGCCGGTGCATCGCGAACTCGAGCGGGCGCTTGCCGCGTTCTATGGAACCGACGACTGCGTCGCGTTCGTGAGCGGCCACGCGACGAACGTGACCGTGATCGGCTCGCTGTTTGGACCGGGCGATCTGATAGTGCACGACGCGCTTGCGCACAACAGCATCGTGCAGGGCGCGCAGCTCAGCGGTGCGAAGCGCCTGAGTTTCGCGCACAACGACTGGCAGGCGCTCGACGAATTGCTAACGCGCGTGCGTCGCGAGTATCGCAACGTGCTGGTGGCAATCGAAGGCCTCTACAGCATGGACGGCGACTTTCCCCATCTGCCGCGTTTTTGCGAGGTGAAGGAGCGGCACAGCGCCTTCCTGCTGGTCGACGAAGCGCATTCGCTCGGCGTGCTCGGCGCGACGGGCAGAGGCATTCGCGAGCATTTTGGCGTGGCATCGGATCGCGTCGATCTGTGGATGGGCACGATGAGCAAGACGCTTGCGGGCTGCGGCGGTTTCATCGCGGGCTGTCAGCCGCTCGCCGACATGCTGCGCAATCTTGCGCCGGGTTTTCTTTATAGCGTGGGGTTGGCGCCGGCGCTTGCCGAGGCTTCGCTCGCGGCGCTTGAATGTCTGATTGCGCAACCGGAGCGTGTGGCCCAATTGCAGGCGCGCGGTCAACAGTTTGTGAGCGAGGCGCGCGCCGTGGGACTCGACACGGGGACTAGCGCGGGTTATGCGGTCGTGCCGGTCATTACGGGGAGTTCGCTCAAAGCCGCGCAATGGGCGAACGCGCTGTTCGAGGAAGGTATCAACGTGCAGCCGATCTTCTATCCCGCTGTTGAGGAGAAAGCGGCACGGTTGCGATTCTTTATCTGCTCGACGCATGAGGCGGATCAGGTTAGCCGGACCGTTGCGACGGTGGCGAGGATCGCGGGGCGGTAAAAAAGTGAGTGGACCGTTCGTGCTATCTGTTCAAGCTATGACGCCGTCTGTGTGATGGCGCAATGGTTCGCGAGCACCGTATCGAATGTATTCAAATTTCAACAGGACTAAGAAAAGTTATCTGATGCGATGAATACTGGCTAGAATGTTATCGGTCTCGGTATGTCGCCTGACGCACCGACTTATCCTTGGCTATGTCAGGCACACGATTGAGCGAATTCGTCGCGGCTCAGCGCGAATAAGCTGCGTGCCGCCCGCCAAGGGATCGCACATGCAACCATGAGCGAACACGGCGATTCGATCCGGACCCGGCCAGATCGCGAGATTGAAACAACAATTGCAGGAGCGTTCAAGCGAAGTGGTCGGCATGACCGCTTCGTCGCCCAGGGGCTGTTGATGGATGTTCCCATATTCAGCCGGAACCGGTCGGCTGACGCTCCGAAAAGATTTCTCCAATGATGCGCTCATCGGAGCGGGACCGCGAAACGCAATGAATGATCGGCCATAGCCGTGCGTTTCCGGTGTCGCGACTGGTCCGATTGGAAGGCAGCGCCAGATTCAGGTTTCACGGTTCATGAAGAAGAATATTGTTGCAGTTTGCCTTCCTGCAGTTCTGATGCTTTCGGGGTGCGGAACATTTCCTGACTGGCTGCCGACATCCGGCGCGAGTCGCCAGCAGATCTTGGAGCAGCCCGATACGGGACGCGTTGAAGGTATCCAGGTCGTGGACGTGAACGATGCCGTGGCGCGCAAGCTGGCCGCCGCGAAGCAACTCGATCAGTTCTCGACTGCCTTTACGAGCACGACAGCCAATAACTATGTGATCGGTCCGGGCGACGTCATCCAGGTGACGCTGTGGGAAACGCCGCCGGCAATGCTTTTCGGCGCCGCAGAGCCGGTGTCGCTGCCGTCGCTCGGTTCGAGCACGACGACCAGCGTCACGCTGCCCGCTCAGATGGTCGCGGCTGATGGCACGATCTCGGTTCCGTTCGCGGGCCGCATCGACGTAGCCGGGCACACCACGGGCCAGATCGAGGCAAGCATCGTCAGCCATCTCAAAGGCAAGGCAAATCAGCCGCAGGTGCTCGTCGGCGTGACCAAGAACAATGCTTCGAACGTCACGATCGTGGGCGAGGTCAACTCGAGCTCGATGATGCCGCTCACGCCGAAGGGCGAGCGTCTGCTTGACGCGATTGCTTTCGCGGGCGGCCTGAAGCAGCCGGTCGGCCATATGGCAGTGCAACTGTCGCGTGGCGAAAAGACGGCCACGATGTCGCTCGATTCCGTGATTCGCGATCCCCGGCAGAACGTGCTGCTGAGGCCTGGAGACGTCGTGACCGCGCTGTTCCAGCCGCAGACGTTCTCGGTGCTCGGCGCGACGGGCAAGAACGATGAAGTTCCGTTCGAAGCGCAGGGCATTTCGCTTGCGCAGGCGCTCGCCCGGTCCGGTGGTCTGAACGATTCCCGTGCGGATGCGCGAGGCATTTTCGTATTCCGCTTCGAAGACGCGAAACTGGTCGACGACAAGAATCCGTCGGTCAAGTCCAGCAATGGCAAAGTGCCGGTCGTGTACGAGATCAATCTGCGCGATCCGGCCGCCTTCTTCGTTACGCAGAATTTCCCGATCCAGAATCACGACGTGATCTACGTATCGAATTCGCCTGGCGCGGAGTTCCGGAAATTCCTGACTTATGTGGTGATGGTGGCCGATCCGACGGTGACCTTCACCCACGATTTCCAGTAACGCCGAATGACGCCAAGAATTCGTACACCGCTCGAGATCACGTTCTCCGTCTGGCGCGCAATGTTCCTGCGCGAAGCGCTCGATCGTCTGTTCGAAGCGCGGGCGGCGTGGTTCTGGCTGTTGTTCGAGCCGATCGCCTACATCGGTGTGCATGCGTTCGGCTTCGAGACATTTCATATTCGCCAGATTGGTGGCATGGCGATCAATATGTGGATCATCTCGGGCTTCGTCGGATTCATGCTCTGGCGTCGTACGTGGATGCAGGTTCTGCATGGCATCGACTCGAATCGCGCGTTTTTCGCTTATCGGCAGGTCAAGCCTTTCGACGTCGCCATCGTACGTGCGACCCTAGAACTCTTTCTGATGGTCCCGATTTCGATCGTCATCATGTCGCTCGCGATTTCCATGGGGCACGGCATGAGGCTGAACACTCAGAATCCGATCTGGCTTCCACAAGATCCGTTGCTGGTGTTCGAGGCGGCGTTTGCGCTGTCTCTGCTGGGATTGGGTTTCGGGCTGATCACTTCGGTAGCGATGCGCTTTGTGCCGGAGATCGACCACATCTTCAAGATTATCTATCTCCCGCTTTACTACATATCCGGCGCATTGCTTCCGCTGCAGTTATATGTGCCGGCGCCTTACCAGCACTATGTTGTGGCCAATCCGCTTGTAGACGGCCTCGAGCTGATGAGACTCGGCTTCTATCCCGATTACACGCCGCTGAAGGGCGTAAGTCTTTCCTATGCTTACGGATGGGCGTTGGGGCTTTTGTTTTTCGGGCTGATGCTATACAAGCGGTTCTCTAAAAAACTGGTGATGCGATGATTCTCGTCGAGAACGTTCACAAGCGTTACCAGACCGAACATGCCGCGAAAAAGTGGATTCTGAATGACGTCAATCTGATCATTCCGTCCAGGCAGAGCGTCGCCTTGATTGGCAGAAACGGTGCTGGCAAGTCCACTCTCTTACGCATCATTGGCGGAACCGATTTTCCGACCAAGGGACGCGTCCAGCGACGTTGCCGGGTTTCGTGGCCCATGGGCAACGCGGGCCTGGAGGGAACGTTGACGGGGCGTCAAAACGCCAAGTTCGTGTGTCGAATCCACGGTCATCAGGACGAGCTGGCGAATCGTCTTGCCTATATTCAGGACTTTGCCGAGTTGGGGTCAGCCTTTGACGACCCCATTCAGACTTACTCATCGGGCATGCGCTCGCGCTTGCAATTCGCGATGTCATTGGCGTTCGACTTCGACGTCTACATCTCCGATGAAGTGACGGCCGCGGGAGATGCAAGATTCAGAAAGAAGGCCGCGGATACGTTCAAACAAAAGACGAGCCATGCAAGCGTGATCATGGTCTCGCACGACGAAAGCACACTTAGACAGTTTTGTCAGTCGGCTATCTGGATCAACAACGGCCAGGCGCATTGGTTCGATGATCTTGAAGATGGCTTGAAAGAATATAAGGAAAGTCTTCGGGCATGAGTGAAGCATTGTTGCCAAAACGTTCGGGCCTGATCAGCAAGTTGAACTCGCTGTTCGTCCGATCCAAAAATACGGTGGCTTCCATGAGAGCTTTCAAGCTTCTCGTGCGGCTGATCATCGTTCTTTCGGTTCTTTCCGTGCCGTACTGGTTGTTCATCGCTTCCGACCGGTATGTTTCCAACACCATCGTATTCGTCCAGCGAACCGACCAGATCAACGGACCTTCCGCCGCTTCGCTGAGCGTTGCCGCGCTTGCGGGCGGTGCCAATCCGAATAGCGCCGATCAATTGTTGCTGACGCAGTATCTTCTGTCCCTGGACATGCTGGAGAAGCTGGATGCCGCATTCGATCTGCGTTCGCATTACAGCGGCTGGAGCCATGATCCCTTTTCGCGCATGATGTTCCGCAACGAGCCGATCGAATGGTTTTATAAGTACTGGTTGTCGCGCGTCGACGTTTCATACGACGACTACAACGGCGTGATCAATATTCAGGTGCAGGCGTATGACGCCAAGACCGCGCGCGCGATCGTAGAGTTCATGATTCGGGAAGGCGGGGCGCAAATGAACCTGATTGCGCACCAGCTCGCCGAGTCCCAGGTCGATTTTCTGACCAAGCAGGTTATGGCCGCGCACGAGCGTCTGCTCAGCGACACCCACACCATGATTGATTTCCAGAATCGTCAAGGATTGGTTGCGCCGAGCACGACGGCACAGAGCCTCAATGGCCTGATCGACAAACTCGAAGCGCAGAAGACGGATATCCAGACGCAGCTCAGTTCCTTGCCTTCGTCGTTGAATGCCGATCAGCCCACCGTGGTGATGCTCAGGAAAAGTCTTGCGGCAATCGAACAGCAGATTCAGCAAAGGCGGGCTGAGTTGGCGTCTCCGTCGAAGAGAACGCTGAACTATGCAGTCGAAGAATTCCAGCGATTGCAGATGGAAGTCAGCTTCTCCGAAGACTTGTACAAGACGGCACTTTCCGCTTTGGAGCAGGGCCGCATGAACGCCGCGCGCACTCTGAAAATGGTTTCAGTGCTGCAGTTGCCGACGATGCCAAGTTATCCGATCGAGCCTGAGCGCTGCTACAACGCATTGGTGACCTTGCTTGTCGGATTTGCAATTGTGGGGGTCTTGAAGCTGCTCGAAAGCATCATTCTTGACCACGTCGACTGAGATATCGGAAGGCGCCACGGCTCGTGGATGCTTGTGAACATAACCAACAGGAAGATTGAATGCTGACCGCGAATCGTCAACGGAATGCGGTCGAGTATGTGCAACGGGAAAATATGAAAGTTCTGACTGTCTTCGGCACTCGCCCGGAAGCCATCAAGATGGCGCCCGTAATCAAAGCGCTCGCCGCCGATCCGGCCTTTGAGGTCAAGGTCTGTGTCACGGCTCAGCATCGTCAGATGTTGGACCAGGTGCTCGATCTTTTCGACATTCGTCCGGACTTCGATCTGAATCTGATGAAGCCCAATCAGGACCTGAGCGACATTACCTGCAACGTGCTGCTGGGCATGCGTGACGTTTACCGGCAATGGATGCCGGACATTGTCCTCGTTCACGGCGACACGACGACGACGCTGGCGGCAAGCCTGTCCGCCTACTATGCGAGGATAAAAATCGGGCACGTCGAGGCGGGTCTGCGGACGCAGAACAAGTATTCCCCCTGGCCGGAAGAGATGAACCGACGCATTGCCGGTGCGGTCTCCGACCTTCATTTTGCGCCCACGGAAAAATCGCGCGATAACCTGTTGCGCGAAGGGACACAGGCGGATTCGATTTACATCACAGGCAATACGGTCATCGATGCCTTGCTGGACGTCGTCGAGCGTGTACGGCACGACGCAACGCTGCGCACGCGCTTCGAAACTCAGTTTGATTTCCTTGATTCGACCAAGCGTCTCATCCTGGTCACGGGCCATCGTCGCGAGAATTTTGGCGCCGGCTTCGAGAACATCTGCTGTGCACTACGCGATATCGCGTCACGAGGAGACGTGGAAGTCGTTTATCCGGTTCACCTCAATCCCAACGTGCAGGAGCCGGTCCGTCGCATTCTCGCGAATGTATCCAACGTGCATTTGATCGAGCCATTGGACTATCTGCCCTTCGTCTACCTGATGGACCGCAGTGCGCTGTTGATCACCGATTCGGGCGGCGTGCAGGAAGAAGCGCCTTCGCTCGGAAAACCTGTCCTGGTCATGCGGGACACCACGGAACGACCGGAAGCGGTCGACGCCGGTACGGTCGAACTGGTCGGTACTGATTCCGCCGCTATCGTGGCTAGAGCCAACCGTCTGCTCGACGATGCCGCTTCCTATGAACTCATGGCTCGCGCCCATAACCCGTACGGAGACGGGAAGGCAGCGGCGCGTATCCGCGATGTTTTGAAATCGGGTCTCTGATTCCTCGCCGGGGAAGTGATGATCCGCGTTTGCAGCTACGGTAAAGACGAGTAAGCGTCCGAGCGTATCCAAAGATATTTAACAATCCAGCTCATAGAAAGACAACTGTCATGTTTAGTAGCATTTCCATGATCGGCCTGGGATATATTGGCCTGCCCACCGCCACGCTGTTTGCTTCGCGCAAGAAAAAAGTTATCGGCGTCGACGTCAATCAACACGCTGTCGACACGATTAACCAGGGCAGGATTCATATCATCGAGCCTGAGCTGGATATCCTCGTGCATGCGGCAGTGACCGAGAAGTATCTGCGCGCGACGACCAAGCCAGAAGCTGCCGACGCGTTCCTGATCGCGGTGCCAACACCATTTACCGATGGATACAAGCCGGATCTCAGTTATATCGAAGCCGCCGCCAGGTCAATTGCCCCGGTCCTGAGCAAAGGCAATCTCGTCATCCTCGAGTCGACTTCGCCTGTGGGCACCACCGAGAAGCTGGCGCATTGGCTGGCCGAAGCGCGTTCCGATCTCACGTTCCCGCAGCAGGCGGGCGAAGCCGCCGATATCCAGATCGCTTACTGTCCGGAACGCGTGTTGCCGGGTCGCGTGGTGCAGGAGCTCGTGGCTAACGACCGCGTCATCGGCGGCATGACGCAGGCGGCCACTGCGCAGGCTATCGATCTCTACAAGACTTTCGTCGACGGCGCGCTGGTCGCAACGAATGCTCGCACGGCCGAGATGTGCAAGCTGACGGAAAACAGCTTCCGCGACGTCAATATTGCGTTCGCTAACGAGCTCTCCATGATTTGCGACAAGCTCGACATCGACGTCTGGGAACTCATCGGCCTCGCGAATCGTCACCCGCGCGTGAAGATTCTTCAGCCCGGCGCCGGCGTCGGCGGGCACTGCATCGCGGTCGATCCGTGGTTCATCGTCGATCGCACCCCGGAGGAGGCTCGTATCATCCGCACGGCGCGCGAGGTCAACGACCACAAGCCGGAATGGCTGATCGGCAAGATGAAAAAGGCGATTACCGAGTTGCTGGCTGTGCGGCCGGGTTATTCCGCGAGCGATCTCAAAGTGGCCTGTCTCGGCCTCGCATTCAAACCGGACATCGACGATCTGCGCGAAAGCCCGGCTGTGGAAATCGTTCAGCAGGTCGCCCGCCTGGGTTGCCGAGTGCTCGCGGTCGACCCGAACGTGACCGAACTTCCGGAGAAGCTTGCGGTGCGTAACGTAACGCTTGCTCCGTTGACCACCGCATTGGCCGACGCCGATGTCGTGTGCGTTCTGGTGAAGCATCGACCGTTCATCGACGCGGCTGAAGAGATCAGCGACCACGGCAGACTCATCGATGCTGCGGGTCTATTGTCTGGCCAGGTCGCGAAGGTATAAGAGATGTCATTGCAGCAATCATTGGTGCCGCACGCTCGCGAGGAGTTCGTTCGCGGCAATTATCAAACGGCCTTTGAACTTTATAAGAAGGCCGCAGAGAAAATTGGCGAAAAGTACTTCCGCGCGAATCTTGAGCTATGCGAGAAGCGCATGGCGGGAAAGCAGGTTCGGTTCTTCTCCATTCTGGACGAGATTTCTGCCGCGTCCTGGAAGACTGAATTCTCGCTGACCCCTCTGGCCCGATCTGGCTATCAGGCCCAGATCGAATCATTGTCGAGTCCCGCGCTGTTCCTTGAGAGCTGCTGGAAAGGAAACCAGGGAGAGTGGGAGTACGCTTTCACTTCTCCAGGACTGAAACATCACAACGCAGGCGCATTGTGCGCGGCGATTGGCAGCGCCAAGGCAAAGGGACTTCCCGTTCTGTTCTGGAACAAGGAAGACCCGATGCATTACGACCGCTTCATGCCGATCGCTTCTCGATGCGATGTGATCTTTACGACCGACAGCAACAAGGTGCCGGACTATATTCGTGACGTTCCGGGCGCTCGAGTCGAATCGCTATCGTTTGCCGCCAACCCGCAGCTCTGCAACCCGTCCGGCCGCTTCAACCAAGAGCCAGGAACGGTATGCTTTGCCGGCTCATATTATTCGGTGGGTCATGACGATCGCAAGGTTCAGATGGACAATCTGCTCCCTACGATCATCGATTTCAAGGGCGATATCTACGACCGCATGTCGAAGCTGGAAAACGATCGATATGCGTATCCGCCCCAATATAAGCCGTTCATTCGCGACGCGGTGCCGTTCACCGAAATCGTCGACGTGTACAAGCGGTACAAGCTGTTCCTGAACGTCAATACGATCACGGATTCGCCGACCATGATGTCGCGGCGAGTCTACGAGCTGCTCGCGTGCGGCACGCCGGTGATTTCCACGCCGTCGCGATCGATCGAAGAACAGTTCCCTGGCATCGTTCAGGTTGCGAAGAATGCGGCCGAGGCAAACGAACTCGCGAAGCATCTTCTGAATGACGAGTGGGCATGGTTGCGTCTGTCCCACCGAGGTTATCGCGAGGTGATGCAGAAGCACACCTATGCACATCGAGCCGATCAGATTCGTCGTGGGCTGGGACATGCGAGCGAATACACCGAGCCTTCGGTCTCGATCATCATGGCCAGCAACCGCCCGCATTTCATCGATCGGATCGTCACCAATGTTTGCCGGCAAACGCACCCGAATAGCGATCTGGTCATGGTGATTCAGGGGTATTCGAAGGCGCAGGAGTCGGAACTCGATCAGAAGTTGAAGGAGCGAAAGTCGAACATCGGCACTATCACGATCATTCGTGACGATAGCGACGCACCCCTCGGAGCGCGCCTGAATAGGGCGGCAGCCGCGTCGAGCGGCGAGTACGTCGCCAAAATGGATGACGACGACTTCTACTTCGAGAATTACCTCTCCGACATGCTCATTCCGTTCCGCTTCGGTAACTGGGGGATCGTCGGAAAGCGCGAGGTGTTCGTCTATCTGGAAGGAAGAGACGAAACGCTGCTGCGCATGAAGGGAGAACGGCACAAGCCCGCCCAGTTCGTGGCAGGGCCGACGTTCGTGATCAAGCGACACGTGCTGGCATTGACGGGCTTCGCGCCTTTGAATCGCGGCGAAGACTCGAATCTGCTCGAATCGGTGAGGAATCTGGGTTTCTCGATCTACGCGAGTGACCCTTTCAACTTTATCCAATTCAGATCGAAGGACTCGACTCGCCACACGTGGCAAGTAGATGAAGAGTTTTTCACCGCCAAGGGGTCCTTAGTCGGAAAAGGTATGCAAGAGGATGTTGTCCGGCTGTGATCTTCGGGGGAAGTGCGCGCGTGCGGTCGAACGAGTCGAGACCCGGTCCGCGAGCGGCAGCGACTGCGATTCCAGGTCGGTCTTCCCGTCGAGTCGACGTCGCGGATTAGTCTGCGTGAGTGTTCAGGCCACGTGCCCCTGATCTGATAAAGAGAAATTGATTCATGCATGTCTACTTTGATTTCGAGCAAGCGATGAAAGCGCCGCGAGGCGACGCCTTCATGATCTCATTTGGCGGTGTCTTGTTCCCGTTCAAGTGGAATCTGGTTGAAGGGTCGGACAAGCTAGTGATCTTTCTGCCGGGGACTACCGACCGGGGGCGTCCAATTCCTTCGTTTCAGCGGTCCAGCTATTTTGAGGACCTGAACGCGAACTGCGTGGCGTGCTTCGATCCCTCGCTATTGCTCTCTCCGACTCTGTCTCTGGCGTGGTTTCAGGGAGAGGGCGAGCGGTTCTACGCGAGCATGCTGGCGCAACTGATCAAGCAGATGTTGACGGCGCTGAAGATCGATGGTCAAAACGTCCTGATTTATGCAAGCTCGGGCGGCGGCATTCCCGGCTTCAACGTCGCAGCCGCCGTTGCGGAATCGACCTTGTATGTGTGCAACGTCCAGACCGATGCATCGAAGTATTGGAGCACCGCATACAGTGCCATGGCGACTGTCTGCTATCCCGGTGAAAAGCCGGCGGACCTTCCCGCAAAGTATGACAAGCGACTCAGCGTTCACCATTTCGACGCACCGTTCAACTTGGTTTTTTCGCAGAATCTGGAGGACGCCTTCCACTACGAGAGGCACTTTCTTCCGTACGTTCAATATGCTGAACCCCGAGAGCAAATAAGAAGTTCAAAGTTCGTTACCTACGCTGACAAGGTAAGCGGCCACAATCCGTTACCTCGGGCGACGGAGCTGGGTGTTATCCAGCGCCTGCTCGAAGGAAGGGATGTGCTTGAACTCTTTCCTCAAGGGGCATATTTCCAGTGAAGGAAAGCCTGGATAAGTTGCGTGCAACGACGGTCAGAAAGGCTCAGGCAACACAGAGCGGATCACGACTGGGGTCTCGAAAGGGTTCTTCAATACTCTGTTGGATTGACATGGCTTGATAGCCCGATACAAGATGAAAAGCCGCTATGCACTTCTGACTGTCGATACCGAGGCGTTGCCAGGTCGCGCAACGCGGGATCACATCGACCGTCTGATTTGGGGGCGGCATGAGAGTGGCACGGCGGGCGTTCGCGAGATGAGTTCTATCGGCAATGAGTTCAATGCGAAACACGTCTTCTTTGTCGATATGTGCGCGACGCATGAGCGCCTCGATGAAATGCGCGATGTGGTGCGCTGGCTCGTCCGCGATGGACAAGATGTTCAGCTGCACGCCCATCCAGAGGTGCTTCCCGAAAGCTTCTGGATGAGCCACGGCTTCGAGGCCCGGCCGAAGTTCATGAATGAGTACGCCGACGACGCACGAGCGACATTCGTTCTCAAGCATTTCGGCAAGCAGATTGCGGAAGTGACCGGTAAAGATCTTCTCGCTTTTCGTGCCGGGTCGTTCCGCTGGAACGCAGGCACACTCCGGGCGCTCAAGGCGGCGAACATACCGCTTTCGTTCAACAACACGATGCGGGCCTATCGGATGAACCGGTGCGCCCACAGTGAACCGACCAACCGACCGTATCGCTGGTCGAACGGGGTTGTCGAAGTACCTTTGACAGAGAAGTATGTGCCACCGCGAGCCGAAAGGGAAGCGCGTTGGGCGAGCCTGACTTATCCCGAGTCGAGCTACTTCCCATACGCTGCGCCGCGCCGCAACTGGCTATCCGCATTTCGTGGCGGCAGCGACAACTTGTCGGTATTTCTGATGCATTCCTGGTCCTTGCTGTATTGGGACGAAAAAGGGCGTGCGACGTACAGAGATGATCAGCGTCTGGAGGGCTATCGAAACCTTTTGGCTCGGGTCGTGAAGGACTATGAGGTCATCACTACGCGGGATTTTCTGGATCTGTACTCGCGGGGCAAAGTTCGTGCGACCCATGCGGTCGACATAAAAAAGGCAGAGTTGAAGAGATGAAAGATCGTTACGCCTTGCTGACCGTCGATACGGAGGCCTTGCCCAAGCGCGCCACGGACGATCACGTAAAACGATTGATTTGGGGCGAGCACGCCGAAGGTACGGCCGGAATACGAGAGATGTGCTCGATTGGCGCAGAGTTCAACGCGCGGCATGTGTTCTTTGTCGATATGTGCGCGCCTTACACCCGTCTCGATGAGATGCGCGAGGTCGTGCGTTGGCTCGACGCGCAAGGTCAGGACGTGCAGTTGCATACCCATCCGGAGTATTTGCCGCCGAGCTTCTGGGCTGATCATGGTCTGAATCCGAAGCCGCAGTATATGAATCAATATGCCGATGACGCACGAGCGGAATTCGTCATCAAGCACTTTGGACATTTGATCGCGGAAGTCACCGGCAAGAAGGTGCGGGCGCATCGAGCCGGCTCGTTTCGCTGGAACGCACATACGATCCGCGCGCTCAAGGCAGCCGATATTCCGTTGTCGTTCAATAACTCCACATGTGCAGTGCATGCCGGCCAATGCAATTTCAGCGAGCCGACCAATCAGCCTTATATTTGGTCGAATGGCGTCGTCGAGGTGCCCACTACTGAAAAGAAGATATTGCCTAAGGTGGGTAAGGATGAGTGGTGGACTCGTCTCACGTATCCGGAGTCGAGCTACTTCAGGTTCCGTCCCTGGTGGGGGAAGTTCCTTCTAGGCACACTCAGCGGCAGTCCGGAGTTCGCGGTGTTCCTGCTGCATTCGTGGTCGCTGCTGTATTGGAACGAGCACGGACACGCGTCCTATCGGGATAGTCATCGTCTGGAAGGCTATCGGAAGCTGCTGGCCAAGCTGACCAAAGACTACGACGTCATCACGACAGAAGATTTTCTGGACCTTCACGCAAGGGGCAAGATCAAGACGGCTAAGAACGTCGATCTGTCATTTGCCGAACTGAAATCCCGATCCGTATGAGCATGCTCGGGAAGCCTTTGCATAGCTGGTTTAGCGAACCGTGGCTCGTCCTGAGCCGGCAGCTAACCGTCCGCACACTCGAACGACAGGTGCGTATTCGCGCTCGTCAGACGCCATACCAGCCGGATCCAGCCAGCATGTTGTATGTGGCGGCGAGTTCGCTGCCCTATCACACGACTGGCTATACCACGCGTACGCATGAAGTTATCTGCGCCCTGCAGTCCGCGGGCGGCAACGTTCATGTATTGACGCGGCCGGGTTATCCGTGGGATCGCAAGGATCGCCAGCGCGATGCTCATGGCGATGAAACCATCACGGATAACGTGCGCTATCAGCATGCGGCCGAGCCTTACAACAATCGTCCGGTACTGCAATACGCTTTGCAGGCAGCGGCGGTCGTCGCGGATATCGCGAGACGCCGGCGCGTGGCCGTGATTCATGCCGCCTCCAATCACGTGAATGCGTTGCCCGCACTTCTCGCGGCACGTCAGCTGGGCATACCGTTCCAGTATGAGATGCGCGGTTTATGGGAATTGACGCGGACATCGCGCATGCCGCAATACGAGGCGTCGCAGGCATTCAGGCAGGGTCTGCAACTTGAGGGTCTGGTCGCCCGTCAGGCAGACAGGCTATTCGTCATTTCCCAGCAGCTTGGCGACTATGCGCGAGAACATTTCGGTGTCGACGCGAATCGCGTGTCCTTGCTGCCGAATTGCGTGGATCCGGACCGCTTTGTCCCGGCCGATCCGCACAACGTGCAAGCAGGCATGATCGGCTACGCCGGCTCGCTGATCGGCTACGAGGGACTGGATACGCTTGTTGACGCCGTCGATACACTGGCTCGCGCGGGACATCCTGTTTCGGTGACGGTGATCGGCGACGGCGAGGCACGTCCGCAGCTGGAGGACCAGGTGCGGCGCCTTGGCCTGACCGATCGCATCAGATTCGTCGGCAAGATGCGGCCGGAAGCAGCGCGCGCGATGTTGAGCCGCTGCGCAGTGGTATGCATTCCGCGCAAGCCGTTCAAGGTATGCCAGATCGTTCCACCCATCAAGTTGGTGGAAGCGCTGGCGATGGGCAAGCCGGTAATCGCTCCCGATCTGCCGGTGTTTCGCGACGAGATGGGCGATTGTCCTCCGGGCTGGTTTTTCAAATCGGGTGACGCCGATGATCTGGCTCGCAAGGTGAAATCGGCATTGGCCGATGTTGAGGAGTTGGGTCGAATGGGGAGGCGTGCAAGAGAGCACGCTGTCACGCAGCGTCGGTGGCGCGACTTCGTGGTCGAGGCATTGCCAGTGCAGGGTGAGGTTTGAATGGTCGGCAGGGTTATCAGAAAGCTGGGGACGCTCGTTTATGAATATCCGCGGGTATCCGAGGACGTCGCGCAGCCGGGACCGTACGGTCGGCTGAAGATCGCGCTCGTGTCGGATTACTTCACGACGGATTGTTTATCGGCGGAGTGCAGGATACGCGTTCTGACACCGGCGAATTTCAAGGATGTGATCGACGAGTGGAAGCCCGATCTCGTCTTCGTGGAATCGGCGTTTCATGGCGTGGACGGTAGCTGGCGCTATGAACTGGCGATACAGCCGAAATGGATGCGCTTGACCAAGCCGACGACGATTCATCGCCTGGTCGAGTTCGCCAGAAATCGCGGTATTCCAACGGTCTTCTGGAACAAGGATGACGGCGCGTTTTTCGATGCGTTCATCGACGTGGCGAAGGCATTCGATTTTGTTTTCACGACGGACAAAGAGTGCATTGACCGCTATCGTCAGCATGTGCCGGCGCACGTGCCCGTGAGCACGCTGGTCATGCCATATCAGCCTGCATTCCATAACTTCACGGGATTCAGCTTCAGCCGCAACGAGGCTTGTTTCACGGGCAGTTACTATCGGCGGATCTTGCATGAGCGAAAGAATTTTCTCGACATGGCGTTCGATGCCTGCGAGGAATCCGGCCTGCGAATCAATGTTTTCGATCGCAATTTCGATCGGCTGTCTCGTCATTTCGAATTCCGCTTTCCACAGAAAAGCCACTTGCGCCTGCACGGAAAGGTGTTGCACCGCAAAACCGCCGAGGTCTACAAGACACATGTCGCCTCGCTTAACGTGAACTCTGTCACGGCTTCCGAAACGATGTGTTCGCGTCGTCTGCTGGAAATACTGGCGTGCGGAGGAATTGCCGTGACGAATCCGAGCCGTGCGGTAGATCGATACTTTCGTGACTACTGCCATGTAATCAGTACAGCGGAGGAGTCGGTGGAAGTATTTTCCCGTCTCCGGCATGGTCCTTCGCAGGAGGACCTGGCGCGTGCGGAAGCAGGAGCACGTTACGTGCGGCAAAACCATACGTGGTCGCATCGACTGGCGGAAATCTGCGCGGTCGCGAAAATTTGAAGAGTCGACAAGATGATCCTCTTGATCGCAGACCGCTGCTGGAACGCTGAGGCTGCTAGAAAGCATCGTGCCGCACCACGTTAATTGATTGATACCTAGATACTTCATGAACACGATCGACGAAGTCCAGAGTAGTTTTGGGCAAATGACAGAAGAGGCACGACTCAAGGATCTGGAGGAAGAGAATTCGCTCCTGATCGATCAGATTCACGTTGTGCAGGTAGAACTGGAGCGCTTGCATGGCGGCGCTCCGGCTCAGGCTCAATCGCAAATTGTCGGTAGCGTGACGCTGAATTGGGTGGACGATCAACTGCCAGAGGTGATGGCGGAGAATCTGCGATGCCAGGCCATGCTTGAAACGCAGAAGGAGATTCACCGGCTCGAGGCAGAGCATGCATTGGCGAACAAGCTGGGTGGCATCCTTATTCAGGCAACGAACTCTACCGCTTCAATGTTCGCCGCGCCTTCGAAACTGCTGGGCGTCTGGCGCAAGGAAAAGAAAACGACTCCACCGGGCAATCTCGGCGGTAAGGGATTCGAGAAGACTATCGCCGCCTATCGACAAGGCGGGCTCGCGGCTGTCGAAGAGCTGCTGGCTTCCGTTTCGGTATCGGCCTTCATGCAGGCAAACGCCTTGACGGCCGTTGCACGCAGCGTGATGCAAAAGACGCCTGCGGAAGCCGCCGAATTGGCGCGACGCGCATATGCGATCGAGCCACGCGCATTCCGTCTCAAATGGCTCGCGTTTCGCCTGCATGAGGCAGGCAAGCTGCTCGACGCTGAAGCCATGCTTGAGGCTTTGCCTTCGGATATGCAGTTCAGCGAATCCGAGACGCGGCAAGCAATGCGATTGCGCAATGACGCGCAACAGGCTCGCTTGCGCGAAGCGAAGGAAAAGTGCGCATATTCGGAACGACGCGCCGAGTTGGGCCGCCAGGTGATGGGCTTGACGCAGGCGCGAGAAGAGCAGGCTGCGCTGGCAGCGAGTCGGCAAAAGGAAATAGAAGCGTTGCGACAGGCCGAGGCACGACTCGAGAGGGATAACTTCGCGTTGACGCGCGAACGAGACGAGCATGCCGGGTTGGCGAGGCGGGGCCAGGACGAGATCAAAACCCTTCAACAGGCTCAGGCTCGACTCGAACGCGAGCATGTTGAACTGACTCGGGCCCGGGACGAGCAGGCCGCGTTGGCGAGCCAACGGCAGCACGAAGTCGAAGCTTTGCGGGAGGCGCAAGCCCGACTTCAAGAGGAATGCGCCGAGCTGACCAGGGCAGGAGATGAGCAACTTGCGTCGGCTGCGCAGCAGCAGAAAGAAAGCGAAGCTCTGACACAGGCTATTGCACGACTCGAACAGGCGCAAGTCGAGTTGACCCAGACGCGGGACCAGCAAGCCGCGTTGGCAGCGCAGCGGCAGAGTGAAATCGAAGCTTCGCAGCAGGCTCGGATCCGGATGGAACAGGAACACGCGCGATTGATTCGCGCACGGGACGAGCAGGCCGTGCTGGCGGGGCAGCGGCAGGGCGAAATCGAAGCCTTGCGTCACGCCCAGGCCCGACTCGAACTCAGGGAATCCGCATTGGCTGAAAGGCATGAAACGCTTCAAAAAGAAGTGATGGCGCTGGCACGGGCGCGAGACGAGCAAGCCACGCTCGCCGCCCAGCGACAAGGCGAACTGTTGCAGCTCACCCGAACTCAGGTAGCATTTGAAAAGGAAAAGTCGGCGCTGGAAATTAGGCAGCGAGAGCTTGAGCTATCGACATGGGCGGGTCAGGAACACACCAAGCAGATCATTCAGAAAGTCGAGGCACTGGCATCGGCGCTCGCCCAGCGGAACGGTGTCGTGGACGATCTGTTCAAGAAGCAATCCGATAGCCTTATCCAGGTGCGGAAGTACCTCGACGGCGTCTTGAAGAACGAGATCGCCAATTCGACCAAACAGACGCAGGCGTTCATTGGACTGCAGAACTACTATGCGACGGGCGAACTGCCGCGGTTGAGCTGTGAACGAAACAGCTGGCCGGTCAGCCAGGACTTCGCGCTTTACCTGGTCGAGCTGATCGAAGCCAACAACTATGACCTCGTGATCGAATTCGGATCGGGCATCTCCACCGTCATCGTTGCAAAGGCGCTGACCAAGGCATCGCTTCGTCGCGAGGGCAAGCGTGCTTCTCGCCTCGTGTCATTCGATCATCTCGACAAGTATTACGCGCAAACCCGTGCCCGTCTCGCACAGGCGGGCCTGGAAGACGCAGTTCAGCTTATGCTGGCGCCGCTACAGGATTGGCAGGCTTCCAATGGCAATACCTATCCCTACTATAGCTGTCAAAGCGAATTGAGCGACCTGGCGCAACAGCATGACGAGGCCGGTCAGCGGGTGCTCGTTATCGTCGATGGTCCGCCCGCCGCGACGGGAAAGCATGCTCGCTATCCCGCAGGTCCGCTACTTTTGCAACGCTTTAGCGCGGCCCGCGTCGATCTTCTGCTCGATGACTACATCCGCGAAGACGAAAAGGAAGTCACCAAAATATGGCGGGCGGAAATGCAGGCCGCAGGACGCGAGCACGACCTTACCGAACTGAAGTTCGAGAAGGATGCGTGTCTCTTTTCGGTGTTCCCTTCAAAAAACTGAGAGAAGGAAGTTCGGACTATCACAATGTTCCGGACTTCAACCGCCGTTTCATGAAACCAGATCAGGACTTGAGTGACATCATGCTGGCACTCTGCACCGTGATTAAGCCGTAGGACCCGATCGCGATGCTCGCATTGCTGTCCTGGCTTTTCCAGGCGATGTTCCTTGCAGTGGTTGTCTATTTTGCACTGTACGTTTTGCTCGAACTGCGGGTGTTTCTGATTTCCCGAAAAGTCGAGCAGCGCAGGCTGACCGAACTCGACCATATGCCTCACGAACCCGAACCGGATTTCCGGCCTCGGGTGAGTGTGCTGCTGCCGATCTGTAACGAATCGGGGGTCGTCGAGCGGTTAATCGATGCCGCTTGCCGGCTGGACTACCCGACCAATGCGTTCGAAATTCTGGTGCTCGACGATTCGTCGGACCGTACCACTGAACTTGCGCGCGCGAAAGTCGACGTCCACGCGGCACAAGGCATCGAGATTCGCCTCATCAAGCGATGCGATCGGAAGGGACACAAGGCGGGCAATCTGGTCAACGGAATCCAGCAGTCGCGTGGCGAGTTCTTCGCGATATTCGACGCGGATTTCGTCCCGCCCGTCGATTTTCTGTTGCGAACCATCCCGCGTTTCAAGGATCCCGAACTCGGATTTCTGCAAACCGGCATCGGCTATGAGAATCGCGATGTATCGTTTCTCACACGCTTCCAGGCAATGGAAATGGGCCATCAGCAATACGTGACGGTAGGCCTGAGCGAAGACGGCGATATGGCTTCGCTGAGCGGAAGCTCATGCGTATGGCGCAAAGCCTGCGTCGATGCGCTGGGCGGCTGGAATGACTCGACCGTCACGGAAGACGTGGACCTCGGCTATCGCGCGCAGTTCGGCGACTGGAAATATGCTTATCTTCGCGACGTGGTGTCGATGTCCGTGTTGCCCGAGACCATCAGCGCATTTCGGGTTCAGCGGGAGCGCTGGGGACGAGGGCTGATTCATAGCGCGTTCAAGCACGTGCGGAAAATGCTGTTGCAGCCGCTACCGCTGGTCAAGCGCCTGCATGCTATCTCGGTGATGTTTTCGTCCGTGCTGCTGGCAGCCATCCATGTGCTGGTCCTCCTGAGCCTTCCGCTCACCTATCTCGTTCATTTTGATGGAGCCGGCGTGCGTTGGGGGGCGCTGATGTTCTTCATCCTCGTCGCCGTATGGGGAGTCGGCAACGCATTGGGTGCGGGCAAAGGCGCCCGGTTCGAGGACCGGCCCAGCATATTGATGTGCGTCGCGCACACCTACCTGTACATCGCCATGTTTCTGCCAATGTCCTGGTACTACTTTGTGGGTGGTGTGCGGGCATTGTTTGGCGTCTATAACGATTTCAATCGCACGCCCAAAGGCAAGGACGAACTGCACTCGGCCATGCCTCGCATCAACACCATTCTGTGGCTCGGCGAGGTCGTGACTTTTCTCTATTCACTGTTCACGATCGGTGTAGCGTTCGAAAGAGGCAACATTGTGCTGGTGCCCCTCAATGTCACCGTCTGCGTCGGATTCGGCATGGTGTTGCGGTGGACCTGGATGGAACGATGTGCGCGTGTGCGCGGCTAGCTTCGCCTCATTTAACACAAAACCCGTCGAGATGGACAATCACCAGACGTTGACGTTCCGCCCGGCGCGTGCCAGCGATGCGGCCGTGTGTGCGCCGCTCGTCTTTGCATCAGGCGAGCACGAGTTCGAATATTTTCTCGGCGCGTCGCCAGAGCAATGCATCGCGTTTCTGAAAAGAGAGTTCGGCGGGTCGAGCGGACGCTTTTCATGGCGGCGCCACGAAGTGGCGGTGGATGCTCAGGGTAAGGTCGTGGCCGTGCTTGCGCTCCATGACGGTCGCCGTCTGCTTGCCGACCATCCCCGTATCGCCTGGGCGGTGCTACGTCACTTTGGTCCGATGCGCGCGGTGCCAATCCTGCTTCGTGGCCTGATTCTGGAAACCGAATTGCCCAAACCCAGGCGCACGCAAACGCTGCTCGCGCACTGCGCGACTGCGTCCGATGCGCGTGGCAAGGGCGCTTTTACCGCGCTATTCGACTATGCGTGCCGAGCAAGACTCGATTGCCTCGACGCGGAGAATCGCGAACTGGTGCTCGATGTACTCGTAAGCAATCCGCGAGCAATGGCGCTCTATCGAAGGCTAGGCTTCGTTCCGCTAGAGCGGCGGTGTGCGCGTTCGCGCTATCTTCCGGCAAGGCTCGAGTCGGTGCACATGCGGCTCGACAGGGCGAATCGACCAGCGAGCGACGGCGAAGCGAATCTCATCTAGCGTATGGCCGTGTTCGCGGGCGGTGTAGTCCGGCCCTGCGGGCTACAGGTTCATCAGGTTCTCGCAGAACATCTGAACTGCGCCGAGTTTGGCTGAATGGGAGTTTGTGACCGTAATGGCGAGGGTCGCCTCTGACATCGAAGCCGATACGGTGAAGTTGCTTGCATGGTTGCCTAGCATCTTGGTCAAAGGGGACACGTTACAAACGAACGTTCCGTTATCGTTGGAGACGAGAACGGAAAACGTCACATAGTCGTCGGCGAGCGGCACTGCAGCGCGGCAGAGACACCGGAATTCGAATACCGTAAGAGACACCCGGCGAACTGCTTCGTGCGTTTTGAACAGAAAGGCCGCTGTCCCGCCGGCAGGTATGCCGGATTGGGTGACGGGAGCGATCTTGATCACGCCCTGAGCGATATTCAGACCTTGCAGATTGGTTTCGGTCTGATCGCTCCAGATCGAGTCGTTATCCCGAGCGATGATGGTCCCGCCCGAGCCGCTCACAGCCGAAGGCGTGCCATTGCTATTGTTCCCGCGCACGAAAACGCGCAAAGCGGGCGTGCGCACGAGTTGTGCAAAGTTGCCGAGCGTGCCGGTCGCCTTGTTATGGTCGATCTCGCCGCCAACGTAATATCGGTCGGCGAGAATTGCGTGCGCGCCGGAACCGAAGATCATATTGTCTTTGACATCGGCGCTGACCGTGCCACTGACATACGTGCCGAACGAACCCAGTTGAATATGCGAGCAGATGTTGTTGCTTAAGTGGACCTGCGTCTGCGCGCATATTTCATCGGGATACAAGCCGCTGGAACTCTTGATGGAATTCCCGCAACTCGCCTTGAGCAGCCATTGCACGACGTTGCCATAGACGCGCACATGGGCGGAATCATCCACCCAGATCGCGGCATATTGCGACGTCACGGTTGAAGTGAAGGTGTTGCCGCTCACGACAGCATTCGCCTTTGGGCTGTTCTCGATTTCAACCGCGCCCCACGCGCTGTTCGCGTCGAAATTTCCGATAACCTTGATGTCGCGGCAGTCGCGAGTGAAGTTATACGACGCGCAGTTCTTTCCGTTATACGTTTCGCATCCCATCACCATGCAGCCAAACACCGACTGATGCTGGAAATGGCCGGCGTTTTGCCGCGCCGGTGCGGTCGACTTGCAGAAGAGGATCTGGGTGTTATAGATCGGATTCTTTGTATGCGTAGCCGTCGCAACGGGCAGCGAGTCCAGGCAGCCGAGAAAATCCACGGCATAAAAGAAACCGTTGAACGTGCATCGCTCGAATACGAAATCGCTGAGCTGGACATGCTTGTCGATGCTATAGACGCTGAAGCAGTTCGACGCCGTGCCGTTCAGTGGTCCCGCATGCTGGCAATCCAGATGGCGCGCCGAGAAACCCGACTGTCCGATATGGACCGATTGCCGGACGAGCAGACCGCCATTCGGCGTTCCCGTGCCGAGCCACGCGACATTGGCGACCTTGACCACGACGCCGCTTACGACGAAGCGCCCGCCTGTCGACGCCGTGCCCTGCGAGAAGTACAGCTGTCCTCCGCCTAGCAGGGCCAGGGCATCGTTCGCCCGTTGAATGGCGTCGGTATCGTCGGTTTCACCGTCGCCTCTTGCGCCAAACTGGCGAACGTCGAGCGTGCCGCCGAATGCCAGTTTCCATCGCCCTCCGTCCGCTGCGACGATAATCGTGCCGCCGTTTTCGGTGCTTGTCGTATCTTTGGGATCGTGTTCGTAGACGCCGCCGCCGCCGTCATGCGGTCCATAATAACCGGTGACAAACGCGCGGCTATAAGCGCTCTTTGAGGCTTGGCGCAGCGCCGAAATCGAATCTGCGACGAGTGCGTTCGGAGCGGCGAAATCCGTTGGGGGCGTTCCGTGAAAGATGTCGACCTGGCCGGCGGTATGAGATGCCTGCGCGCCCGCACGCGATGTCCCGGCTATTGCGGCGGCTCCGACGCCTGCTGCGAACAAAAACTTGCGACGATGAGCTAACGGAGAGTCTGATGCCCAATCGGAATGAGTCTCTTGCTTGCCTGGCTCCATTAATCCTGTTCCTTTTTTCTGCACATATTTCAAGCACCGGACTTGCAAGTATAAAGCGCGGCAAGGGCATTCCCGAAGGGGAAGAGGCGATGCAGTCCGATCGTTACATAACGGACGTCACGACGTTCAAGCACTTATGCTTGCCAGAAGACTTGCTTGACAGCCGCTCATTTCCGATCGCTCATGCTCCTTCAATGCCGAGACCGTCTTTTTCCACTCAGCTTCTCACGCTCTGGATTCCGATCGCCGTATTCTGCGGCCTGCTGAGTGTCGCGGTATGGCTGATGTTGTCGTCTGCACTTAGCGAGCGCGTTGTAGCCGCGAAGCAGCAGGTGGCCGCCGTGTGCATGGCGGTGACCTCGCGATCACCGGCGATGGTCCAATTCAAAATACTTAATGGCTTGACGGGATTCGAGCGCAAAGTTAGCTAGTCGGACCCGGGGGAATGTGGGCTGTGAGAGAGCGGTGTCCTGCACGAACTCCTTCGACGACTAGGTTGATTGATTCGAGGCGTTTCCCCCGGTACCGAGTGGAAACACGATGTACTCCCGAACGGAACGAAGCCACCGACGCAGGGCGTGCGTTCCAGGAAAGCTGCACGCGCATTCTGACGGTGCTCGCGGAGGCGGAAGCCGTTCTCGCCTCGCAATATCGCGAGCCGGTTGGTACCGTGCGCGTTGCGTTGCCGGCCTCGTTCGGCCGTCTGCGCGTCGTGCCGGTGCTGTCGCGCTTTTCAGCGCAATATCCGGACGTGCGGCCGCATCTTGTTCGCAGACCGCTTCGTCGATTTGGCTGAAGAAGGCATCGATCTCGCCGTGGCATCGGCGGGCCGCCGGATCTGCCATGGTCGCTCGGCCGGCGCTTTCTAGGCCGTGTACGACTGATCTTCTGCGCGGCGCCGGCCTATCTTGAGAAAAACGGCATGCCGCAGAGGATCGACGACTTGCAGGAACGTGCCTGCGTCGTATACGGACGGTCCGATGGCACGCAGCCGCCGTGGTCGTATGCTGCGGCGGATGGGCAAGTCGTGCAATGCGTCGTGCGTCCACGCAGCGTGGCAGGCGACGCCGAAACACAACTTGCATTCGTACGGGCGGGACTTGGTATCGCGCAACTCGCGACCTGACTGGTGCGGGATGATCGGAAGGCCGGCCACCTCGTCACGATCCTTGGTGAGGCCGCAACTGATGGCTTGCCGCTTAGCTTGTTGTGGCCGGTCGCGCGGCAACTGACGCCGAAGGTCCATGTGCTGGCACAGATGCTCGAAGGGCATTTACGTGTCCGATAAACAATATCGTCCGACCTCTCAGTCGGACTCATGCTCAAATGATTTCGATCGCAAACGCAGCTCCCTTGATCCTCGGTGTATCTTCCCTATGTTCGCGGGGCGGAGTCTGGAGCCAGTCGCTTGCGAAGGGGCTGCTCAGTAGACCACGCTTCTGGTTCGACCGTCACAAGTACCAGCGTCGCCTCGGATATCGGGATTCGGCGAGAACTGCAATGAAATGCGTGGGTCGTTGAAGAACGCAGCAAAAACCAGCTAAAAAAGAAGCGAACGTCCACGTAGCCTTGTCTTTTTTTGGCTTGTTCGTGTCGTACGGTCGAAAATCGCTCGCGGCGCGCCTTTTCGACAGAGCGGCGAGATCGCCTAGTGGCTTTCCATGATCCGCGCATCGTAATTTTCAGCTCACTCGCTACGGTCATGCTCGCGGTTCCTCAATGAAGGAGCCGTCATGAGCTTCACGCCCGAAATCATCGTCGTCGTCGTCGTTGCCGGACTGCTGTGCGGCTTTCTGAATACCGTTGCGTCGTCGGGATCGGCCGTGTCCCTGCCTATCCTCATGTCGGTCGGACTTCACGCGGCCGCCGCGAATGCGACCAATCGTATTCCTGTGCTGGTCGGCGCCATCGCCGCGACTGTAGGACTCGCGCGAAACGGAGCGATTCCGTGAGCGGCGCATTGATCGCAGCGGCGCCGCTCACGGCGGGTGCGGCGCTGGGTGCTGTGGCGAGCGAACATCTTCCGGGCCATGACTTGCGCAAATTCATCGTAGCCGCCGTGGTGCTGGCGCTGATCCTGATCCTCACGAAGCTGAAGAACCTGCTGAGCGCAGTCGGCGATAGCAACGTCGAACTCGGCGTCAAGACGATGTTGCTGCTCTTTCTCGTAGGCATATGGACGGGCTTCATCGTGCTCGACTCGGGCACGTATATGCTGCTCGTTCTCGTGCTCGCAGCAGGGCTGACGCTCGTCGAAGCCAATGCCATCAAGAATTTCCCGACGTTGCTGACGACCGCCGCGGCGATGGCGGTCTTCGTCCAGCATCAAAGCATCGATTGGTCGATTAACGGAATCATGGCGACGGGCAGTCTGATCGGAGGACTGTTGGGCGCGCGCCTCGCAATCTCCGACAAGTCGCGGCGCTGGATCGTCGCGTTATTGGTGATCGTCATCGTCGCCGAGCTGATTCATCTCGCTGTGCCGTTTCACTGGCTCGATGCACGAGTCGTATCGGCGATAAATGCTTACAGCGACAACGCGTTAAATTGAAGTTGAGCCGCTCTCCTTGCTTCGAAATCCCTTTTGTTTTGCTGGCAAATGACCGCATGTCATGCGGAAGCGGACCAAGACGGTCGCAGGTTGGAGGGAGGCGCTTTGGGTCGCGAGTGTGAGTTCGCTGACGCGTACAGTCGTAGTCCCGCCGCCCGACGCCGCCAAGGTGAGCAGTCCGCCGGGGTGCAGACGTTAAACGCGACCGGGCCCAACGTCGGCAATGGCCGAGCCGCGTTCTTTCGTCGTGAGGAAAGGTTTCGTTCAGCCATTGCACCTGTCGTTTTGAGCAAGTTCAACAGGCGGAAGTATTAGTCGATGACCGCGAGAAGCTTCTCTTCCTTTCGCTTGTCTCTCTCAAAAAAACAGGCGGACGAGAATCGCTTCTTCACTTCCTCCAACGCGGCGAGCACGCCTGTGATTTGCTTCGGCCCAATGCCAGTTGCCACGTGCCTGGTGCGCGATGACTCAGCAAACTGATCCTTCATAGGCTTGATTGTGCCGGCAATAGCTGCAGCCTTCGTCGGCGGAGCTGCTCTCGGGAAGGCGGCCTGGTTGGGTGCAGCGATCACGTTCAAGACTGAGGTTGCGGATCCGGGTAAGCAAGGTCATGCACATGGGCGCGGCGTGAGACACCGGCACTATGTTAAATGGCGCGCCGCTCTGCAGACGATGGAGCTTGGTCCTGCGACCTTGTCGGTTCGAAGAGGTCGACGCGCTCAGGCTCGTGACGCAATCCATCATTGGCGCTTCCAAATCCCCGATGGATTCGCCGCATAGCAACAAAAGAGCACTAAAGTTAATTAAGAGCTTGCCGTAAACCACTCTAGGTGCGCCTGTCATGCCGCATCGACGGGGAACGAAAAGCAGCGGCCGAACGGACGCGATAAAAACCAAGAACTGAGGGGCGAATGTCAATTGCATTCGGAAGGGCAAGGCCGTTATGGCTTGCCACGATCACTATTTTTGCCGCTACGGGGTGCGCCAACACTGGCGGCCTTCAAAGCAACAACAGAGAGGGCGCTTCTGGACAAAGCGACCTCAATATCTTCGAAAGCACATTTGCCAATCCCGATCCCTGTGCGAACAGCAGCCGGAACACCGGTATTGCAGTGGGCGTTGGCCTTGGCGCGATTCTCGGCGCAGTCATTGCGCCCAAGAACAAAGTGGCGGCAGCGGCCATCGCGGCGACGGCGGGCGGTATCGCCGGCGGACTGGTCGGCCATGCTGTCGACAGCCGGCGCTGTGCCCTTTCTAAGATTGCAGCTAAGCACGATCTCATCTATACGGCTGCTCCGCTCGAAGTCCGGGCGGCAGACACGGGAAAGACTGAACAGATCGGAAGCTCGTTCACGATCGTTGATACGATGCGCCACACGCAGTTCGAGACTGGTTCCGCGGAGCTGACACCCGACGCGAAAGTCTACTTCGCCGAAATCGCAGAGCAATACCGGACATCGACCCGCTTAGCAGAAGCCTCGGGCGATGGCGACAAGGCTGCCGCAGCCAATGCGAAGATTCTGTTGATCGGCCACACGGACGACATGGGCAACTCGGAATTGAACGCCGATCTATCGGAGCGCCGCGCGCGCACGGTGGCCAAATTGTTCGCGGAACACGGCGTGGCAGCGGGGAACGTTTTTTATCAAGGCGCGGGCGAGACCTTGCCGATCGCGGATAACCGGACCGAGGAAGGACGCGCGCAGAATCGTCGCGTCGAGATCGTGGATCTGGCTGGCGCGAGAACCGACATCCTGCAAAGCTACGCGAGCAGCCGCGTTCCGAAGTATCAGTATTATCGGCCGTTGTCGTCGCAACAAGACGATGCCCGCGTGCAAGCGGCGAGCGTGAAGCCCGGCCAGACGCAGACGGCGGTCGCACAGAGGCCCGCACGTCCGAAGATGGCGCAGACGAGCACGACCCGGATTGCCGCAGCGCCGTCGGGTTCGACTTCGAAGCCCATCGAAGCTGTCTCGACGGCGACACCTGATAGCATCGACTTCGGCTGGCGCGAAACGATGCCCGCAGCAATCGGCCTTCGTTTCGCCGCCACGCCCGTCTCGCCGTCTTTCTCCTTGATGTCCAAGGCAGTCGCCGACGAAGCGCCGGTCACGAAGAGTTGCATGAACGATCGCCCGCGCGTTTCGCACGCGATGAAGTCAGTTGCGGACGATCAGGCCGTGCCTGTGAGGGACCACGTGCAGAACTTGTACGGCAGCAGCTGGGGCGCAACGCTGAACGGACAGTATCTCGCGCTGAAGGACGTGTCCGTCCTCCGCAACGGCTCGACGGCTGGCACGAAGCCGACGTTGCTGGTCTGGAAGGACTATCAGCAGAGCGGCGGTTTGGCAGGCCCCGCACAGGTGCGCCTGTCTCCAGAAGTCAATGCCTATGCTGTGGATGGCGGCGTACTGTATCGAGTGTTCGTCAATAACGCGGCCGTATTCGACTGCGCCGACATCATCTTCGCGAACGGCAAGGCGACTGCAGGCGAACTCGTGCGCCATAAGAGCAGCCAGTATTTCACTGTCGAATACGTGCCAGTCATCGCACGCACATAAGAATAGGAAAAACGATCATGATGGACCTCATACAGGCCAATCTCAGCACCGTTACTTGGTGCGTCGTGGCCGCCGTCGCTGCGCTCGGCGCGTTCGCATACCGTTCGACGCTTGAGTTCTGGCTGAACCACTGGAAATACACGTTTCCCGTGCTAGGCAAGACTGCACGCCTCGCGCGCCACGGGATTCACGCACAGGGCGGGTGGACCGACTCGGAACGCACGCTCTGTGGCGACTACAACAAGTTCATCTCGTATCTGTCAAAGGAAGAGTTCAACAAGCGCAACGCGTATCTCGCCAAGGCCGATGACAGTGGTCGCTCCCCGACGCCCGTGTGGCTTCTCGCGCTCCTGACCGTGCTGGTCATCGCCGAAGGCCTTGGGTTTTCATATCTGCTTGGAAGCTGGATGGCTCGCGACGGCAGTGCAAATACGCACACGCTGCTGATGGTGGCGATCGTACTCGTGCTCTGCGTGATCATGGTGTTCCTGACGCACGTGGCCGGGCATCAGTTATACCGCTCGAATCTTGTCGTCCGTAGCCGCAAGCAGTGGAAGCAAGACAAGACCCAGGAGCGCTTCTCAAGCCGCAAGGTCAAGCTCGACGATGATCAGTCGCTCGACGACGGCGAACCGGACTATACACAGGTCGTGAATCGCATCGGCACCAACCACAGCTACTTCATGGTGGGCGTGACGATTGCGGTGATTGTGATCATCGCTGTGACGTCGACTTGGATGCGCTGGAGCAATCTCAACGCCGAGCAGACGCGTGAAGCAATGGGCATGAGCCAAAGCGTCGATGCCGGCAATCCGTTCGCCACGGCCAATGCAGTCCCTGCGGAACTCATGTCTAGCCAGAAGGCTGCCGATGACCGGGCGCGCGCGGAAGAGTCGTCGTCGACGCGCAGCGAAGGCGCCGCCGCGTTCATCACACTCGCAGTGATTTTTGTGGTGACGCAGATCGTCGGAATCTTCGGCGGCTTCGCTTGGGGATTCGGCGGTCGCGAGAGCCGCGCCGCGTGGAAGACGACGAAGGGCTTCACCACGTTCGAGGACTACAACAACTACTTCGCGCCGCTGCGCGCGATTACGCAGTCGCAATTGGAGAATCTTCAAAAGCGGATGGCCGAGAACGCCGACATTTCGGGCAAGACGTTCACGAAGACATTCCGCGACTACGCGATGGAGTTGCGCGCACAGTCCGATCTCGATGCTGCTCCGGTTCGCGCGCCTGCCGACACGCGGACCGATGAACGAGCAGCCGCTCAGGCCGTGACACAGCCGCCCGTCGCCGATGTCGCTGCGAGCGTCACGATCGACGAACTCGTGTCGGAAATCGAGGGAACAGCAGATCTCGCGCGCAAGAAGGAGCTGATCTATCGTCTCAACGAACCGGTGCGGACAGCAGTCATCGCCGAGATCAAGTTGCGAAAGGAGCGCGCGGAGCAGGCCAAAACTGCGCTTGAATCGCAACTCGACGATCTCTTCAAGGTTTGACTGTCGACCATGAAACGAATTGTCAAAATCGCATTTGCCGCGGTCGCAATGACCCTGTGCGCAAGTACCGCGATGGCGGGCATTAGTAACGACATTCCAAGCTGTTACGCGGCCAATCACATTAATCCGCCTGCGAGTGGAATCGACCGTGAACTGTTCATGGCGATCGATCAGACCACCGTCTTCGATGAGAAGCTGCAAGCGCAGATCGCCGCGACCGCGGCTACCGCCGTCAAGCCGGGGAGCGCCTACACGCTGATCGACTTTTCGGCCTTCTCGCAAGGTCACTATACGGAAGTGGTGACACGCGGCATCATCGAAGCGCCAATATCGGCGAAGCTGCGCGACGACGTGAGCGAACGCGCGCTACGCACGTTCGACGCGTGCATGACAGGCCAGTCCGCGTTCGCCAGGAAGTCATTGCTGGCGGCGGTCGTGCAGGTCCAGTCGACGGCGACCAATGATCTTGCGAAGTCGGACATCCTCGCCGCGCTAAAGGACATCGGCGACAAAGTGCGCGCCTCTCCGGCCGCCGACCGTGTGCTTTTCCTAGCGTCGGACATGCTCGAAAACAGCTCGGTCGCGAGCTTCTACGCCCACAACACCGTCCGGCGCGTCGATCCTGCGGTGGAGCTGAGGAAGGCGAACGCGGCGGGTCTGATCGCCGATTTCGGCGGTGCGCGTGTCTATGTGATCGGCGCCGGGCTGCTTTCCGGCGATGCGAAAGCGCGCAATGCATACCGCGATCCGCAGGCGATGACAGCGCTCAGGCAGTTCTGGACACTGTATTTTCAGCAATCCAATGCGAAAGTGCAGGAGTTCGGCGCTCCTGCTCTTCTCAGCCCGATTTCGTACTGAACGGGCAACAGGACGCTTACCTGGGCGATTGCGCAACACCGAAACTCAATCCCCGGGCTAGCGGATCATCGTTAGCCGAGGATCGAGCGCAAAGCGTTCGTGGTTCTTCAAGGCGAGTTGGTCTGATGCTGAAGCAACGTTGATCAGCAAGTTCCAAGAATGTTTGCTGACGGTACTCGGGACTAAGGCGAGCGGGCTTGCAGCCAACAGCGCGTCGCCGAATTTCTGTTGATTTGGACTGACGGCACCCGGGCTCAACCAGTGCGGATTTGGAACCTCGGAAGGAAGGAGGACTTTGATCGGCGTGGTTCCGAGTTCAATCTCTAGTAGTCGATGGGGCACGCTATCCAACACGTCGAAGCACTTGTGCACAGCAACTTCCAATATCGTAGTAGCAGGGTCCAGTGAGGCATAGATCACTCGTTGTCCGGGCGACGACCACCGTCCTCCAACGAGAAAAGCGCCTTCGGCCGTGTTCCAGGTAGGGAAGTGCTTCTCTCGTTCGAGGCGCCAAACGGTTAGTGCGCTCGTCCCAAGCCCCGCCGGCAAAGGCGTCAAGAGTACACCCCGTAGTCCATACGGGCGAGCAGTGTCTTGACCAATTCCGCACCCTCGGAGCTTTGCAGCAGTTCGACCGGCCGACGCTGATCGAGCCCGATCGCGGGCTGCGATAGCCATCGCTCTGCGGCTTCTTTCGATCCGAGGACATCAATCGCCTGTTCGGTAATGCAAGCAAGCCTGAGTAGCCGATCCGTGGCATTGCTGTCGAGCAGGCGGCTTTCGTCTTTGCCGCGCTGCAGGGTTCGCTCACTCACGCCGATTGCGAGCAGTAACGCTTCACGCGAGACGACACCATACTCATCGATCATTTCGCGCGCGAGGGCCACTGGTAGACCCCTTGTTACGACGTCGTGAGCCTGTAACGAGGTCATATCAGCAACTCTTGCCATGTCCCCGAACTGTGACGTCCCGTTGCTTACATATGGTCCGAACGAAGAAATGCGGGTTTGGATCGCAAGGACGAGGCTCCGAAACGGCTTTCCCGTTTCGCTGTCGCGGACTGTCCGCTTCATCTCGATCTCCATGCTGCAACGTGTCTCTACATTTTGCGCCACGTGGCGGAATTTCACATTTCTCTATCGCCGCTATTAGGGGTGGGCGCTTCCGTAGAAAATTGCCATAGTCTGGGTAGGGGTCGACGATGCTCCGAGTGACCGTCAGGTGCAGATTACGTTTCTGCGGGAATCCAATGACAAAGGTCTCACGGCGACGTCGTCGCGGCGCTTGCGGAGCGCTTCATCGGCTTGCGCGTGCTGACCGTAGGATGCTGTGGCCATGCGACCGGAGCCCCGCGATTGGGTCCGATTGTGTGCGAATGTGTGCGAATGTGTGCGAATGTGTGCGATTGCGTGCTGACGGCCGGCGACTGAGCGTGACGACGTGACAGATATCTAAATATAACTATCCCGTTGTAGTCAGACGCAACCATCGGCCTGCCGATGTCGGAGGGGTCAGCTCTGCGCGCTGACGAACGTCGATATTAAGCTATCCTACGAAAAGTTGATAGAAACAGCTATGTCATTGTTCGGCGGAGGTAAGGTAGGGTTACAAAGCCCCGTCCGCTAGATCGGCGCGCTTTTACTTGCTCCGCCCAGTTGACTAACTGGCGGCGGAAGATCCCGCCAGGTTCGAATCCGTCGGCTCGTTCGGCAAAGACCGTCTAACCGATTCACCCAAGAACGGCGGGCTGGCCCCCGATACAGCGTGACCGGTTCGTCGCGTGGTAGATCAGGCATGACGTGTTCGTCGATGAGCGCCAGTTTATCGCAGGAACGCGGATATTTATTGATGTGGACTTTCGGTAGATATGCAGCCGGACGCAATTCCGACACGACTCTGACGAGTTCTTCATTGGGGCGCTGCGTCCGCGAACGCAATGAAAGTTGCCCGTTGTAATCTTTCCTCCTCGGTGGTACTGCTTTATTTCCTCGTCGACCTTCAACACCTTCAACATCGTGGTAGCAGACGCCGGACACACGCCTCGGAACTGGCTGGATGCCAGCAGAGGCGGAGGCACTTCGGTGCGCGCAACGGGTGCAAAGCCTTGACCAGCAAAATAGTGCTCAGCCGTTGTCGTTAGCAACACTACCGATCGAACCGCCCGCGTCCGGCACGCTGCCAACAAATGGGCGATGATGGTTTCGCCGAGACCGAAACCACGGGCGTCCCGTGCAACAACGATCGAGCGCATGAGAGCGAACTCGCCGTGATATTCGACGCAGCCACACGCGATGGTCGCAGATGGATCCACTCCTACGAGGAAATTGGTCAGGTGCTCCGCAACGCCGACCGTAGGCAATTCGTTGGCTTCGAGCAATGCCTCTATCGCGGCGAGGTCGGTTGCAACTGCTATCGAAGATGCATGATGCAGGTCCTGTGTGCCAGTGAGTCTCAACAGCCGGAAGAATTTCACAGAGACGCGGAGCATTCGACAGCATGCGAATGGGCGGCGCGACGCTGAACGCGAGTGGCGACTGGAACCGCTCGCATCAGATACCCGATTGATTCACGCGCTTCATCAGTTCCTCAGCGCTCTCCTTGCGTTCGCTGTACCGGTCTACGAGGTATGGACCGATGTCGCGCGTCAGCAGCGTGAATTTGACCAGTTCCTCCATCACGTCAACGACGCGATCGAAATACGCTGAAGGTTTCATGCGGCCGGCTTCGTCGAACTCCATGAACGCCTTGGCCACCGACGACTGGTTGGGGATGGTCAGCATGCGCATCCACCGTCCGAGCACACGCATCTGGTTGACGGCGTTGAACGACTGAGAGCCGCCGCTGACCTGCATCACGGCGAGCGTCTTGCCCTGGGTGGGCCGCACCGCCCCGACCGAAAGCGGAATCCAGTCGATCTGCGCCTTCATGATGCCAGTCATCGCGCCGTGCCGCTCCGGCGAGCACCAGACCATGCCTTCCGACCACAGCACCAGCTCGCGCAGCTCGGCCACCTTGGGATGGTTGTCCGGCGCGTCGTCCGGCAGCGGCAGGCCGCTCGGATTGAATGTGCGTACTTCGGCACCCATCGCCGTGAGCAGGCGTGCGGCTTCTTCACTCAGCAGGCGGCTGAAGGAGCGCTCGCGCAGCGAACCATAGAGCAGCAGGATGCGCGGCTGATGGGGCGACGCCTTCGCAGCCTGCAGTCGATTGATATCGGGCACGCGAAACAGCGCGGGGTTCACCTGTGGGAGATCAGTAGCGAGATCGGACACGTTTGCCCTCTGTGATCGTTTCGTTATTCGTCAGGCGCACTCGTACCAGTCCTTTGAGCGGTTCACAATGCGCACCACGAGCAGCATGACGGGTACTTCGATCAGCACGCCCACGACGGTCGCGAGCGTAGCCCCTGAATTGAAGCCGAACAGACCGATTGCCGTGGCGACGGCCAGTTCGAAGAAGTTCGACGCGCCAATCAGCGCCGACGGACAGGCAATGTTGTGCTTTTCGCCGACCGCGCGATTGAGCCCATATGCAAGGGCCGAGTTGAAGAACACCTGGATCAGGATCGGCACAGCGAGCAGCACGATGACGAGCGGCTGCTTCAGGATGGCTTCGCCCTGGAACCCGAAGAGCAGCACCAGCGTCGCCAGTAATGCTGTGATGGACCACGGGCCGATCTTTGCCAACGCGGCATCGAACGCGGCCTGCGCCCTAACGAGGAGCACCTTGCGCAGGATCTGCGCGAGGACGACCGGAATCACGATGTAGAGCACGACGCACGTGAGCAGCGTCGCCCACGGCACCGTGATCGCGGAAATGCCGAGCAGCAGGCCGACGAGCGGCGCAAAGGCGACCACCATGATGCTGTCGTTCAGCGCGACCTGTGAGAGCGTGAACAGCGGATCGCCGCCGGTCAGCCGGCTCCAGACAAAGACCATCGCCGTGCAGGGCGCGGCGGCAAGCAGGATCAGGCCCGCGACGTAACTGTCGAGTTGCTCTGCAGGCAGCATCGGCGCGAACAGGTGCTTGATGAAGAGCCACGCGAGCAGCGTCATCGAGAACGGTTTGACCAGCCAGTTCACGACGAGCGTGACGCCGATGCCCTTAACGTGCTGGCGCACCTCGTGCAGCGAGCCGAAGTCGACCTTGACGAGCATCGGGATGATCATCACCCAGATCAGCAGGCCGACCGGCAGATTGACGTGCGCATATTCCATCCGGCCGATTGCCTCGAAAACACCAGGCAGGACCTGCCCAAGCAGAATGCCCGCGACGATGCACAGCGCGACCCAGACGGTCAGGTATCGCTCGAAGAAGCTGATGGCCGGTCTCGCGGGCGGCTTCCCCGAAGCGGCAACATTGGGGGTGTTCATGGGGTGACTCGATGGAAAGGGTTCAGCTCGGAAGGATGTCGTTCAGCGTCTGCGGCAGTTGGGCGTTATCCAGCCGCTCCAGAGCGAGCGCGAGCAGTTGCAGCGTGCGGTAGCCGATCGCTTCGCGCCTGAGTTCGAACGCCTGCCGCTTGCCTTCATCGCCGCCCGGCGCGTTCGCCGGATCGGCGTAGCCCCAGTGAACCTTGACCGGGCTGCCCGGCCAGAACGGACACGGTTCGGCCGCAGCGCTGTCGCAGATCGTGATGACGATGCGCATCTGCGGCGCGCCGTCCTGCACGAATTCATCCCAGCTTTTGCTGCGATAGCCTTGCATGTCGATACCTGCGGTCGTCAGCGCTTCGAGCGCGAACGGATTGATGCGGCCGCTCGGGGCGCTGCCCGCGCTGTACGCGCGGACGTCCTTGCCGAGCTTCTTCCCAATGGTTCAGCATGCCTTCGGATAGCACGCTGCGCGCAGAATTGTGGGTGCAGAGAATCAATACGTTCGTGGTCATGGGGCTATCAGCGGACAGCGTAGTCAGCAACAGGCCGAGCCGGCAGGCTTCACAGCAATGCGAATTGGTTTGCCGCTCGGAGCCCGGCAGGACGTTGCCCCTGACGACGCCGAAGTCTTCCGGCTCTCGCCATATACGGGCGCGCCGTCCAGCGTATGGAAGTGTTCCCAGGCAATACCCTGCGGATCGAGAACCCAGTGCTTGTCGCTGCGCGCATAACAGCAGGTGGTTTCGCCCTGATCGAGCAGGGCCAGGTCCGCGGCCTCGGCCCTCTTCGCGAGTTCGGCAAGCTCGGCGGCGGCGTCCACCTGGAAGCCGAGGTGATCCACGCCGACTTTCGTGCCTCGCGTCGAGATCGCAAAGTTCACGCGGGGATCGTCCAGCATCCATTTCGCGTAGTCGGCCTCGACGCGCGCCGGTTCGGCGGCGAGCAGTTTCGAATAGAACGCGACACTGGCTGCGATGTCGTCAACGTGGACGTGGATGTGAAACCGCTTCATGGTGGTTCTCCATCACAATTTGCATGAGGCCGCGCCAGGTCCAAGGCAAGGCTGCCCTTGACAGCAGTTTTCGGTCAGAAAGCCAAGCACCGCGCTCATCTGATCATAGACGGCCCGATAGATCAGGCTGCGCCCGTCGCGCTCCTGCGTGACGAGGCCAGCGTGCATCAGTTCCTTCAGGTGAAAGGAGAGCGTCGCGTTTGGAACGTCGAGCTGGTCCGCCATGGCGCCCGGCGTCAAGCCGGTTGGACCCGCGACGACCAGCATTCGGAACACACGCAGGCGTAGTTCGTGGGCAAGCGCTGCAAGGGCGCGAATAACGTCTTTATCTTCCATATTTCCAATATATTCGAAATATTGCAAGGAAGCAAGTCGCTTCGGCAGTTCACCGGGGCAATGACGACTATCGTTTTGCGAGCGGGTCTGGCCGGTACAGTGGGTCGACGGGCAGTTCAGGATCGCCTCCGCCCGAAACGCGAGCGCCGGCAGTAGCTGACTCCGTATGCAAATCGCATCTGACACTCATCGGCCACGAGCTGACGTTCGCAACTATTGCCACGGCATTCAGATGGCCCGATCTGCCCGCAATTAGACGCCCGATGGGCACAACTCTGTTGCTCCGTCTCCTACTGAATCGCGAGGTGAGCCAATTTATGGCGCCTTAGCGCTGCTCGCACGTACTCGCGGCGGACCCTTCACAACGGCCGCAGCATCGGTCAACATAAGAGGAACGGGCTATGGCTAACGTCCAAACGCTGGACGAAAGTAGTGGCCGGTGGGCCAATTGTCGGATCGCTCGTATGAATCTGAGTGGCGCTTTGATAGGACCGGCCAAGGAGCTATGGAAGACCATGTTGGCAACGCGTGCGTTTTTTTTAGACGGAACCGGCAAGTTGGGAGAAAACGTCGCATGAATCGCAGGCTGGCCTAATTCGCAATGAAGGCCATGACATGATGGCGTCGCGTGCACGTGACTCGCACGACGCGCCCACACGGCTGACGTCATGAAACTAGTCAGCGGATTTCATCGGGGGCCGCAGCGTCTAAGGCTGCAACAAGCCCGGATATAGTGGAATGGCCTCGTCCCACCTTCGATGCGTGAATGCAAATGATCGCCATCAGAGGGTATGGCAGTATGAGCACTCCCTGATCCACGTATGAGCGGAGGCCGTCATGAGCGTCTCGTTGCTGAGCATCGATCTGGCAAAAAGCATCTTCCAGCTGTACGGCGTCGACGAGCGAGGCCACCCGGTGTTGAGTCGGCGAGTCAGCCGCAGCAAGCTCCTCGAAGTAGTCGTTGCTCTACCCTGTTGCCGGATCGTGATGGAAGCTTGTGGTGGGGCGCACTACTGGGCTCGCCGCTTCTCGGCAATGGGGCATCACGTGCAGATCATCGCTCCGCGATTCGTCAAGCCGTTCGTAAAATCCCAGAAGAATGACCGCAACGATGCGGAGGCAATCGTCGAAGCTGCGTCCCGCCCGACCATGCGCTACGTCGCAGTCAACAGCGTTGAGCAGCAAGATATCCAGTCCATGCATCGCGTCCGCAGTCTGTTGATGCGAGACCGCATCGCACAGATCAATCAGATTCGAGGCCTGCTGGCTGAATACGGGGTGGTCATTGCCCAAACACCTCTAAAAATAAGGACGCAACTCCCCGCGATTATCGACGACGAATGCAACGAGCTGACAGGGTTGACTCGGTCAATGATGAGAGATATGTACGAGAGACTCGTCCTGCTGGATAAGCAGATCGCCCGGTACGATGAGTTGATTCATCACGTGCACAGGGCATCGCCTGCAAGCCAGCGCCTGGAAAAGATTCGTGGGGTCGGGCCGATGATTGCAACCGCCGTCATCGCCGCTGCGGGAAGCGCCTCCGAGTTCTCAAATGGTCGGCAGTTCGCGGCCTGGCTGGGTTTGACGCCACGCCAGCACTCCTCAGGCGGCAAGGATCGTCTGTTCGGTATCACCAAGCGCGGGAACGGCTACCTGCGAGTGCTGCTGGTACACGGTGCGAGATCCGTGGTACAGCAGGCGATAAAGCATACGGATACGCTGTCTCGATGGATACTTGAGGTGCAGGCGAGACGGGGAACGAACATCGCGGTCGTAGCGCTTGCCAACAAGATTGCCAGGACGATCTGGGTATTGCTCGCACGCGGTGTGGAGTACGTATCGCCGGTATGAGCGGAGCGTCGGTCGGATAGTAGCAGTGATTTACCCTCTTCACTGGTTGCACAAGTAATCTGATTCAATGGCTAACAGGTCGGACCGTCGGTGACAAAACCTGCGCAGTCTTAGGGCTCTCGAAGCCGTGGATATAAGTAGGAGTCGCCGGGCGAAATCCATTGGGGCCGGGCACACGCGTGCCACAGAAAGGCCGAATGTATATATGCAATCCAGCACCTGCTCGCCGTAGAACAGATTGTTTGGCAAACGGGACGAGGCCATGTATACGACTGCAACCCATCTTGTCCAGGTCGATTCGCATAAAAACTGGCGCAAGCGGGACGCGTTCATATACGGTCCTAGAAGAATACTGGCAAGCTGACGTCCATCGGGATGAAATTCTTTCCGTAGCGGACGTTAGCGCCGTCGGAGCGACCACAGCGGCACAATCTTCCACGGTCGCCAAAAGCGAAGTGGTAGGAAGATGAGATCATCTTGTGTTCAGCATGCCGTAGATCTCGGGGTAACTGCACGCGGAAAAGATCTCGCACCAGACGGAATTCAAGATTTTTGCGGTTTCAGCGCGTCACGACAGCGTGCCCACAATTCGATCACCTCCGCACTCGTCAGATCCAGCGCAAGTGACTCGGTGAAAATACATTCGACTTGGGGGCAGCGACGCTTTTGTTTGACGTGTTCTCTGCAAAGTTTCAACGCGAGTTGGCCAAGCTGAACGCGCGTCATCCAGTCAAAGGACGTTTTCGATCGTGCGTGCCACAGGCGGGTAGATTCGACTAAGTGAGGAAGTGACCATGTTCGCGTCAGTCCGTACGACACTAGCGTCGCACAAACTAGGTAGCAGACGCAATGGACCCGGGTGTCGTCGGTGTCAAATTGAACGTTGAATTCGCGCATAGAGCATCGCACAGGAACTGACATTTAAGTACGGCGCGCCAGCAATCAGACGGCGGGCTGGCTTCACCGCTTTAGCAGAAAGGTTAGGGCATCCTGCAAAACTCATCTACGTTCGAGTTTGAAATGCAGCGTTTCGCGGACGACGACACGTGCACCACGAAAAAATTCAGCGGTAGCGAGGTTCACGAAATCGTCGATCGGAATTCGGGGGCGAATGCGGATTGCTATGTCAGCTCGAGAAAAGTGCGAACTTTCGCCCGCAAAGCGCTCACATACCAACGCGAACCTCGTCGGGCCGCCCCCAACTTCGTGATCGCTCAGGATGCGTTGCCGGCTAAGAAGGTTTGACGTGGGCGGATTTTCACTGAAGCATCGATGCATCGGATCTTCGAACGTCCGCTCCGCTGACAATGCCGGCCGACAAGGCGTCCGATTGGCGAACGGCGGCAACGAGTGAGCTCCGGTAGTTGGGCCGCAGGCGTAGTCGAGCGGGGTCGTGAAGAAACTTCTGCACGTTCGGCCAGAGACGCTTCTGACCGCACGGGGTCGTGGTTCCGCAGCCGTCCGAAGGAGAATCTTGCATAAGAAGCGGCTCTTTTTGGCCGGGCCGATCGACTGAGTGATGCCTGGGCGTGCGGTCAATTCGCTGTTGAAATATTGGTATCGCGGCGCGTGCTCAAAATACGTTCTGCCGAATATGGGACGATTAAGGCCGCGCTTTGCTTAGACGGGACAAATAGCAAGCGAATCCCAATATTCTTGGAGACTGCAATCGTGAGTGAAGTCTCACTGGCGTCTGTCTCCCGACCGTTCGCAATCACTCCACGCTCGTAAAACTCGGATACGAATGAACCTGGCGGAGCGCGGATTCATATATGCCCGTGGCTCTGAAAGGAAGTTGGTTTGCTGTTGAACGCATGCGCAGAAATGAACGGCAGTCCCGATGGGACTGCAAGGGCGCATCGATTGAAGCTAAGCTAATTCGATGAACGGTAACGGAACGATCAGCAGACTTGTCAACAACGTCGGTTAGGATGACCGCTCGTAGACGTCCTCAATCTTCCGTTGTATCGAACAATCTTTGCAACGCAAATGAGCCGACTGTCTAGCGTCACTCAATTTTCCTCGGTTTGCGAAAAAACATCGTATCTTCCGACGACTCAGTCCTTAAATAGTGTTTCAATCCGATTGCTACTTATGCACTAGCGTTAAATGTATTTTGTTGCATGCTCGTGCAACCACTTTAGCTTTGTATAGGGCTTGCACCTTTATTTCTGGCTTTTTTGGTCGCGGCGCTACGAGCTTACTTCGAACTCGGATACCTATGAAGTTAGGGAGAGTCGATGTGCGGCTAATTCCTAGAGTTGGGGTTGGGGTTGGGGTTGGGGTTGGGGTTGGAGTTGGCGTTGGGGTGAGCAACTTTAGACAAAGCCCGCGTCAACAATGCGATTCGTGGCTCAAAAAAAATCGCATAGATTGAACGCGAGCGACGAAGATTAGGTAGAGGCGCACATGGGAAAAGTGGTGTGCCATGGCTTCTCGAATATAATCAAAATCAAGAACGCCACGACGAAAAGACCTTGCAAGTTTTTACCTTCTTGTGTGCGGGCCCATATTTTATTCGGATCACTGATTCGCGTTCGAGCGTTTAAAACTGGAGCGTTCGAGTTTAAGGCGCCGAGAGTTCTTGAAAATGGTTGCTGAACTTCGCACTTAAAATACATGCGAGTTGCCTTTGCACCTGTTCTCGCGCTCCCCACCGTCGCGAACGTCCCAGCGCGGGGCCTCGAGACACGCGTCGACGCTCCCTAGCGATTCTCTTCCCCAGTGCTGTTCAACAACGGCCATGGCGGCCTGAAATTCATACGAGACAACAAAATAGATCGTCGACTGTAAGTCACAAAGTACACATTACGGCGCCACTCTGTCACGGCGTATCTGATGATGGGAGTCGGCAGTGCCGTGACTCCGCAAGTGGGGTTTGACTCCAACCACATCTTCGGCAACATATATCGGCGCTCTTGGTGGCTTGGGGGTCTGCGGAGTGTCAACTATCGCGCTGAAACTGCGCCTACTTAAAGCGACGCGCGCTTAAACACGAACCGCGGCACGTTCCGGATGATCAGCATAATCCCCCACCAGAACCACGGCGTATAAAGCACGTCCTTCTTCCTGTCGATTCCGCGCACGATGTCCTTCGCGACCTTCTCCGGCGTGGCGACGAGCGGGCCGGGCAACGGCAGCCCCGCAGTCATCGGCGTGGCGACGAAGCCGGGTTTGATATCGACGACATGCACGCCGACCTTGAACAACCGCGCGCGCAAGCCTTCGAGAAACGCCTGCAACGCGGCCTTCGCGCTGCCATAAAGATAATTCGACGGACGTCCGCGATCGCCCGCCACCGACGAGATCACCGCGAGCGTCCCGTGCCGCTGCGCCTCAAGCCGATTGGCGATCGGCGTGATGAGCGCAATCAGCGAAAGCGCATTGGTATGAAACTCGCGCACCGCGACGGCGGGATCGCTCTGGCAAGCCGCCTGGTCCGGCAGCGTGCCCGACGCAATCAGCACGATATCGATCGAATCCATGTGCGCGGCGCAGTCAGCGAGCATCGCGGCGTGATCGTCGAGCTTGTCGATATCGAGCCGATACGTGGCAACCGAAGCCGCCCCCCGCGCCGTCAAATCGGCGGCGACCTGCTCCATGCGTTCCTGATTGCGCGCGACGAGAAAGAAGCGCGCGCCTTTCGCGGCCCATTCTCGCGCGCAGGCGATGGCGATAGCGGACGTGGCGCCCACGATGACGATGTTCTTCATAGGCCGGTCATTCGTTTCCAGAAATGCGACAGCATGGCCGGATCGCGAAGCGATTCGAGCGCCTGCCATCGGGGATAAGCGGCGCGGAAATCGGCGCCCGACATGTGCGCGTCCTTGGCCGGGTAGATGCGTCCGCCGGCATCGCGCACGATCGCGTCGAGCCCGTCGAAGAGCTGCGAATTACGCAATTCATGCTGCGGAAAGTCGAGCGCGAGCGAGGTGCCTTCCATCGGAAACGACAGCAGCCCCGGCGACGGAATGTTCCCGCAGCGCTTGAGCACCGCGAGAAACGAACCCGTGCCGCTCGATGAAATGCGATCGAGCATCGCGCGCACCGCATCGCGCGCGCTCGCTGCCGGCACGACGCACTGATACTGCTGAAACCCCTGCGGCCCGTAGATGCGGTTCCATTCGAGCAGACTGTCGAGCGGATAGAAATAGCCGTCGTAACCGACGCGCGAAAGCTCGATCGCGCGTCGCTGCTTCCGGTAGTACAGCTCGTTGAACGCGCGCAGCGTGAGGCCGTTGATGAGCGAAACGGGCGGCGTGAACGGCACGCGGCGCGTGTTGCGCTGTTCGACATCGAGCGAGCCGTGGATCGCGTGATCGCCCGCCATGAAGATGCCGCGCCCGAGCGCCGGTCCGCGGCTCGCGCAATCGACCCACGCGACGCAATACTCGTGCTTCGCGTCGTACTCTTCCGAGAGATCGAAGAACTCGTCGAGCTTGCCGAAGCGGATGCTCGTCACGTCGATGAGACTCGTGCGGATCGGCATCAGCGAGAACTCGGCCCACAGGATGAGTCCCGTCAGCCCGAGCCCGCCGATCGTCGCATTGAACATCTCCGTGTTCGATTCCGGCGAGCATTCGATGAACGTGCCGTCGCTGCGCGCGAGGCCGAACGCGCGCACATGCCGCCCGAACGTGCCGCGCACGTGATGGTTCTTGCCGTGCACGTCGTTGGCGATCGCGCCGCCCAGCGTCACGTACTTCGTGCCCGGCGTGACCGGCAGCATCCAGCCGCGCGGCACCGCGAGCGCGAGAATCTGCTCGAACGTGATGCCGGGCTCGGCGCGCACGATGCCGCGCGTCCAGTCGGCGGCGATGATCCGGTCGAGCGCGAGCGTCTGAAAGACGTGATTCGAACTCGCGAGGCAGACGTCGCCGTAGCTTCGGCCATTGCCGAACGCGAGCGTCGTGCCATGTTCGCGCTGCACGTCGCGCCATCGCGCCTGCGCTTCGTCGCGCCAGTGCGCGGCGTGCGCGGTCTGCGGCAGGCGCGGGTAGCGGCCCCAGGAGAGCAGTTCGCTCATCGGTCAGATCGCGAGCCAGAACGCGAAGCCGCACAGCGCGACGACGACGAGGCTCATGCGATCGCGCGCCGCGAACACGATGGGATCGTCGTTCATGCGTCCGCGATGCGTGATGACCCATGTCCGGCTGAACCAGTAGAGCATCAGCGGACATACCATCCAGATGTATTGCGGATGCCGGTAAAGCACGGTGGTGCGTTCGTCCTGGATATAGAGCGCGAGCACGAGCACCGAGATGTAACCCGACGACGTTCCCAGCGACGACACGATGGCCAGATCGCTCGCCAGATAACCTCGCCCGCGCGCGCCTTCGCGCCCGGACTTCATCATCGCGTGAAGCTCGGTGTAGCGCTTGACGAGCGCGAGGCTCAGGAACGCGAACATCGAGAAAGCTAGCAGCCAGAAAGTGAGCGGGACATGGATCGCCGCGGCGCCCGCGACGATGCGCGTGGTGTACAGCGCGGCAAGCACGACGACGTCGATCATCACCTGACGCTTGAGCGCGAGCGAGTACGCGAGCGTCAGCACGTAGTAGCCGAGCAGGACCGCGTTGAATTTCCACGACAAGAACGTGAGCGCGATCGAGAACGCGGCGGCGAGCAGGACAGGGCAGAGCGCCATGCCCCAGGCGAGCGGCATCGTGCCGGCGGCGAGCGGGCGCTTGCGCTTCACCGGATGCTGCCGGTCGTCCTGCAAGTCGAGCAGATCGTTCAGCAGATACACGCTCGATGCACACAGCCCGAACGCGAAGAACGCAATCACGGCGGACTCGATGGCCGCCGGCGACTTCAGCTGATGCCCCGCGAGCAGCGGCACGAAGATCAGCACGTTTTTCAGCCACTGATGCAGCCGCAGCGACTTGGCCCAGACCTTGAGCGTCGGCGGGCGATTCTCGAAGACCTGTTCGACGTTGTCGTGCTTCGATGCGGCGCGCACGACGCCCGCGTGCGGATTGACCACGTACGCGCGATCGGCGGCGGCCCAGACGGACATGTCATCGTGCGAATTGCCGACGTAATCGAAGCCCTTCTCGCCGTACTCGGCGACGAGCCGGTCGCGCTTGCGATGCGCGGAAAGGTTGACGCGCTCGTCGGTGGCGAACACGCGATCGAAGATGCCGAGATGCTCCGCGATGCGATGCGCGAACGATTCATGGCTCGCGGTGGCGAGCGCGATCGTGCGGCCCCCGGCGCGCATGTCCTTCAGCCAGTTCACGACCTGCGTGTTGTAGGGCAGCGTCGCGACATCGATGCTCACGTGCTCGGCGAGCCGCGACTTGAGCACGGACTTGCCGCCGCTGGAAAGCCACAGCAGCGGCTTGAAGAATTTCTGCGGTGAGGATCTCAGGAAGGCGAATCCGCTCTCGACGAGAATGTCGGAGTGAATCAACGTGCCATCGAGATCGACGACGATGGGCTTGCTCATTCAATTCACGTTGAGATGATTGCTTAAGCCCACGACCGGGCGGAACCGGCCCTGGCCGTCTTCTCAGCGACGGCTTCGGCACCGGCTTTGTCGAGTTTTCCAGGCACATCGTATATGGTGTCGATTTTTCCGCCAAGCAACGTGTGACGTAGCGCCGGAAAAACGCCGAACCACCGAACCATGTTCTGAACACATGCAACTCGCGCTGCTCTACACCTTTTTCGCCGCCATCGCGACGCTTGCCAACATCGGCGCGCAGGATCTGACTACGCGCATCTATAGCGGCCCCTGGCATGTTTTGCTGTCGGTGTTCGTCGGCACGGGCGTCGGTCTCGTCGTGAAATATCTGCTCGACAAGAAATGGATCTTCCGCTTCAAGGCGGAGAATGCGCGTCACGACGCGACCATGTTCACGCTCTACGTCACGATGGGCCTCGTCACCACAGCGATTTTCTGGGGCGTCGAATTCGGCTTCAATCACGTCTTCGGAACGGCCGAAATGCGCTACGTCGGCGGCTGCATCGGTCTCGCGATCGGTTATGTGATCAAGTACCGCCTCGACAAGCGCTACGTGTTTCGCACGTTCGCCTGACGCGACGCCCCGCCGCCCGCGGTTGCCGAAACCTCCGACATTAAGGACAATCTTGGCGTCTTCCACCCGTCGATGCGGTCCGTTTTCCTTTCGTGGCGCGGACGCCCCATTTGTCCGATGAACGCGAACGCCCCGCCGATCACTCTCAGCATTTCCATCGTCGTCTACCGGCCCGATGCCGCGTTGCTCGCGCGCACCGTCGAAACGCTGGAATCCGCGCTCGCCCAACTGCACGATGTCGCCGGGCGCCCGTGCCTGTATCTGATCGACAACGGCAATCCGGGCGAGTTCGCCGACCTGCCGGCGCCCTCGGATGCCGAATTCGACACCGTGGTGCTCAAAGGGCACGGCAATGTCGGTTATGGACGCGGCCACAATCTCGCCATCGAGCGCGCGAACAGCCGCTTCCATCTGATTCTCAATCCCGACGTCGAACTCAATGCCGATGGCCTGCGCCGTGCGCTCGCCTTTCTGCACGGCTCGCCGGAAACCGGTCTGCTCGCGCCGTGGATCGGCGGCGACGATGGCCGTCAGCAGTTTCTTTGCCGCCGCTATCCGACCGTGCTCGACCTTTTCGTGCGCGGCTTTCTGCCGTCGGCGCTGCGCAAGCCGTTCGCGGGGCGCCTCGCGCGCTACGAAATGCGCGATGTCATCGGCGACAGCAATATCGTGTGGGATCCGCCGATCGTGAGCGGCTGCTTCATGCTCTTCAGAACCGATGTGCTCAAGTCGCTCGGCGGCTTCGATCCGCGCTATTTCCTCTATTTCGAGGACTACGACCTGAGCCTGCGCACGCGCCGCGTCGCGCGCATCGCCTATGTGCCGTCGGTGCGAATCCTGCATCACGGCGGCGGCGCGGCGAAGAAAGGCTCGGTGCACATCAAGCTGTTCGTCACGTCGGCGTACCGGTTCTTCAACCGTTTCGGCTGGAAATGGCTATGAGCGAATCCGGCCGACGCATCGCGATAACCGGCGCCAACGGCTTCGTCGGCCGCGCGGTGAGCCGTGCGCTCGCGGCGCGCGGGATCGGCGCGACAGGGCTCGTGCGGCGCGACGCGCAGTGCGAACCGGGCGTCGACGTGCGCCATATCGACGGCCTCGATTCGATCGCGCCCGAAGCCTTTGCCGGTTGCGACGCAGTGATCCATCTTGCGGCGCGCGTCCACGTAATGGCCGACGCCGCCGCCCAATCGCAGGCCGTGTTGAAGGCGTATCGGGCGGTCAACGTCGACGGCACGCTCGCCGCCGCCGAATCCGCGCGGCGAGCGGGTGTCACGCGCTTTGTCATGATGAGCAGCGTCAAGGCGCTCGGCGAAAGCGATCCGGGCCGCCCGTTCACCGAAGACGACGCGCGCAATCCGCCCGATGCCTACGGCGTGTCGAAAGCCGAAGCCGAAGTGAAACTGCTCGAATTCGGCAGCCGCACCGGGCTGGAAATCGCCATCGTGCGGCCGCCGCTCGTCTACGGCCCCGGCGTGCGCGCCAATTTCCTGGCGATGATGAACGCGATCGCGCGCGGCATCCCGTTGCCGCTCGGCGCGATCGATGCGCGCCGCAGCCTCGTCTCCGTCGACAATCTCGCGAGCGCGACGATCGAATGCGCGCTCCATCCGGCCGCGGCGGGCCGCCTGTTCCATGTCACGAACGGCGACGACCCGAGCGTCGCCGAACTCGCGCGCAAGCTCGGCCAACATCTCGGCAAACCGGCGCGGCTCGTGCCGGTGCCGGTGGGACTCTTGCGCGGCGTCGGGCGTCTGACGGGCAAGACCGCGCAGATCGATCGGCTGACCGGCAGCCTGCGCCTCGATTCGAGCCGCATCCGCGAGACGCTCGGCTGGCAAGCGCCGCAATCGCTCGACGAAGGCCTCGCCGCCACGGCCGCGTGGTTTCGCTCGACGCGCGCGCAATAAACGGTTCTCGCGACCGGAAACGTCCGTCGCGGACGTTAAAATATGCGCGGCTTCGATATCGGCGCGATTTTCGTTATCCGTCAGTTATTTACGACTCATTCCGGCGACCGTTCGCGTATCCTTGCGGGTTTGCCCGGAATAAAAGTCGCCGGGACGATCGGGGCTTCGTTTTCGACAACTCATAACAACGCATGCTGCATTCGTATTTCCAAGCTTCGCCGCCGTTGGCCGCGATGTCGGTCGCGGTATTGGCGTTCGCCGCCTGCGCGCTGATTCTGCGGACGCTCATCCGCACGGGCCTCGCGTGGCGCCTCGCCACCGATATCCCCAACGAGCGTTCGCTGCACGAACGGCCCACGCCGCGCGTCGGCGGCTGGGGCATCGTGCCGGTCGCCGTCGTCGCGCTTCTCGTCGCGGCCCCGTCGATGTGGCTCGTCGCGGCCTGCGCGGTCTTCCTCGCAGCCGTCTCGCAGATCGACGACCGACGCGGCTTGCCCGCGCGCGTGCGCTTCGCGGCGCATATCGTCGCGGTGACGCTCGTGATCGTCGCGCATCCGGCGAACGCGCCGTGGTGGGCGCTCGCATTCGTCGGCTTTCTGATGCTGTGGCTCGTCAATCTCTACAACTTCATGGACGGCTCCGACGGGCTCGCCGGCGGCATGGCGCTGTTCGGATTCGGCGGCTACGCGCTCGCGGCGCTCGCCGGACCCGCGCCGCAAGCCGATCTCGGCCTGGCGAGCGCGGCGATCGCCGGAGCGGCGGCCGGTTTCCTGACCCTCAATTTCCATCCGGCTCGGATTTTTCTCGGCGATGCCGGGTCTATTCCGTTGGGATTTCTCGCAGGCGCGCTCGGGTTCTGGGGCTGGCAACGGGGCGCGTGGCCCGTCTGGTTTCCGGCGCTCGTGTTTTCGCCTTTCATCGCGGATGCCACGGTCACGTTGCTGCGACGCCTCGCGCGCGGTGAAAAATTTTGGCAGGCGCATCGGGAGCATTACTATCAGCGCATGGTGCGCCTCGGAATGGGGCACGCGCGTACCGCGCTCACGTGGTATCTGCTCATGCTGGCGGGCATGATCCTCGCGAACTGGGCGCTGTGGTTTTCCGTCACGGGGCAGTGGGCGGCGGTTGCGGGCTGGGCAGTCGTGGTTGTGGCAGCGGGCGCGGTCGTCGACGCGCAGTGGCGTCGTCATGAAACGCGCCTTACCCGACAATCTTGAGGGTCCATGCTGATGAATCGAATAAAAGCTACATGGCTATCGGCGGGGGCGTTCGGCTTCGATCTCGTGGCCGTCGTCGGAGCCTGGGTCGTCGCTTACCTGCTGCGCTTCAACGGCAGCGTGCCGCATGATTTCCGCGATGGCGCGCTGCACGCGCTCTTGTGGGTCGTGCCGGTCTACGCCATCGTCTTTCGCGTCTTCGGGCTGTATCGCGGCATGTGGGTGTTCGCGAGCCTGCCGGACCTGATGCGTATCTCCAAATCGATCGTCGTGGGCGCGCTCGTCGTGATGGTGGGCGCGGTGATGTCGCAGCCGACGCCGATCATCCCGCGCTCGGTGCTCATCGTCTCGCCGCTTCTGCTGTTTCTCGCGATGGGCGGCGCGCGCGCGCTTTATCGCGCGGGCAAGGAGTTCTATCTGTACGGCGGTCTGGTCGGCCAGGGCAAGCCCGTGATCGTGCTCGGCGCGGGCACGGCGGGCGCGATGCTCGCCCGCGAGCTTGCGCGCTCCAGCGAATGGCGTCTCGTCGGCCTGCTCGACGACGATCCCGCCAAGCAGGGCCGCGAAGTGCTCGGCCACAAGGTCCTCGGCGGGTTCAGCGACCTCTCCCGATTCGCGGAGCAGTACAAGACCGACTACGTGATCATCGCGATTCCTTCGGCGTCGGTCGAGGAGCAGCGGCGCGTCGCCACGTTGTGCGTGCGCGCCGGCGTAAAGGTGATGGTGCTGCCCGCGCTCACGCCGCTCACCGAAGGCGGCAACTTCCTGTCGCGCGTGCGGCAGATCGACCTCGAAGACTTGCTCGGCCGCGAGCCGGTGAAGATCGACATGCCGCACGTCGAGCAACTGCTCCACGGGCGCGTCGTGATGGTGACGGGCGGCGGCGGCTCCATCGGCTCGGAACTGTGCCGTCAGATTCTGCGTTTCTCGCCCGCGCAACTCATCGCCTACGACCTCTCCGAATATGCGATGTATCGCCTCATCGAGGAACTGCACGAGAAGTTTCCGGAGTGCTCGGTGATTCCCGTCGTCGGCGACGCGAAGGATTCGCTGCTGCTCGATCAGACGATGGCGCGCTTCACGCCGCACATCGTTTTCCATGCGGCGGCCTACAAGCACGTCCCGCTGATGGAAGAGCAGAACGCGTGGCAGGCCGTGCGCAACAACGTGCTCGGCACGCTGCGCGTCGCGCGCGCGGCGATTCGCCACAACGTGCGCCATTTCGTGCTGATCTCCACCGACAAGGCCGTCAACCCGACCAACGTGATGGGCGCCTCCAAGCGTCTCGCCGAGATGGCCTGTCAGGCGCTGCAGCAATCCGCGCCGCGCACGCAGTTCGAGACGGTGCGCTTCGGCAACGTGCTCGGCAGCGCGGGCAGCGTGATTCCGAAATTTCAGCAGCAGATTGCGAAGGGCGGTCCGGTCACGGTCACGCATCCGGAAATCACGCGCTTCTTCATGACGATTCCGGAAGCCGCGCAACTCGTGCTGCAGGCGTCGAGCATGGGGCGCGGCGGCGAGATCTTCATTCTCGACATGGGCCAGCCCGTGAGAATCGTCGATCTCGCGCGCGACCTCATCCGTCTCTATGGCTTCACGGAAGAGCAGATCCGCATCACGTTTACTGGGCTGCGTCCGGGCGAAAAGCTCTACGAAGAACTGCTCGCCGACGACGAAACCACCACGCGCACGCCGCATCCGAAGCTGCGCATCGCGCAGGCGCGCGGCGTGCCGGACGATTTCATCGACGAATTGCTGCCCTGGCTGATGCAGCATCGCGTGCTCTCCGACGAAGAAGTGCGCCGCGATCTGCGCCGCTGGGTGCCCGAGTATCAGACGGCGACGATGCCCGTGCTGCAAAGCGTGCCCGTCGCGAAGGCGGCGAACGAACGCGGCGCGGCCGGCTGACCGCAACGGGGTCACGCATGACGACGCTCGACGAAGTCCATGCGCTGACCCACGCGGGATCGCTGTTATCGCTAAGCGGCGAGATCGTCGCGCCTTACGATCTCGAAGTCGCGCACGCCGATGCATCCGCGTTCTCCGCGCTGCCCGCCACCATCCTGAACGCGGGCCGCGAACCCTTCGACGCCGACTATGCGCGCGAGCGCCGCGTGCATCTCGTCAACGCGTTCGGCGTCACGCTCGGCGATTCGATCATCGGGCTTACGGCGCTCTCCGCCGTCAAGCGCCTTTATCCGCATCTTCGGTTCACGATCTATCGGCCGGCGCGCGCGCCGCGCTACGTGCAGCGTCTTTACGAGCTTGCCGCGCCGCGTCTCGCCGATATCGTCGGTCTGCCTGTGCCGCTCGCGAGCCTGCCTGCCGATGAACCGAAGATCGACGTCGGCAATCAGCTTTTCTGGCCGCGCTTCGCCTCGATGCCGATGATCGACTTCTTCCTTTGGGCGATGGGCGTCGCGCCTTCGACCATCGCCGCCGCCGACAAGCGCAATCGCTGGCTCGCCGATGTGCCGCTCAAGCCGATCGCAAACGAGCCATACGCGCTGTTTTGCCCGAACGCGAGCACGCCGGTGCGCAGCATTCCGGCGTCGATGCGCGCGCGTATCGTCGCGCGTCTCGCGGATGAAACCGGCCTGCCGGTGATGGGTTTCGGGCCCGTCGACGATCCGCGTTATCGCGATATCGCGCCGTTTTGCATCGACACGGACGATTTCCTCGCGTGGATCGGGCGCGCGCGCTATCTCGTCACGGCGGATACGGCGGCGCTACACGCCGGCGCGGGATTCGACGTGCCGACGACCGCGTTCTTCACGACGATCCCCGCCAACATGCGCGCGCGCGATTATGCGAACTGCGTCAAGGTGGAATTCAGCTTGCCGCATCTAGAGGGCGTGCACGCGAGCGCGCGGCCCGCCGATCTGCGCGCGCTCGAGCGCGCTTATCGCGATTACGACTGGCGCGCGATGCCGTTCGCGGATGCATCGCCGCAAACGACGCCCGCGTTCAGTTTCCCTTGCTCACCTGAAACGACGGCAGGCGCGCATACAACTCCGCAACCCAGTCGATGAACACGCGCACGCGCCTCGGCTGATGCCGGTTGGCCGCATACAGCACCGACACCACGCGCGGATACGACGGATATTCCCGTAGCACTTCCTTCAACGCGCCGCTTCTGACGAGCGGGTCGAGCGTATAGCTCGAGCTTTGAATCAGCCCGAGCCCGTTGGCGCCCGCCGCGATATACGAATCGCCGTCGTTCACGGCGATCTTGTGCTTCATCGCGATGGTGCGGGTTTCGCCATCGACGACGAATTCCCAATTGCGCACGCGTCCCGAGTTGTTCAGCACATAGCCGACGGCGAGATGCTGCTCGAGGTCATCGAGCGACGTCGGCTCGCCGTGCTTTTCGATGTATCCCGGCGACGCGCAGGTGATCTGCGTATACGCGCCGATGCGTTTCGCGACCAGCCCGACATCGCCGACCGCGCCCACGCGCACGACACAATCGACCGCTTCCTCGACGAGATCGACTTGCCGGTCCGTCAGCACCAGCTCGACGCCGATATCGGGATACGCGGCGAAGAACTCCGGCAGCGCGGGAATGATCGTGTTCTTCGCCATCACTTGCGGCAGGCTGACTTTCACATTGCCCTTGGGACTCAGCTTGGAATGCGACAGCGACGCTTCCATGTCGTCCACTTCGCCGAGCACGCGCACGCAGCGCTCGTAATAGGCTTCGCCGTCTTCGGTGATGCTGATGCTGCGCGTCGTGCGATTGATGAGGCGCGCACCGAGATGCGCTTCGAGCGCCTGAAGCGTGCGCGAGACGCTCGCGGGCGGCAGGCGCAGGGCATCGGCTGCCTTGGAGAAACTGCCCGCCTCGACGACTCGCGCGAAGACTTTCATTGCAAGGAAGCGGTCCATGCTCGATCCCGGAAACGTGATCGCGCGCCTCTATGGGCGCGCGAGAGAAAAGAGCCTGCGATCATACTGAAGTTCGTCAGCCCATGCGCTGCGAGTGAACTGACGCGAAGCTCAGAGCCCGAGTCCCTGACAGAGCCGCCACGAATAGTGCTCGATCATCCGCTGGAACGGCGCGTGATGGCCGTAGGCGATCGACGAAACCGCCAGCAGCGCGCAACCCGCGACGAGTGCGCGCGGCATCTTGCGCGGCGTTTCGAAGACGCGCATGAGGAAGAGGGCGGCGATGACCGCGCCGAGCACCCAGCCCGCGACGACTTCGGCGGGCGTGTGCGCGTCCTGCATGATGCGGCTCGCGCCGATGGCCGCCGCGAGCGCGAGTCCGCCCGCCGCGCCCAGCCGATGCCAGCTTCCGCCGAATGCGCCGAACAGCAAGCCGCCCGCGACGGTGTAGATCGACGCGGCGAGCATCGTGTGTCCGCTGATCATGCGCAACTGGATCGCGGCGATCTCGACGCCGCAGCCGGCATAGAGAATCTTCGACAGACCGACGAGCCCCATGCCGATCGCGAGCAGCACGGCCCAGCGCACCGCGAGGCGCACGTCGACCGTGCGCAGCCACAGCGCGCAGACGAGCGCGAGCGGCAGCAGAAAGGCCGCGTCGCCGAGATTCGAAAGCGTCCAGAGTACCTTTGATTCCATGCGTATTTGTTCTAGGCCGGCTCCGGACGTTTACGAACCGTCGCCCTGTTTTCGGCGGCCTGCCATCCGGTATTCGGTCGGCGAGATCGAGAGCCGCTTGCGGAAGATTTTCGCGAGGCCGTCGCCGCTGCCCGCGCCGCAGCGCCGCGCGATCTTGTCGACCGGCAGATCGGTCGCGGCCAGCAACATGCAACTCGCATCGAGCCGCGCGCGCAACAGATATTCCGACGGCGTCAGCCCGATCTGCGCCTTGAAGCGGCGCAGGAAATTGCGCTCGCTCATCGCGGCGACGCGCGCCGCATCGGTGATCGAGATCGGCCGCACGTAGTTTTCGCGGATCCAGCGCGCGGCGGCGTCGATCTTCTGGCGCACGCTGCCGGCTTCGGTATCGTCGAGCACGGTGGCGAGCTTCTGCCACGCGCCCGGAATGGAGCGCTCCGATACTTCACGCGCGAGCGCCGCGCCGTGATCGCGCTTGATGATCGACAGCGCCGCCGCGATCGGCCCTTTGGGATCGTCGAGCGTGAGCGTTTGTTCCGCGATGAAAAGCGGATTCGATAACGCCGGCGCAAGCGCGCGGCCTTGCGGCTCGCCGGCGAAATCGAGCGTGCGGTTCTGCACGTCGAGATTGGCCGCGGCGAGAATCTGCGCGCCTTCGCCGATCGCCTTGATAAATGGGATCTTCGGCGCCACGCGCGCGAGGCGCTTGCGCAGCGCGGCATCGTTACGCGCATGACGCGCGCCCACGCCGCCCGCGATGAACAGCGCGTCGCATTCGTTCATCCAGCGCGTTTCGAGACTCTCGGTCCAGATCCGCATCGAGCAACTGCTCGCCACGCTGCCGCCATCGCTCGACAGAAACATCAGCGAATAATTCGGCGCCTGCGCGCGTGCGTTGGCGTCGGCGGGCAGATGCACCTGATTCGCGACCGAGAAGACCTCGGAGATCGAGCTGACTTCGACGAGCGAAAAGTCCTCGAAGATCAGAATGCCGATTCGCTTCGCCGCGCTGGTCATATCGGCGGACGGCACGTCGGGCGCGACCGCGCGCACGACCTGAAGCCGGCCCGTACCATTGGCGTACACCATCGACTTCTCCCTGTGCGAACCGCGGCAGGCGTCGTGCCCGGCCGGGGTTCGATCGATGCAGGAACGTAAGTAGCGGGAAAGTGAGCTTACATGGGCGCACTATACGCGGCGCCCGGCAGCCGCCGCGCGCCGAGTCCGAAATTGACGAAGTGTTGGCAGATGATCTCGGTACGCGCCTTTTCGCGCGGATCAGCGGAAGTAGGCCTTGGTGTTTTCGTGCACGTCGTCGCGCGCGAGCAGTTCGTCGGGCATAAGCCATCGATAGTCGCTGTGCTGATCGAAGCGGCCGATCGGAACCTTGCTCGAGAGCGTCAGCGCGTAGGCGAGCACGATGTAATGCGTGCCAATGCCATCGGCGCCCGCAAAGTTGTCGTCGTAGAGATGCTCGTAGACGCCGAAGAAGCGTGCGGCCGAACGCTGCGCGCTCGCGACGCCCAACTCGTTGCTGACGATGCGCCTGTAGGCGGCATCGAGCGATTCGTCTTTTCTGATGCGGCCGCCCGGCACGAACCATGTGCCCTGCGCGGGCCGGTTGCGCCGATGCCCCACGAGGATGCGCCGGTTGCCATCGGTGACGATCAGATCGATCGCCACGAGCGGCGCGAGCCGCACGACCGTCAGGAAATCAGCGTTGCTCAGCATCGTTGCTCCGGGTTGGCTTCGGTGAGTCGTGCGTCGCGCAAACGATGCCCGCTGCGACGCAGCATGACCGTGCGTGCGCGCACGCGCGGGGGAATTTCACGACTGAAACAAGCAAGGCTGACGAGCAACGGTCAGCACATTGTCAGCGCGGGCGGCAAACCTGACCGATTTGCGTGTCCGCGCGCTGTACGAGAATTTGCGCGAAGACGATTGCGAACGTACGCGCGATTCGAGCCGCATTCAGCCGATCATTGCAAAACAAGAATTGGGCGATTCGACAAATAGTGTCAAGGCGTGCGCCGCCGCAAAAATACTAGCCGATGGCGGACGGTGACAGCGCCCGAGTCCCGCGTGCATGCAGGTCCGACGCGATCTCGCGTCCGCTGCAATGCAGCATCTAAGTTCATATGAAAATACCGCATTATGCCTTTGAATAAAAATAAAACGGATTAATCAAAAATCATGTTGGGGGCCTCGACTGCGTTATTAGAAAATCATTGACTATTAATGCCGAAGCCGTTCGCGGATTTTAATCGGCGTCTGAAATGCGCATTACATATCGTTCCTAAATGTAACGGCGAAACCAAAATTTTCCGATTGCAGCTGTACGAACGTCCGCTTTCACACAGATCGATGTTTCATAAATGAATCAATTCGAATGATCGGACTTGGCGGCCATCGCGTCCGGCGGACCGCGCAGGGCCGTCCTGTGGAGCTTAGTGAGCAACGCTGTGTCCGATCTGGCGGCACGGGAATCAGATTGAGCTAAACCGCCAAATCAACCCTTGTATGACAAATCCGTATTTGTTTTCCATGCATTGAATGCAGGCTTTCCGGAATTTGGGGAAGGATTTCAATGTGCGCTCACCCTCATAGCGGAACAGATTCTGTGGTTTAAGCGCGAAAATCCAGAGCACAAAAAACATTGTCTGCTTATTATTCAAGCCAGCGGATCGATTCCGCCAACACTTCGTTCCAATCGGTCACGGCAACCCGGCGAAGTTCGGGGAGTCCATTGATGCGCCGCAATGACCGAACAACTCTTCCGCGCCTTCCAGGAAACAAGCTGCAGAGGATGACCATGCCTTACGCCACTCTTGAACCCGCAGTCATGGGTTGGACGCCTCCCGCGTCGAACGCCTCGCAGACCGAGGTGCGCCAGGTCGCGATCCTGCTGTTCGACGGCTTTTCGCTGCTCGGCGCGGGAATCGTCGCGGAGGTCTTCCACATGGCGAACGAGCTGTCGTCGGCGAAGTCGCGGCCGGATTGCACGTACGACGTGCGGTTCCTGTCGGTCGAAGGCGGCAACGTGGCGTGCTCGTCGTCGGTGCGCGTCTGGACGGACGGTCTCGATGCGCGCCACTACGGCGGCTTCGACGCGCTTTTCGTCGCCGGCGGCCGTGGCGCGGAAGAAGCGGCGAAGGACGATCGCATCATCGAATGGCTGCGTCGCGTGCAGACCAAGACCACGGTCGTGCGCGCGATTTCCGAGGGCCGCAAGGTGCTCGACGCCGCGGGCATCGGTCAGGCGCAGGACGCGCAGGCGCGCTACGGCAACGCGATGCAACTCGTGCGCGACGAGCAGCAGGGCGACGCCGGCGACCGCTACGAGTCGATGAAGGGCGCGCTTCTGATCGTGAAGCGCGATCTCGGCATCGACGTGTCGCGCAGCGTCGCCGAACGTCTGATGCCCGGTTCGGCCGCGAAGCTCGTGTCGATCCTCGGCGACAGCGGCGTGGCGTCGGCGGGCGACAAGATCCGCGCGGCGGCGCGCTGGCTGCAGGACAACTGCGAACGGCCGATTTCGGTCGTCGATGCGGCGCAGGTGGCCGCGATGAGCGAGCGCAACTTCTTGCGCCGCTTCAAGATCGAGATGGGCATCACGCCATCCGATTATTTGCTGCAGGCGCGCCTCGCCGTGACCTGTGCGCTTCTGACGGATTCGGAACTGCCGGTCGACAAGATCGCGCGCAGAAGCGGCATGGGCAACGGCGACAGGCTCGCGAAGATTTTCCGCAAGCGCCTTCTGATCTCGCCGACGGAGTACCGAATGCAGAGCAGACGCGAGGCGAACGGCTGACCCGCGCGCTTATGTGACGTGGGCCGCTCTGAGCCCGACTATGGCGTAAAACGTCGGACCTTTGGCCGGACCCGATCGGTCCGGCACTTAATCATTTCCCGAACGGTTCGCCGTTCGGACGAACAGGCAGGCAGGAGTTCTTTATGACGAATGAAGCACGCACGGAAGGCGGGGTGAAGCAGGGAGCAGCAGGTGTGGAGGCGGGCCCGGCCAAGGCGGCCGGGCCGTGCCGCCGCCTCGTCCCTGTGATCCTCGCCGGCGGCTCTGGCACGCGCCTGTGGCCGATGTCGCGTGAACAATTCCCGAAGCAGCTGATCGGCGTCGTCGGACGTGACTCGCTGCTCCAGGCGACGGTGTCGCGGCTCAAAGGCTTTGCCGGCAACTTCAAGGTCGATGGCGAGCCGATCATCGTGTGCGGCGAAGAGCATCGGTTCACGACGGAAGAACAGACGCGCGAAGCCGGCGTCGATGCACGCATCATCGTCGAGCCGGCGCGCCGCGACACCGCGCCCGCGCTCACGCTCGCGGCACTTGCCGCGGTGAAGGACGGCGAGGACGCGATCATGGTCGCGATGCCGGCGGATCACTCCATCGCCGATATTCCGGCGCTGCATCGCGCGATCGCGATCGCGGCGGAACATGCGGAGCGCGGCGTGATCGCGACGCTCGGCATTCCGCCGACGCGCCCCGACACCGGCTTCGGCTACATCCGTCTGGGCGCGGCGCTCGATGACGGCGCGCACGAGATCGACCGCTTCGTCGAAAAGCCGGCGGCGGAACTCGCGGCGCAATACGTCGCGGCGGGCACGTACTGGTGGAACAGCGGCATCTTCGTCGTGCGCGCGAGCGTGTGGCTCGCGGCGCTGCAAAAGCTCAATGCCGACATGCACGCGGCGTGCTCGGCCGCCGCGCAGGAGGGCGAGGCCGACGGCAAGTTCTTCCGCCCGCAGGCGGCGCAGTTCGGGCGCGCGCCGTCCGACTCGATCGACTATGCGGTGATGGAGCACATCGGCACGCCGACGAAGCCGTGCGACGGCGTGGTCGTGCCGCTCGTCGCGGGCTGGTCGGATCTCGGTTCGTGGGACGCCGTGTGGGACGCGATGGACAAGGACGAATCGGGCAACGTCGCAAGCGGCCGCGTCGTGTTCGAAGGCGCGACATCGAGCTATGCGCGCTCCGAAGGCGGACGGCTCGTCGCGTGTGTCGGCACGACCAACGTGATCGTCGTCGAGACGGACGACGCCGTGCTCGTCGCGGACCGTTCGCGCGTGCAGGACATCAAGGGGCTGGTTGCGCGCATCCGCGAGCAGCACGCGCCCGAAGCGGATACGCATCGCAAGGTGCGCCGCCCGTGGGGTTTCTACGATTCGATCGAGCACGGGGAGCGCTTCCAGGTCAAGCGCATCGTGGTGTCGCCGGGCTCGAAGCTGTCGCTGCAGATGCATCACCATCGCGCGGAACACTGGATCGTCGTGTGCGGCACGGCGCTCGTCACGCGCGGCGAAGAGCAGTTTCTGCTCTCCGAGAACGAATCGACGTTCATTCCGCTCGGCGTGCGGCATCGTCTGGAGAACCCGGGCAAGGTGCCGCTCGAAATCATTGAAGTGCAGTCGGGGAGCTATCTCGGCGAAGACGACATCGTGCGTTTCGACGACACCTACGGGCGCAGTTGAGCGTTCGAAGGCAGAAGACTTTCTTGCAACCGTTCACAAGAAGAAGACGGGGCTAACGCGAGGAGGAGACTGAAGGGCGGTAAAGGGCCGATTGCGTTCCGGGGAAAAAAACATGCGCGATTTACAGGGATTGCTCGCGCGCCTGTTCGACGTCTTGATGATCGTCGGCGGTGCGGCAGTGGCGTCGCAAATCAGGTTCGAGTACATCGAGGCACACACCTATTCGGTGGCGTTCGTCGCGTTCGCGGCGGCGTTCTCGCTTGCGCTCTTTCCTGGCTTCGGCGTCTACCAGTCGTGGCGCGGCCGCAGCAAGCTTCAGCTTGCGTGTCAGGTCTCGCTCGGCTGGCTCGTCGTGCAGGGCTGCGCGCTCGCGCTGATGTTCTCGCTGCATCGGCTCGACTACGTGTCGCGCCTCTGGTTCGCCTACTGGACCGCGATGTCCGGCGGCCTCATGATCGCCGGCCGTCTCATCACGCACGCGATTCTCGCGCACATGCGCAACGCGGGCCTGAACTTGCAGCAAGTGGCAATCGTCGGCTGCGGCAGACATTGCGATTCGATGCTGCGCAAGATCGAGCGTTCGCAGGACACCGGTTTTCGCATGTGCGCGGCGTTCAACGCGGCGGCGGGCAAGTCGCGTCTGAACACGCGCCTGCCCGTGTATGACGATTTCGACGCGTTCGTCGCCTTCGTGCGCGCGCAGAACGTCCATGAAGTGTGGCTCGCGCTGCCGCTGTCGGAGGAGCCCACGATCCTGCGCTTCGTGAACGAATTCCGCGACGATCTCATCAACGTGCGCTTCATCCCCGACGTGCGCAGCCTCGCGCTGTTCGAAAGCGGCGTGACCGATCTGCTCGGCCAGCCCGCGATCAATCTCGTCGCGACGCCGTTGTCGGCGTCGGCGCAGCTGCAAAAGGAAATCTTCGACCGCCTGTTCGCGCTCGGCGCGATCATCGCGGTCTCGCCGGCGCTCATCTGCATCGCGCTCGCAATCAAGCTCACTTCGCGCGGGCCGGTGTTGTTCCGGCAGAACCGCAAAGGCGCGGATGGCCGCGTCTTCACCATCTACAAGTTCCGTTCGATGCGCCTGCACACGGAACAGGCCGGAGTGCTTCGCCAGGCCACGCGCAACGATCCGCGCGTGACCCGTGTCGGAGCGTTCCTGCGCCGCACCAGCCTCGATGAGCTGCCGCAGTTCTTCAACGTTCTGCGCGGCGACATGTCGGTCGTGGGCCCGCGTCCACACGCGCTCGAACATGACGACCTGTATCAAAAGGTCGTATCGGGGTACATCCATCGTTACCGGATCAAGCCAGGCATCACCGGCTGGGCCCAGGTCAACGGTTTTCGTGGGGAAACGGATCGGATCGAAAAGATGGAAGGACGCGTCGCTCACGATTTGTACTATCTGGGTAACTGGTCGTTCGGACTCGATATGAGAATCATCGCCGCAACGATCTTCAAGGGACTACGCCACACCAACGCTTACTGATGCAGGGGACGACCATCATGCACAACCAACAACAACCGGGCACCACCTCCATGGCCGCCAACACCAACGTGTCGCGTATCTTCCGCCTCACGAGCCTGGCTGCGGCAGCTTCCGTCGCCGTGATCCTGACGGGTTGCGGGCTCTCGCCGGGCATGCACATGGAAAAGCCCGCCCAGCTCGTCGAAACGTCGAACGATCAGGGAGATCCGGCCACGACCACCAACATTCCGATCACGACGATCGACGCCGCGCTCGTGAAGAAGATGCGCGCCGCGCAGCCGTCCGTGACGGGCGATCCGAACGCCTCGCTCTACGGCAAGCCCGCGCCTTACAAGCTGGGCGTCGGCGACGTGCTGCAGATCACGGTCTGGGATCACCCGGAACTCGTCGCGGCGCTCGGCCAGCCGGCGAACCAGACGCGCACGTCGGATGCCGCGCCCGGCTTCGTCGTCGATGCCGACGGCAATCTGCAATTCCCGTACGTGAACAAGCCGCTGCACGTCGCGGGCAAGACCGAGACGCAGGTTCAGCGCGAGCTGTATGCCGAGCTGTCGAAGGTGTTCGTGAAGCCGCAGGTGACGGTGCGCGTCGCGTCGTTCCGCGCGTCGCAGGTGTATATCGACGGCGATGTCCGCACGCCGGGCGCGCAGCAGATCAACGACATTCCGATGACGCTCACCGAGGCGATCGGCCGCGCGGGCGGTTTCGCGACGACGGCGGATCAGAGCCGCGTCACGCTGATCCGCGATGGCGTCACGTATCACATCAACATGGCCGGCATGACGTCGAAGGGCCGCAGCCCGTCGGATATCATGCTCAAGCCGGGCGATGCGCTGCGTGTCGATTCGCGCGACGAAAACGGCGTCTACGTGATGGGCGAAGTGACCAAGCCGGCCACCGTCATCCCGATGCGCAACGGCAAGCTCACGCTGTCGGACGCGATCTCGCAGGCGGGCAGCTTCAACCCGGAAACGTCGAACCCGCGCGAGCTGTACGTGATCCGCAACGGCGCGACGGACCAGCCGGAGGTCTACAAGCTCGACGCGCTGTCGCCGGTGTCGATGCTGCTCGCGAACAACTTCGAGCTGCAGCCGCATGACGTCGTCTATGTCGACAACAACGGGCTCGTGCGCTTCTCGCGCGTGCTCAACCTGCTGCTGCCGGCGATCAACGCTGGTTTGACGGCGGCCGTGTTGACGAAGTAAGCATCTGGCATCAAGTGTCTGACCGGCGCGCGCGGGGCGCGCCGGAGCATCATGGTTCGACTTAAAAAATATAAGCGAGCGAGATCATGTCGATGAACTTTGATACGCGATACGTGGACGTATCGACGGGTGACGAACTGCGCCTGTCCGATTACCTGGCCGCGGCGATGCTCAACTGGAAGCTCGTGACGCTCGTCATGCTCGCCGTGATTGCGCTCGGCACCTCTTACGCGTATCTCGCAACGCCGACCTACAAGGCCGACGCGATGATCCAGGTCGACGAGCCGGCCAACACGAACAACGCGAACGCCGGCGCCAAGGCGCTGCAAGCCGCCGTTCCGCAACTCACCGAAACGAAGACTTCGACTGCCGCGCAGATCGAACTGCTGCGCTCGCGACTCGTCATCGACGATACGGTTCGGCGTCTGCATCTGGATATCGATGCGTCGCCGCGCGTGTTGCCGGTCGTGGGCAAGCTCGTCGGCAACGTGTTCGCGATGCTGAACCGGCCGGTTCCGCAGGGTTATCTTTCGCGCTTCGCGTGGGGCGGCGAAGCCATCGACGTGCCGCTCTTCGACACGCCGAAGGAACTCTACGACAGGAAGTTCACACTCGTCGCGCTCGAGCGCGGCGCTTACGAACTGCGCGATCCGAACGGATTGATCGTGCTGACGGGGCAGGTCGGCAAGGAAGTGTCGGGCGCGACGCCGCAAGGCCCGGTGACGCTCAAGGTCGACAAGCTCGACGGCAAGCCCGGCGTGCAGTTCGAACTGCAACGCTTCTCGACGATCACGACCATCGACCGTCTTCAGCAGCGCCTGACCGTGGCGGAGACCGCACTGCAATCGGGCATCATCGGCGTATCTCTGGAAGGTAGTAATCCGAAGCAAATCGCGGCGATCGTCAACAACATCGCGAATCGTTATGTGGAGCAGGACACGCAGAAGCGTTCGGCCGAAGCGGAGCACACGCTCGCGTTTCTGGAGCAGCAACTGCCGCTCGTGAAGAAGCAGCTCGATGAAGCCGAGCAGCGCCTGAGCGCGTTTCGCAACAAGCAAGGTTCCGTCGATCTCTCCGAAGAGAGCCGCTTGCTCCTGCAGCAGATCGTCGACAACAAGACGAAGCTCTCCGATCTTCAGCAACAGCGCGCGGAACTGTCGCTGCGCTTCACGGCGAATCATCCGTCGGTGCAGGCGCTCGATGCGCAGATTGCATCGCTCACCGCCGCGCAGACGCGCCTCGGCAAGAACGTGTCGACGCTGCCCGATACCGAGCAGACCGCGCTGCGCTATACGCGCGACGTGCGCTCGAGCAGCGAGCTTTACGCGAACCTGCAGAACAGCGCGCAGCAATTGCGCATCGCGAAGGCGGGGCAGGTCGGCAACGTGCGGATCGTCGATCTCGCGCAACCCGCCGACGATCCCGTGCGTCCGAAGCGCGCGCTCGTGATCCTGATCTCGGCGGGCATCGGCCTCGTGCTCGGCATCATCGCGGCGTTCGTGCGCAAGTCGCTGTGGGGCGGCGTCGAGCGTCCCGAAGACATCGAACGGCAACTGGGCACGCGCGTCTTCGCCATCGTGCCGCGCAGCACGCAGCAGCTTCGTCTGCAACGTCAGGTCGGCATGCGTCGCGAAGGCATGCACGTGCTCGCCGCGCAGGCGCCGGAGGATGCGGCCGTCGAAGGCATTCGCAGCTTGCGCACGTCGCTGCAACTGCAGCTCGGCGAAGCGCGCAACAACGTCGTGATGCTGACCGGCTCGCGGCCCGAAGCGGGCAAGTCGTTTCTGTCGGCGAATCTCGCGACGCTCGTCGCATCGACGAGAAAGCGCGTGTTGCTGATCGACGGCGACATGCGCCGCGGCGACATCCACTCGCACTTCGGCGTGCGTCACACGCCGGGCCTATCTGACGTGCTGATGGGCGCCAACGCGATGGACGTCATCGTTCACGACGTGTTGCCCGGCGTCGATCTGATTCCAAAGGGCTCGCTGCCATCGCATCCGGCGGAGCTGCTCGCGAGCGATCGATTCGGCGAAATCCTTGGCGAACTGAAGCAGCTCTACGATCTCGTCGTCATCGATACGCCGCCCGTGCTCGCCGTCACCGACGCTACCGTGATAGGCCGGCACGCGGGCACGAGCCTGCTCGTCGTGCGGCACGGCAAGAATCAGGTGCAGGAAATCGGCGAGACGATGAAGCGCCTCTATCACGGCGGCGTGCACATGAAGGGCGTGCTGCTCACCGATGTGCCGCAATCGAAGGTGCTGATGGGCAGCACCTACGCGGGTTATTACAGCTACGAGAGCATCGCGGAGTAGGTCTTCTCAGTTCAATACGGCGACTTGTAGATGTCGCGCGCACGCGCGGCATTCGACGCCGGCGCCTTCAGACCCGGAGGCGCCGGATAAAGCGTCGCGGCCGCGCTTCGCGGCATCATCATCGCTTTTGCGTCGGTCTTGTGCGTGCCCGGACGCAGCCGGGCGCCCCCCGCCGGATTGCCCACATAGCCGTTCTGTTGCGCGAGCAGCGCGTCCATCGACGGAGTATCGGCCGAATCGCCCGCATTCGCGAACGATGGCGCGAAGGCCGCGATGGCCAGCCACAAAAGCGCGTGTTTCATGTGTCTCCTCCTGATCGCGCGATACCGCACGCAAATGGTTGCCGAAAGCGGGCGTCGTTATAATCGCCGTCCGACCTGATTCTTTGGCTTTCCGTCCGTGAAAAAGCTCATCGCTCTCGCAGTCGCTTCGATCGTCCTCACCGCTTGCTCGTCCGTCGAGAAGGAGCAGACGAAGGAACGCACGTTCCTGCTCTCGCAGCAATCGCTCGATACGGCGCAACGCAATGCGACCGTCGCATGCCGCGACGCCGCGCAGTGCGATGCGGCCTGGAAGCTCACGAAGACTTACGTCGAGCAGAATTCGAAGGAACGCCTGACACGCGCCGACAATGCCGCGATCGAAACCGACGTGCCTTCGGACACCGGCAAGCCGGTGTTCTCGGCGACGCGCGTCCCGAACGGCGACGGCGCGACGATCTCGCTCTTCGCGCAATGCAAGGGCATGTTCGAGGACGAGCGCGCGCGAGGCTCGGATTTCGACGACTGCGCGACGAAGATCATCTCCGTTCAAAACGGCTTCGCGCCTTATCTGCGGGCACATCTGCGCGCGCAGTGAGCGGACGGACCTTACTGCGCGGGCAGCGAACCTGACGCGCGCGGCGGATTCGCCGGACGTATCTCCGTGAGCGGCCCGTCTTGCGGATGCATGTCGGGCGGCGCGCCGTAAAAAGGCGCGCTTTGCTGCGGCGTGCGACCGGCCGCTTCGGCGGCGCGCGCGTGGATGCCATGCGCGATGCGCGCATACGACGCGACGACGAGACCCAGCGCGACACCGAACATCAGCCCCGGAAAACGCTCGCCGAGCGGATTACCGCCGATCGACGTCGCGGGCAGCGCAGCGAGCACGAAGAGCGCACGGCCGAGCACCGGCAGCCAGGGCGCATCGGGCGTGCTGTGCCGCCATGCGCGATACGCCCGCGAACCGCGCCAGAGCGCCCACAGAATGGCGATCGGCAGCGCGAGCCCGAACAGCACGCCGCCCGCGAAGAACTGATAAACCCAGAAGTCGCGGCCGGCCGCCCATTTTTTGAAGGCGTAGAAGTCCTGCTCGCTGATGTCTCCGGCAAGATCCGGCAGATACGACGGCGCGTAGCGATAGTCGTGTCCGTAGCCCATGCCGACGATCGTCGACATTGCCGACGACGTAGTCTGATCGACCTGATCCTTCATTTCCGCGAGACGCGCGATCAGCACCGGATCGCGTGCGGGCGGCGCATCCTGCACGAGCGAGAGACGCTTCATCCACGGGGCTCCGATCGTTGGAAAGAACGTGGCCGTCGCGGTGGCCATCGCGATCAGCAGCGTCAGGATCGTGGCCGCGCGCAGACCGGCGGCGAAGAACGCGCGCAGCGAAGGCGCGGCGAGCCACGTCGCATAAGCGATCAGCAGCACGGTGCCGACCAGGAGGCCCGGCGTGCCGAACAGAATCTCAATGACGATCGTCGCGAGAAAAAATAGCCCGGCCAGCTTCCCGATGCGCTGCGCGAAGACGATTTCGTGCAGCAACAGCCCTTGCAGGCAAAGGAACGTGACCGGGACGACGCGAATGCTCAAGGTGTCGATGCCGCCGGGCATCGCCATGCCGAAACCGCCGCCGAACACGAGCGATGCGATCATCGACCAGACCATCGCGCGTTCGATCTGCGCAAGACGCTGCGCATCCCACGGACGGCAGCCTACGAAATAGCCGAGCAGCATCAAGAGGAACGGCAGCACGACGCGCGCGTAGTTGCCGGCGTCGTTGCCTTGCAGCCATTGGGTTGCGACGCTGCCGAAGATCGTGAGCAGAAAGAGCGCGCTGACGAACCCGCGCATGCGCGAGCGGCGCGCGAAGCGCGGCGCGATGAGCAGCATCGCGCAGGCGGCGCCCATCGATGTCACGGTGAGCAGAACATCGATGGCCTTGCTGGCCGTCTCGACGCTTCGTAAGTCGAACGCGAGCGGAAGCAGGCAAAGCCAGATCCAGACGACGGCGAACTTGTTGCGCATGACGGCCCCGGCACCCCTATTTTTTGCGTCGAATATAGCAGCGGCTCTTGTCGTGCGCGGTTGCGGCGGCGTCTTGCGACTAGTCTTCGGCGCGAAACGACGGAAGCGCGTGTGCGCCGGACCACGCTTCATCGGACGCTTCGAATCGATGTCCGCAAAGCACGGCATTCTGGCGGATCGCCGCCGTTCGATGGACCGAAGATGCAATGGCCGGAAGCGGTCCGATCCGGCTTGAGACCACTCAATATGCGCGATGTGCGTGCTACACGCCGGAACGAGGTGCCCCGCGATGCCGGGGAAGCAGGCCCACGAGGACGCGCGGTTCCGGCCGCGCGAGCCACTCGATAACAATCGACCCTCGCAGAAGGGAAATGGCATGGGCGGTTCGGCGCGACACGCATGCAAGGCCCCGATCGATCGATACGCTCGATTCATCCGGGGACTCGCGATCATCGCCGAGATGAGTGGTCCGCTTCGAGCGCGGCGCGGGAAAGTTTGGATATGATGGGCTCGCTTCATCATCCAGGAGACTTCCCATGTCCGAGACGCTCAGCATCTCCATCCCCGATGGCAATTTCGACGCTTACGTCGCATATCCCGCGCAAACGACCGCGCCGGCCGTGATCGTGATTCAGGAAATTTTCGGCATCAACGCCGACATGCGCGAAACCTGTGACGAATACGCGCGCCAGGGATACGTCGCGCTATGCCCCGATCTCTTCTGGCGGCTGGAGCCGAACGTCGAGCTCACCGATCGCACCGAAGCCGAATGGCAGCAGGCGCTCAAGTACTACAACGCATTCGACGTGAACACGGGCGTCGAGGACATCGCGGCGACGATCGGTTTCGCGCGCGGACTCTCACAAGTGCAGGGCAAGATCGGCTCGGTCGGCTTTTGTCTCGGCGGCTTGCTCTCGTTCCTGACGGCGGCGCGCACGGATGTCGACGCATCGGTTTCGTACTACGGCGGCGGCACGGATCAATACCTCGCCGAACTGCCGAAGATCAAGGTGCCGCTCATGCTGCATCTCGCGGAAGAGGACGAATTCATTCCCGCCGATGCGCGCAACCGCGTGCTGGCGGCGGTGAAGGGGCAGCCGAATGTCGAGGTGTACACGTATCCCGGCTGTCATCACGCGTTCGCGCGCAATCAGGGCGCGCATTACGACGCGGCGGCCGCGCAACTCGCCAACGGCCGCACCGCGGATTTCTTCGCAAAGCACCTGAAATAAGGCTTCGAATGAAAAACGCCGCCTGGAACTCAGGCGGCGTCGCTTCATTTCTTCACCGTGTGCGGCCGGCGAAACACGAGCCAGCGCGGTGATTTGAAGCGCACGATGCTCATGTAGAGCCACACGTAAGTTGCCGCGAACACGACGACGAAGCAGAACAGATGCACCGTATGCCGCCAGAAGAGCGTCGCGGGAATCACGGCGACGAGACACAGCAGCCACAGATACGGCGACGTCAGCGAATTGCGCCGCGTCAGCTCATGCGCGTTTTTCACGCCGACGGCCCAGCGCATCAGACGCTTGTAGACGAGCATATGCAGATGCACGCCGTCCGGAATGCCCGGCGAAATGCCGCGAATGAACTTCTTGCGATAGATCGAGAAGCACGTCTCGAAGATCGGATACATGAAGAGCAGCACCGGATACCACGCGGAGACATCGCGGTTGCGCATCACGAGCATGATCGAGAGTTCGCCCAGCATGAAGCCGACGAAGTACGCGCCGCCGTCGCCGAGAAAGATCAGCCCGGCGGGGAAGTTCCAGATGAAGAAGCCCATCACCGCGCCCATCATGATGAGCGAGCCGGAGAGCACGATCGGATCGTGCACCTGGAACGCCACATAGGCGAGCGAGGCGAACATCATGAAGCTGACCATCGATGCGAGGCCGTTGAAGCCGTCGATGATGTTCACCGCGTTGGCGAGCGCCGCGACGGCGAGCACCGTCACCGCGCATGAAATGACCGCGTAGGACAACAGGAAATCGAGCGGCGGCACGCTGATGCGCGTGACCGCGATGTTCAGGAACGCAAAGGCGAAGCCCGCGGCGGCCATCGTGCAGACGAGGCGCGCGAGCGGCGAGACGCGCTTGGTCAGGTCTTCGATCAGCCCGGAGAGAAACGCCGGCAAGCCGCACGCGACGATGCCGAGAATGCCGCCCGATACGGCCGGATAGCCCCATCGCAACTGCACGGCCGATGCCGTCAGCCCGCAGATGATGCCCACGCCGCCGATGCGCGGAACGGGCCGCGCGTGAAACTTCTGCACGCCGGCGAGATCGGTGTCGCCGAGCACGCCTTCCTGCAGGTGTGCGAAGCGCACGATCAACAAGGTCACGAAGAGCGAGACCAGAAAAGCAAGCGCGAAACTGAGCATGAAATAGAACCGATGGAAAAAAGCGGCGCCGCGCGCAAAGCGCAGCGCCTCGACGCTTTTAAGCGAACCCTTGCGGATTCTGCGACTGCCAGCGCCAGTGATCCGCGCACATGCGTTCGATGCCATGCTCCGCGCGCCAGCCGATCAGTTCCGCCGCGGCGGCCGGATCGGCGTAGCAGGCGGCGATATCGCCCGGACGGCGCGGCACGAGCTCATACGGAACCGGCTTGCCCGACGCCGCCTCGAACGCCTTCACGACATCGAGCACGCTATAGCCTTGCCCGGTGCCGAGATTCACGACGAAGCTGCGGTCGAGCTTCTTGAGCGCATCGATGGCCGCGATATGCCCGCGCGCCAGATCCACGACGTGAATGTAATCGCGCACGCCGGTGCCGTCGTGCGTATCGTAATCGCTGCCGAACACGCGCAGTTGCGCGAGCTTGCCGACGGCCACTTGCGCCACATACGGCATCAGGTTGTTCGGAATGCCCGCCGGATCTTCGCCGATCAAACCGCTCTCGTGCGCGCCGACCGGATTGAAATAGCGCAGCGTCGCGATGCGCCACGACGGATCGGACACTTCGAGATCGCGTAGGATCTGCTCGGCGATGAGCTTGCTCTGGCCGTAGGGGTTCGTCGCGGAAAGCGGAAACGATTCGTCGATCGGCACGCTCTTCGGCACGCCATACACCGTCGCGGACGAGCTGAACACGAAGTTGCGCACGCCGCGCGCTTTCATGACCTTGAGCACCGCGAGCAGGCTGCCGATGTTGTTCTCGTAGTACTCGATGGGCTTCGCGACCGATTCGCCCACGGCCTTCAACGCCGCGAAGTGGATCGCGCCGGTGATCGCGTGCGCGTCGAAGATGCGGTTGAGCGCGGCTTCGTCGCGGGCATCGGCTTCATAAAACGTGACGCTCTTGCCCGTGATGCGCTCGACGCGCTTCAACGACTCCGCGCGACTGTTGACGAGATTGTCGATGACCACGACGCCATAGTCCGCGTCGAGTAGTTCGACGCACGTATGCGAACCGATGAAGCCCGCGCCGCCGGTGACGAGAATCGTGCCCTTCGTCGGCTGATTGCCATTCATCTTGTGCTCTCCCGATTGCATGAAATCAAAGTGAAATGCCGGTAATGGCATGTATTGTGCCCTTGTAGCGTTCGACGACATTTTTTTCGTCGAATTCGCTCGCGACCTTTTCGCGGCCGCGCCGCGCCATGGCGGCGCGCTCGTCGGCGGAGAGCGTCAGCATGCGCTCGAGCGCTTCGGTCAGGCTGTCGGCGCTTTTGACCTCGCAGAGCAGGCCGTTCACGCCGTCCTCGACCACTTCGCGGCAGCCGGGAACGTCGGTGGCGACGATCGGGCGGCCCATCGCCGATGCCTCCATCAGCGTGCGCGGCACGCCTTCGCGATACGAAGGCAGCACGACGCAATCCGCCGCGGCGACGAGCGGCCGCACGTCGTTCGCTTCGCCGAGATATTCGACGATATGCTCCGCTTCCCACTTTTCTACGTCGGTGCGGCCGATCGCGCTCGGATTGTCGACGCCGACCGGCCCGAGCAACTGAAAACGCGCGTGCGGAAACTTCGCGCGAATCCTGCGTGCGGCTTCGACATATTCCGCCACGCCTTTATCCCACAACAGACGGCCGATCAGGATGAACACGAAATCCTCGCGCGCGGGCAGCGGCTCGAACGCGAATTCGTCGAGATCGACGCCTTCGCCATGCAGACGCCGCGCGCGATCCGGATGCGCGAGCAGATTCTCGTGCAGGAAGGCTTCGTGATCGTCGCGATTGAGGAACCACACTTCGCGCGGAAAGCGGAACGCGAAACGGTACAGCCGCTTCGCGACCTGCGCCGTGCGGCTCTTCTGGATGAAGACGTAGCCGAGACCCGTCGTCACCGCGATCGACGGCACGCGCGCGAGCATCGCGGCAAGCGAGCCGTAGATGTTCGGCTTGATCGTATAGTGAAACACGATATGCGGACGCGTCGCACGATATTCGCGAAAGAGCGCGGCGAGCGTCCTGAGGTCATCGCGCGGATCGGTGCTTTTCGATGCGACCGGCAACTCGACGCAGCGGCAGCCCATTTCGGTGAGCGGCTCGAAGGTGCGGTCGCGCGGCGCGATGATCGTGACTTGCGCGCCGCGCGCGGTCAGCATGCGCAGCACGCCTTGCCGGTAGGTATAGATCGCCCACGCCGTGTTGCACACGAGGGCGATACGAAGCTTCGACTTTTCTTTGGTCATCCGGAAGTCAGGAATAGGTTCACGCGGCGGATGCGCGCTTCAGCAAGCGCGCCTTCAATCCACGCAACGCGCGATACGGCAAAACGAGATGCGCGATGCTCTTCGCGACGCCCGCCCAGTCGAGCGGATTGGTCACGCGCAAATGGCGCAGTTGCAGACGCAGTGTCGACATGATTTGCGCACGCCGTTTGGTCGCGCTGATGCCGCTTTCGTTCAGTTCGTAGAAGAGACCGAACTCGGGCAGATTCGCGCCGTCGTGCCGTTGTAGCAGACGCAGGATCAGATCGAGATCCTCGGCGGCGCGATACTGCGCGCGATAGTTGCCCGCTTCGATCACGGCGTCGATGCGCAGCATCAGCGACGGATGCGTGAAGCATGTGCGCGCGAGCATCATGCGGCGGATCGCGGCGGGATCGGCGGGCGGCGTGAGATCGAAGAGCGGCGCGCCATCGGTCGATACGACGTGCGTCCACATGCCGAGCACCGCGACGCGCGGATGCGCCTCCATATACGCGCGCTGCTTCGCGAGGCGAGCGGGCGTCGCGAGATCGCCTGCGTCGATGCGCGCCGCGTAACGGACGCCTCGCGCGTGCAGCGCCGCGATGCCCGCTTCGAGCGCGCGCTCGATGCCGCCGTTTTTCGGCATGCGCAGAATGTCGATGTTCATGCCGTCGATGACGGGCGCGACGATAGGCGGCGTGCTGCCATCGTCGACGATGAGCACGTTCACCATCGACGTTTCGCCAAACGACGCGAGCGTGCGTTCGACATCGGCCTGGCCGTTGAACGCGGGCATCAGCACGGCGACATCGTGGAGTTCGTTCATGCGCGCAGCCGAAAACGGATGTAGTAGAAATTCACCGATGCCGCCGCGACATAACCCGCCGCGAGTCCGATCAGCGCGCCGTAGCCTTCCATGCGCGGTATCGCGAACCAGTTCACCGCGAACGCGACCGCGAGCGCGAAAAGCCATTTTGACAGCAGCACATACTTCGCCTGATATTTCAGCACGACGAGATTGCCGATCGCTTCGATGCCCGCGGGCACCGAAAGCCACACGGCCCAGCGGAAGATGTCCGCCGCGCCCGCGTAATTCGGTCCGAACACGCGCGCGATGATGAAGCCCGCGAGCGCATCGAGGACGGCCGCGCCCGCGATCATCAGCGCGGCGGTCATCGCGAAGAGGCGCACGAGATTGCGCTTCAGGCGCGCGGTTTCCTGCACGCGATACACGAACGCCGGCGCGATGGTCTGCGAGAGCATCAGCGCGAGCGCGATCCAGTTCTCGTTCAACTGCTGCGCGGCGGAGTAAAGCCCGAGTTCCGCGAACGACACGCGATGCGCGAGCATCAGCCGGTCGAGCTTCAGGAACAGATACATGCAGATGAGCCCGAGCCAGAACACCGTGCCCGCGCTCGCGAAATGTCTGAACAGTGCGCGGTCGAAACGCCAGCCGAGCGTGCCGCCGTGACGGCGCACGTAGTACGCGACGAGCGCGGCGCTGATCGCCGCGGCTTCGAGCGCCCAGAGCCAGCCGAAGCTCGACGGCGCGGCCGCGATGCGCACGAGCGCGAAGACGAGCGCCGCCTTGACGATGGCCGCCGCCATGCTCGCGATGAGCTGCGGCTTGCTGTAGGTGAGGCTTTGCAGCCACGAATTGACGACGCCGATGAACGGCTCGCGAAAGAGCATCGTGACGGCGAGTCCGGCGAGCATCAGCCCGACCATCGGGTCGGTGCCGCCGGCGGCGATCCAGATCCACGTTACGCAGAGTGCGACGACCGACACGCCCATGCGCAGCACGAACGCGCTGCCGAGTACGGCGCCGGTATCGGCGGGCTTGCGGTTGACGATCGTCGGCACGAGAATCTCCGCGCCGCACACCCACGTGATCGGCGCGATGACGAGCAGCAGCGTGTTCGCGTATTGCCACTTGCCGAAGTCGTCCGGGCCGAGGTAGCGCGCGAGCAAACCGGAGATGACGATGGCGACCGCGATCTGCGTGAGCCGCTCCAGCCCGAGCCAGACGATGTTGGCGAGCGCGCGGGCGACGTCCGGATTGCCGGAGCGCGTGAGCGCCTTCATGCGGTGAAGCGCTCGGCGTAATCGGGCACGGCGCGTGCTACCCAGGCCTGACCGCCTCGCGCAAACGAGCGATCGGTCAAGTTTTGTGTGTTTGCACGCAGACGCGCCTCATTCGAAGGCATCGAGGCGAAAGAGCGTTTGAGCATTGGATTAGAATGAACGCGCAGGCTCCAACCGGCTTCGTCAGAGCGAGCGCAACCACCAGAGCGCCGAAAGACAGCGATTATAAGTGCGATCCGTGGGCCGCCCGCTGCGCCGGTTTTGCATCCATTTGCTTCGAATTGTTTCTTTCGTATTGGTTTACCAGACGCATAGGCAGAATTCGATACGTCATCTGGCAGTCGTTCGCGCGCGCTGTGCATTGCAGCGGCGCGCCAACCGTCACGACCTGCATGCCCTCATGGCTGCATCGCCGAGAAACCATCAACTAATAGAGAGGAGGTAGCCATCTCATGAGCCAAGTTTCCCAATCCATCTTCAAGGCCTACGACATTCGCGGGATCGTCGGCAAGACGGTCGACAAGGACGTCGCTAAGAGCATAGGCCAGTCGTTCGGCAGCGAGATCAAAAAGCAGGGCGGCGATTCGGTCGTGGTCGCGCGCGACGGTCGTCTCTCCGGTCCCGAACTCGTCGGCGCACTCTCGGATGGCCTGCGCGCGGCGGGCGTCGATGTTGTCGATATCGGCATGGTGCCGACTCCGGTCGGCTACTTCGCGGCGAGCGTGCCGCTGCCGTTGCCTTCGGGCGAGCGTCGCGTCGATTCGTGCATCGTCGTGACGGGCAGCCACAATCCGCCCGACTACAACGGCTTCAAGATGGTGCTGCGCGGCGCGGCCATCTACGGCGATCAGATCCAAGGCTTGTACAAGCGCATCGTCGATAACGACTTCACGACGGGCGAAGGCACGTACACCGAATTCGACGTGTCGCAGATGTATCTCGACCGCATCGTGTCGGACGTGAAGCCGGTGCGCGCGATGAAGATCGTCGTCGATACGGGCAACGGCGTCGCGGGCGGTCTCGCGCCGCGTCTTTTCAAGGCGCTCGGCTGCAAGCTGGTCGAACTCTTCACGGAGATCGACGGCAACTTCCCGAATCATCATCCGGATCCGGCGCATCCGGAGAATCTGCAGGACGTCATCAAGGCGCTCAAGGAAACGGACGCGGAAGTCGGCTTTGCGTTCGATGGCGATGGCGACCGTCTCGGCGTCGTCACGAAGGACGGGCAGGTCATCTATCCGGATCGCCAGTTGATGCTGTTCGCGCAGGAAGTGCTGTCGCGCAACAAGGGCGGCCAGATCATTTACGACGTGAAGTGCACGCGCAATCTCGCGAAGTGGGTGCGCGAGCAGGGCGGCGAGCCGGTCATGTGGAAGACCGGCCATTCGCTTGTGAAGGCGAAGCTGCGTGAAACGGGCGCGCCGCTCGCGGGCGAAATGAGCGGCCACGTGTTCTTCAAGGATCGCTGGTACGGCTTCGACGACGGTCTGTACACCGGCGCGCGTATGCTCGAAATCCTGTCGCGCGTGGCCGATCCGAGCAAGCTGCTCAACGATCTGCCGAATTCGCTTTCCACGCCTGAACTGCAATTGAAGTTGCAGGAGGGCGAGAATTTCGAGCTGATCGCGCGTCTGCAGAAATCGGCGAAGTTCACTGGCGCGGACGACGTGCTGACGATCGACGGTCTGCGTGTCGAGTACCCGGATGGGTTCGGGCTGGCGCGTTCGTCGAATACGACGCCGGTCGTCGTGATGCGTTTCGAAGCGGACAACGACGCGGCGCTTAAGCGCATTCAGGAAGATTTTCGTCGGGTGATTCTGGCGGAGAAGCCGGACGCGCAGTTGCCGTTTTAAGTATTGCGGGCGTCACTCGATGCCCGGTGAAAAGCGGCGCAATCGAATCGATTGCGCCGCTTTTTTTGCTTATCCGATGAACGCGCCGCGCTAAAATCCCCGTTTTCCTGCTCACCGCGCCGCGCCGTCCGCGCTTCTCCATCTCAGCGTGCAAAAGATCCTGATCGTCCGCGTGTCGTCGCTTGGCGACGTCGTCCACAACATGCCGGCCATCGCCGACATCCGCCGCCGCTATCCCGATGCGCAAATCGACTGGCTCGTCGAGGAAAGCTTCGCGAGTCTCGTCGAACTCGTACACGGCGTGCGCCGCGCGATTCCGTTTTCGCTCAGGCGCTGGCGCAAGGCGTTCACGTCGCCGGCGAACTGGCGCGAGATCGGCAAGTTCAAGCGCGAGCTCGCCGCCGAAAAATACGATCTCGTCATCGACTGCCAGGGTCTCATCAAGACCGCGTGGGTCGCGAGCCGGGCGCGCGGGCCGCTCGTCGGCCTCGGCAATCGCACCGACGGCGCGGGCTACGAATGGCCGGTGCGCTTTTTCTACGACCGGCGCGTGCCGATCGAACCGCGCACGCATGTCGTCGAGCGCACGCGGCAACTCGTGGCGGCGGCGCTCGACCTGCCGAAGCCGCAAACGACCGACGACATCGACTTCGGCCTCGACACGCGACGCGCGACGCTCGCCGTCTCCGCGCTCGGGCTGAATCTTCCCGTGCCTTACGTCGTGTTCGTGCACGCCACCTCGCGCGCCGACAAGCAATGGCCCGAAGCCGCGTGGATCGAACTGGGCCAAGCGCTCGTGACGCGCGGCGCGTCGATCGTGCTGCCGTGGGGCAGCGAGGCCGAACGCGCAACGAGCGAAAAGCTCGCGAAGGAATTCGGCGCGGCCGCGATCGTGCCGCCGAAGATGTCGCTGCCCGCGGTCGTCGGGCTGATCGACGGTGCCGCGGCGACCGTCGGCGTCGATACCGGTTTGGTGCATATTGCCGCGGCGCTGAAGCGCCCGACCGTCGAGTTGTACAATTTCTCGACCGCATGGCGCACCGGCGGCTATTGGTCGCCGAACGTCGTCAATCTCGGCGACGCGAGCCGGCATCCGACGCTTTCCGAAGTGAAGACCGCGCTCGCGGGCTTCGGCCTGCTGTAGTTTTCACCGCGCTGCGCTGTGTGCGGGCAACTCAAGGTCGTAGACACATGACGGAATCTCAAATCATCGAAGTCGCCTCGGGCGATTGGCAAGGCAAGAACCTGTCCGTGCCGCGCGAGACGCTGCTCGCCGGCGTCGAAAACGGCAAAGTGCTGTATTTCCCCAACCTGCGCTTTCCGATCGAAGGCGGCGAGCTTTCGCTGCTCGATCCGGGCATCGCGGATCCGAAGCGCAAGAACATCAGCCTCGCGCCCAACGGCGGCGCGTTGAACGGCGTGCTCGGCGACAGCGTGATGCAGTCGGCGGTGCGCTCGCTCATCAAGCGCTATCAGGATCATGCGCGTTCGCTCGTCGACGGGCTCTTTCTCGAATACGACGGAAAGCTGCGCGTCGCGCCCACGAGCCTCAGGCTGCGTCAGGTCGAGACGCGCGAAACATCCTGGCGAAAGGACGATGCCCGTCTTCACGTCGATGCCTTCCCGTCGCGGCCAACGCACGGCGAGCGCATCTTGCGCGTGTTCACGAACATCAATCCGAAAGGCGCGCCGCGCGTGTGGCGCGTCGGCGAGCCGTTCGAGGACATGGCGAAGCGTTTCCTGCCCGGCATCAAGGCGCAGGCGCCCGGCTCGGCGTGGCTGATGAATCTGCTGCACATCACGAAGTCGCCGCGCAGCGAGTACGACCATCTCATGCTGCATCTGCATGATGCGATGAAAGCCGATCTCGACTATCAGAAAAATTCGCCGCAGGAGACGATGCCGTTTCCGCCCGGCTCGGTGTGGGTCTGCTTCTCCGATCACACCTCGCATGCGGTGATGTCCGGCCAGTTCATGATGGAGCAGACCTTCTTCCTGCCCGTCAAGGCGATGGCGCGCCCCGATCACGCGCCGCTCGGCATTCTCGAACGCCTGAAGGGCCGGGCGCTCGTTTGAGCGGCGCCGCCTCGTCCGCCGCTACGCCGGGCGCATCGGCTTCCGTGCTCCGGCTCGTCTATCGCGCGCTCTGGTGGATCGTCGCGCCGCTCGCGGTGCTGCGGCTCTACATCCGTTCGCGAAAGGAGCGCGGTTATCGCGAGCATATCGGCGAGCGTTTCGGCCACATCGCGCCGCGCCGCGCCGACGATCTCGCGCCGCTCATCTGGGTGCACGCGGTGTCCGTGGGCGAGACGCGCGCGGCGCAGCCGCTCATCGACGCGCTGATGAAAGCGCATCCCGAAGCGCGCGTGCTGCTCACGCACATGACGCCGAGCGGCCGCGCGACCGGCGTCGAGCTTTTCGGCGACCGCGTGTTGCGCAGCTATCTTCCCTACGATCTGCCCATTCTCGTGCGGCGCTTTCTGCGCGCGTGGCGGCCGTCGCTCGGCATCGTGATGGAAACGGAAGTCTGGCCGACGCTCATCGACGAATGCAAACGCGCCGACGTGCCGCTCGTCTTGACGAACGCGCGCATGTCGGAACGTTCGTACCGGCGCGCGGCGAAGTTCGGGCGCGCCGTGCGCGAGGTGTTCGGCGGCTTTTCGCGTGTGCTCGCGCAGACGCCGTCCGATGCCGAGCGGCTCACCGCGCTCGGCGCGCGCAATGTCGCCGTGCTCGGCAATCTGAAGTTCGACATGACCGCGCCGCCCGAACTGATCGCGCGCGGTCACGCGTGGCGCGCGGCGATCGGCGAGCGGCCCGTGTGGGTCGCGGCGAGCACGCGCGAGGGCGAGGAAACGCTCGTGCTGCGCGCATTCTCGGCCCTCAACGTGCCCGATGCGTTGCTGATTCTCGTGCCGCGTCATCCGCAGCGTTTCGACGAAGTGTCCGCGCTGATCGCGAGTCTCGGGCTGACGAGCGCGCGCCGGTCGGTGTGGGCGCCGAAGCCCGTCGCGGCGGGCTCGGGCGCGGACGTGCCCGAGCCGTTGCCGGCGAGCGTGCAGGTCTTGCTCGGCGATTCGATGGGCGAGCTCGGCGCGTATTATGCGGCCGCGGATCTGGCGTTCATCGGCGGAAGTCTGTTGCCGCTCGGCGGGCAGAATCTGATCGAAGCGTGCGCGGCAGGTGTGCCGGTGCTGATCGGCCCGCACACGTTCAACTTCACGCAGGCGACCAACGATGCGATCGCGGCGGGCGCGGCGTTGCGCGTGCAGGATCCGCAGGAACTCGCGCGCGGTCTGCGCGAGATCTTCGGCGACAAGGCGCGGCGTCTCGCGATGAGCGCGGCGGCTTCGGCGTTCGCGGCGCGGCATCGCGGCGCGACGGAGCGTACCGTGAGCGTGCTGAGCGCGCTGCTTGAAGAGGACAGCGAAGCGGCGAAGTGATCCGACGCGATCTCGCTGTTTCCTGCCGCCAACTGCGCTTTTCCTCAGATGAATCTTGCGAAGTAAGTTCGGAGGATAATGAACTTCCTCGAGCCGATCCTTTCGAACGCATAACAAGCGGCCGGGTGCCTGCGAACGTGCTTCCAACTTTCTTCGAGGACGCGCATGCAAGATCTCATCAAGTCCGTCGTCAAGGACATGTTGCCGCCAAGACTGTTGCGCCTGCTGCGGCCATCCCCAGGACCGACCGACGCATGGGGCACCGTCCGTTACGGCGCGCATGGCCTGATTCTTCCCGGCAATCGGCGCTTCGAATACCGGCCTTGTCCGGCGGATCGCTCGGTTTGTCGGCAGATCTTCTTTCTTCGCGAATACGCGACGGATCATCTCATGCGCGCGAAGGAAATCGCCGCGTTCTATGAGGCTTGCGAAAATCCGCTGATCGTCGATGCGGGCGCCAATATCGGCGCCGCCGCAGTGTGGCACGCGCTCACTTATCCGAAAGCGAAGATCGTCGCCATCGAGCCGGACATATCGAATTTCGCGCTGCTCAACAAGAATGCACAGGCGTTTCCGTCGATCAAACCGCTCAACGCCGCGATCGCGGCCAAGCGCGGCACGCTTTATCTGAACGATCCGGGCGGCGGCGAGTGGGCGTTTCGCACCGCGGAGCAGCCCACCGAGAAAGGCTATGCCGTCGATGCGCTCACGCTCGAAGACGTGATGCCGTCCGGCACGACGCCGTTCATCCTGAAGATCGATATCGAAGGCGCGGAGGCCGACCTGTTCTCGCGCCATTGCGATGCGCTGAACATGTTTCCGGTCATCATCATCGAGCTGCACGACTGGATGCTTCCCGGCGAATCGAACAGCCGCAACTTCCTGCAATGGCAAGTCGCGATGAAGCGGGACTTCGTGCAGGTCGGCGAGAACGCGGTCTCGATATCGAATTCGATCGCGCTGCCGTAACGCGCTGTCGTCACGCGATTTTCCGCGTCAAGCCAGCAGCAAACCCTTCTTCTCGATGAAGCGGATGACTTCGTCGAGCCCATCGAGCGCCTTCAGATTGCACATCACGAAGGGCCGCTCGCCGCGCATCTTCTTCGCGTCGCTCGCCATGATGTCGAGATTCGCGCCGACGTGAGGCGCTAGATCGGTCTTGTTGATGACGAGCAGATCCGACTTCGTGATGCCAGGCCCGCCTTTGCGCGGAATCTTCTCGCCGCCCGCGACATCGATCACGTAGATAGTCAGATCGGAGAGTTCGGGGCTGAAAGTCGCCGCGAGGTTATCGCCGCCCGATTCGATGAACACGATATCCGCATCCGGAAACTTCGACACCATGCGATCGACGGCTTCGAGATTGATCGACGCATCTTCGCGGATTGCCGTATGCGGGCAGCCGCCCGTCTCGACGCCCATGATGCGCTCGGCCGGCAGCGCGCCCGCGACGGTCAGCAGGCGCTGATCTTCCTTCGTGTAGATATCGTTGGTGATGGCGACGAGCTCGTATTTCTCGCGCATCGCCTTGCAGAGCATTTCGAGCAGCGTGGTCTTGCCGGAGCCGACCGGCCCGCCGACACCGACACGCAACGGCGGCAGTTTCTTGGTTCGGCGAGCGGCGGAAGAGTAAGCGGGAGCGTTCATGGAGTGTCGGTTCAGGAGCGGAAAAGCCGCGAATATTGCGATTCGTGCCGCGCGGACAAAACGCCGAGCTGCGGCGCGAAGGTGTTGATGTGTTGAGGCGCTGTATCGAGCGCGCGGCGCACTGCGGCATCGATCGGCTCGCGCAACGCGACGATGATGCGCTGTCCCGCGAGCTGGCCGAGCGGCACGGCCTTGAGCGCGGCGGCCGCCTGATTCTCGACCCAGCTGAATGCGTAGGCCGCGAGCGCGGCGTCGGGTGCCGCATCGTGCGCGAACGCGGCGAACGCGAAGGCGGTCGGCTGCGCGATCGGCTTGATCGCGGCGAGCGTCGCGCGGCGTGCTTCGTCGCCCCATTCGAGCGACACGCACAACTGCGCGAGCGACCAGCCCATCTGCTCCGTTTCGCGTCTCAATTCCGCCGATTCGCGGCTCGCGATGTATTCATCGTTCGCGGCGTTCAGCGCGGCTACGTCGTGCGAACGCCAGTGTTCGATCTGATGCGCGAGCATCGGCAATTCGCCGCGCGCGAGCACGCTGGAAAGGCCGCTCGCGATCCAGTCGCGCGCGCTGTCGCCGTCGTGGATCAGGCCGTGCTCGATCGCCGCTTCGAGCCCTTGCGAATAGCTGAACGCGCCGATCGGCAATGCCGGCGACGCGAGATGCAACAGCGCGGTGAGCTCAGCGATGCGCATGGCCGTGGTGATGATGACCGTGATCGTGACTATGATCGTGACTATGATCGTGGCCGCACGACGAATGATCGTGATCGTGCCCGTGATGCTCGTCGAATACCTTCTGCGCGAGCGCGTAGTCTTCGCTGAACGTCTCGTCGTGGCCGTGCTTGTGTCCGCCGCCGTACGCGCCCGTTTCGGGCTGGAACGGCTGCGATTCGTGCGCGACGAGCACGCCTAAGCGCTTCAGCATGTCTTCGAGCACAGGATCGGCTTCGAGCTTCAGATACTCCGCGCCGACTTCGACCGGCGTATGCCGGTTGCCGAGGTGATAGGCCGCACGCGTCAAGAGACGCACGCTCGGCGCGCGCACGATGAGCACGTCCTCCGCCGCCGCGACGACGCGCACGAAGCCGCCGTCGTCGGCGACGAGCATGTCGCCATCCGCAAGCACGGTGCCGCGCGGCATGACGAGGGCGACTTCCTCGCCGTTGTCGAGCGTGGCGGCGAGGCGGCTCTTGCAGCGCGCATCGAAGGGAAGAGTCAGCGTGGGCGCGCGTTTTTTGAGGACGTCGGCAAGCTTCGCGGTCAGACGTTTGTCGATGGTACGCATATCAGAACAAGAAGTAACGCTGCGCCATCGGCAGAACGGTGGCGGGATCGCATGTGAGCAATTGTCCGTTGGCGATCACCTGATAGGTCTGCGGATCGACGCTGATGGACGGCTGCCATGCATTGTGAATCATGTCGGCCTTCGTCACATTGCGGCAGTTCCTGACCGCGACGATCTGCTTTTGCAAGCCATAACGATCCGCGATGCGCGCCTCCATCGCCATCTGCGATACGAATGTCAGCGACGTCTTGCCGAGTGCGCCGCCGCGTGTCGCGAACATCTCGCGATAATGCACCGGCTGTGGCGTCGGAATGGACGCGTTCGGGTCGCCCATTTGCGCGACCGCGATCATGCCGCCCTTGACGATCATCGCGGGCTTCACGCCGAAGAACGCGGGTTCCCAGAACACCAGGTCGGCCCACTTGCCCGGCTCGATCGAGCCGACTTCATGCGCGATGCCGTGCGTGATTGCCGGATTGATCGTGTACTTGGCGACATAGCGCTTCGCGCGGAAATTATCGTTACGCGTGCTGTCTTCGGGCAACGCGCCGCGCTGCACCTTCATCTTGTGCGCGGTCTGCCATGTGCGAATGATGACTTCACCGACGCGGCCCATTGCTTGGGAATCCGAAGAAAGCATCGACAGCGCGCCGAGATCGTGAAGGATGTCTTCGGCCGCGATGGTCTCGCGACGAATCCGCGATTCCGCGAACGCGATGTCTTCCGCGATCGACGGATCGAGGTGATGGCACACCATCAGCATGTCGAGATGCTCATCGAGCGTGTTGACGGTGTAGGGGCGCGTCGGATTCGTGGAAGAGGGCAGCACGTTCGATTCGCCCGCGACCTTGATGATGTCCGGCGCATGGCCGCCGCCCGCGCCTTCTGTGTGATACGTGTGGATCGTGCGGCCCTTGAACGCGGCGATGGTCGTTTCGACGAAGCCCGCTTCGTTCAGCGTGTCGGTGTGGATGGCGACTTGCGTGTCGGTGTCGTCGGCGACGCTCAAGCAATTGTCGATCGCGGCGGGCGTCGTGCCCCAATCCTCGTGCAGCTTCAGGCCGATCGCGCCCGCTTTCACCTGCTCGATCAGCGGCTCCGGCAGGCTCGCGTTCCCCTTGCCGAGAAAGCCGAGATTGACGGGCCAGCCGTCGGCGGCCTGCAGCATGCGCTCCATGTGCCACGGGCCCGGCGTGCAGGTTGTCGCGTTGGTGCCGGTCGCGGGGCCGGTGCCGCCGCCGAGCATCGTCGTGACGCCGCTCGCGAGCGCTTCGTCGATCTGTTGCGGGCTGATGAAGTGAATGTGCGTATCGACGCCGCCCGCCGTCACGATCATGCCTTCGCCCGCGATCACTTCCGTCGCCGCGCCGATCGCGATGTTCACGTTCGGCTGAATGTCCGGATTGCCCGCCTTGCCGATGGCGAAGATGCGTCCACCCTTGATGCCGATATCGGCCTTCACGATGCCCCAGTGATCGAGGATCAGCGCATTGGTCACGACGGTATCGACGACGTCGGCGGCGGGGCGCTGCGACTGGCCCATGCCGTCGCGAATCACCTTGCCGCCGCCGAACTTCACTTCTTCGCCGTAGGTCGTGAAGTCGCGTTCCACTTCGATGATGAGATCGGTGTCGGCGAGGCGCACGCGGTCGCCGGTGGTCGGGCCGAACATTTCCGCATAAGCGCGGCGGCCGATGCGTAGCGTCATATCTGTCCTTTTTTAGAGCGGGCCCATGACGAGCGCGTTGAAGCCGTACACATGGCGATCGCCGGCCAGCGCGACGAGTTCGACGGTGCGTTCCTGACCGGGTTCGAAGCGGACTGCCGTGCCCGCCGCGATGTTCAATCGGAAGCCGCGCGCCTTCTCGCGCTCGAATTTGAGCGCCGCGTTGACTTCGTAGAAGTGGAAGTGCGAGCCGACCTGCACCGGCCGGTCGCCATGATTCGCGACGACGACCGTAACCGTCTCGCGGCCCGCATTGAGCTCGTGCTCGCCATCGTCGATGAAATATTCGCCGGGGATCATGGTGTCAGGGAATCGGATGATGAACGGTGACGAGCTTGGTGCCGTCGGGGAAGGTCGCTTCGATCTGGATGTCGGGAATCATCTCGGGCACGCCTTCCATCACGTCGTCGCGCGTGAGCAGCGTGGTGCCGTAGTGCATGACTTCGGCGACGGTCTTGCCGTCGCGCGCCGCTTCCATCAATGCCGCCGATATGAACGCGACCGCTTCCGGATGATTGAGCTTGAGGCCGCGCGCGCGGCGACGCTCGGCGAGCAGGGCCGCTGTGAAGATCAGCAGCTTGTCCTTTTCTCTGGGCGTGAGTTTCATGGGCTTCTTCTATGGAGAAAAGTGTTTCGGGCTTTGCAATGCTAGCACCGGAATGCCGCGTCTCATGCGCTTTTAAGGGGCTTTCGGTAGGCTTTCGGCTTACTGGATGAAGCGCTGCAACTCCACGGTCGACGGCCGCTCGAAGATGGCGTCCGGCGCGCCCGATTCCCACACGCGCCCCTGATGCATGAACACGACCTTGTCGCTCACCTTGCGCGCGAAGCGCATTTCGTGCGTGACCATGATGAGCGTCATGCCGTCGCGCGCGAGGTCTTCGACGACCGCTAGCACTTCGCCGACGAGTTCGGGATCGAGCGCCGATGTGATCTCATCGCAGAGCAGCACGGTCGGCTTCATCGCAAGTGCGCGCGCGATCGCGACGCGTTGCTGCTGACCGCCCGAAAGCTGATCGGGAAAAGCATCGAACTTGTCGCCGAGACCGACGCGTTCGAGCACGGTGTGCGCCGTCGCGCGCGCCTTCGCCCTGTGGATCTTCCTGACGACGGTCTGCGCGAGCATCACGTTTTCGCCCGCGGTGAGATGCGGAAAGAGGTTGTACTGCTGAAACACCATGCCGACTTTCAGCCGCAGCGCGCGCAGGTCGGCATGACGCGCATCGATATGCTCGCCGTCGATTTCGATCGAGCCTTCGTCGATGCTCTCCAGACCGTTGAGCGTGCGCAGCAACGTGCTCTTGCCCGAGCCGCTGCGCCCGATGATCGACACGACTTGTCCGCGCTCGACGGCGAAGTCGATGCCCTTCAGCACCTGATTCGCGCCGAACTGCTTCTGAAGATTGCGGGTTTCAACGAGCGGCATTCCATTTCCTTTCGAGCGTGCGCGCATAGCGCGTCAGCGGATAGCAAAGCAAGAAGTAGATAACGGCGACGAGCCCATACACGAGAAACGGCCGGAAAGTTGCGTTCGAAATCATCGTGCCAGCCTTCGTCAGTTCCGTGAAGCCGATGATCGATACGAGCGCCGTATCCTTCACCGCCTGCACCGCGAAGCCGACCGTCGGGCCGACCGCGATGCGCGTCGCTTGCGGCAGGATCACGTGACGAAGCTGCTCCATGTAACTCATCGCGAGCGACGACGATGCTTCCCACTGGCCCTTCGGCACCGCTTCGACCGCGCCGCGCCAGATCTCCGCGAGATACGCGCTCGTGAAGAGCGTGAGACCGACGCTCGCCGCGAGCCACGGCGACACGTCGATGCCGAGCAAGGGCAGGCCGAAGAACACGAGGAACAACTGCATGAGAAGCGGCGTGCCCTGAAAGAGCTGGATATAGCCTTTGACGAGCATGCGCAGCACTTGCGATTTCGACACGCGCATGACGAGCAGCACGAAGCCGACGATGCCGCCCAACACGAACGACACGATCGACAGCACGACGGTCCAGCGCGCCGCGAGCAGCAGGTTCTCGAAGATCTGCGCGAGCGTGAATTCGATCATCGCGCGGCGCTCCGGTGGTTCATCAGAAAGCGCTTGCCCATGGCGTTCAATGCGGCGCGCAGAGCGAGCGCCATCACGAGATACGCGGCCGTGATGAAGAAGCACGTCTCGAACGCGCGGAAGTTGCGCGACTGGATATAGCTCGCGGCATACGTGAGATCGGGCACCGATATCTGCGAGACGACCGCCGAGCCGAGCATCGTAATGACGATCTGGCTCGTCAATGCGGGGAACACTTTGGCGAGCGCTTGCGGCAACACGACATGACGGAACGTCTCGCCACGCGACATTGCGAGCGATGCCGCCGCTTCGAGATGACCCTTCGGCACGGCGGCGACGCCCGCGCGCACGATCTCGATCGAGTACGCGCCGAGATTGAGCGTCATCGCGAGAATGGCCGCGACGTATTCGCTGAGATGAATGCCGAGCGCGGGCAGGCCGAAGAATACGAAGAACAGTTGCACGATGAACGGCGTGTTGCGGACCGCTTCGACATAGGCGCCGACGATCGCCGCGAGCCACGCATGCCGGCTGTTGCGCGCGGCGGCGCGGAGCACGCCGACCGACACGCCGAGCGCCGTCGAGACTGCGGTCAGCGCGAGCGTGGTCGCCGCGCCGCTCGCGAACATGCCCGCGTACTGCGCGAGATCGGCGAATTGAAGTTCATAGGCCATACGATGCCGCGCTCCCGATCAAAGGGTCGCGGGCAGCGGCTGGTTGAACCACTTCTTCGACATCGTGTTGAGCGTGCCGTCCTTCTTCGCCTGCGCGATGGTGTCGTCCACTTTCGACATCAGGCGCGGCTCGTTCTTGTTCATGCCGACGAAGCACGGCGAATCCTTGATGATGAACTTCGCTTCCGGCCGGCGCGGCGGATTCTTCGACAGGATCGCCGCCGCGACGATGTTGCCCGCCGCGATCAGTTGCACCTGTCCCGAGAGAAAGGCCGAGATGGTCGCGTTGTTGTCCTCGAAGCGCTTGATGGTCGCGTTGGGCGCCATCTGCGAGAGCGCGATCTCTTCGAGCGCGCCGCGCGTGGCGCCGACGGTCTTGCCGGTGAGATCGGCGGGGCTCGTCACCTTGATGTCGGCGGGGCCGAACACGCCTTGAAAGTAGGGCGCGTAAGCCGTCGAGAAGTCGAGCACCTTCTCGCGTTCCGGCGTCTTGCCGAGCGACGAGATCACGAGATCGACCTTGTTGGTCGTCAGATACGGGATGCGGTTCGCGCTGTTGACGGGCACGAGTTCGAGCTTCACGTTCATCGACTTGGCGAGCAGCGCGGCCATGTCGACGTCGTAGCCTTGCGGTTTCATGTCGGCGCCGACCGAGCCGAAGGGCGGATAGTCTTCGGGCACGGCGACGCGCAGCGTGCCGTTCTTCGCGATGGTGTCGAGCGCGTCGGCATGCGCGGCGAGAGGCGCGAGGGAAAGCAGCAGCGCGACGAGTGCGGTGCGCCGCGTGCGGGAAAAAGTCGTGAGCATCGATGATCCTTCGGTCTTGAACGGCCGCGTTGGAATGCGCGGCTCTCGAGCGAAGGCTTAAAGCGAGAGTCGTGCCATCGATGCCTATTTCTTATGCTGTCAGCGTTTGCCGGTTGCGCGTAAATCGTCGCGCACAATCCATGTGCAGACGCGTGCGCTTCGTTGGTGCGTACTAGGTAGTCCACAAACGCAGAGGTCGCGCATCGACGCCATGCACGAGCGGACGAAGACGCGACCAGCAATCGGTGAGTGCGTTTTGCAGCGGTTCCATGGAGCGGCTGATCGCGCGCACGATCAGCACGCCCGGCGCGACGCACGATGCGCCTGCGCGGAGCTCATCGTCGAAGGGCAGATGTGCGGCGAGGGTCTCGGCGAGGGCATCGTCGCATGCGGGGCCGATCGCCCAGAGCGTGCCGTAAGCGGGGAAGCCCGCGAGACCTTGAGCGGAGTCGCGCAGCGGATCGCGCGCATCGAGCAGCGTGCGTTCGAACCAGAGCGTCGAACCATTGCGATGCGCGATACGCGATGTCGCCTTGATATGCCCTTGCGTCCACTTTTCGCCGGCGGCGGCGCGGCCGAGCAGCATCGCGTCCCAGCCGATCGCGCTCGCGCCTTCATCGAGTGTCAGGTTGAATTCGAGTTCGACGTTCGACGATTCGAACACGATGTTGTTTTGCGGCAGCCAGTCGAGCTTCGCGTGCGCGGCGAGATCGATATCGATGCGCTGCGTCGCGAGCTTGCCGTTGGCCTTGTACCACTTGGTCGCGCCGGGCGTCGTGATGACGGCGTGCGTGTCTTGGTGCAGACGAACGTCGATGGAAAGACGATCGCCGCCCGCGACGCCGCCGGGCGGGTGCACGATCACCGAATGACAGATATCGCCTTCGGGATAGAGCGGCCGTTGCAGCCGCAATGGGCCTTCGTGCTTGCGATGAACGCAGACGGTGCGGCCGTGCTGACGCGCGTAGCCGAGTTCGAGCGAGCCGCGCCAGATGTTCGGATCGGCGAGTGTTGCGTGCGATTCGTGGTGCATGAGCGATGCGTTTTTCTAGAGCGGAGCCTCGATCATACGGCGATCAGCTCGCGCACTCCATGCGCGTCCATTTCCGAGCCCGCGCCGCCCGCGACGATTTCGCCGCGGCTCATGACCCAGTATCGATCGGCGAGTTCGCGCGCGAAGTCGTAATACTGCTCGACGAGCAGGACGGTCATGCCCATTTCGTCGACGAGTTGCCGAAGCGTTCGGCCGATATCGCGGATGATCGATGGCTGAATGCCTTCGGTCGGCTCGTCGAGGATGAGCAGTTGCGGCTCGCTCATCAGCGCGCGGCCGATTGCGAGTTGCTGTTGTTGACCGCCGGAGAGATCGCCGCCTCGGCGGTTCTTCATGTCTTTGAGGACGGGGAACAGCGCGTAGATGTGATCGGGAATCTTCGATGGCGCTTTGCGGCTCGCTGCGCCGACGAGCAGGTTTTCTTCGACGGTGAGACGGCCGAAGATGTCGCGGCCTTGCGGCACGTAGGCGAGGCCGTTTGCGACGCGCGCGTGGGTGGGCATCGAGGAGAGCTTGTTGCCGCGCCAGGCGATGGTGCCGCTTTTTGTCGGGACGACACCCATCAGGCAGCGAAGGAGCGTCGTTTTGCCCACGCCGTTGCGGCCCAGCAGGACGGTGAGTTTTCCATCGGGGACGGTGAGTTTCACATCGCGGAGGATGTGGCTGCCGCCATAGTATTGGTTCAGGTTTTCGACTTCTAGCATTTGCTTTGTCTCTTGGTCTGCGCTTGTTTGCTTACGCTTGCGTGGAGTCCTGTGATCGCGTCGGTCTATTAGCACTGCCCCGCACAGGGGCAACGCTAATCGACCACTAAGAAAACAGGCTTCCACGACGACCCACGCCGACATAAAACACTAACGCCCAAGATAAGACTCAATAACGGCCTCGTCCCGTTTGACGTCATCGAGCGTGCCTTCGGCAAGAACACTCCCCTCAGCCATAACAGTAACCTTCCCGCTATCTCCCGAAAGCGCAGCAACAAACTCCATATCATGCTCGACGACCATCATCGAACACGACCCACGCAGCTTGTTGAGCAACTCCGCGAGTTCCATCGTTTCATGATCGGTCATGCCGGCCGCAGGCTCATCGAGCAGCAAGAGAGCAGGCTGCTGCATCAACAACATGCCGATTTCGAGCCGCTGCTTCTGCCCATGCGACAACTCGCCCGCAAGCCGCGTCGCCTGATGCTGAAGGCGAATCAGCTCGAGCGTCTCTTCGATGCGAGCCTGCGCGGCACCATCCAGCCGCGCCCTCAACGATGCGAACCAGCGCTTGTCCGTCTTCATCGCGAGTTCGAGGTTCTCCCACACCGGATGATTCTCGAACACAGTCGGCTTCTGAAACTTGCGCCCGATGCCCGTGCGCGCAATCACCGGCTCCGACATGCGCGTGAGATCGAACGTCTGCCCGAGAAAAACCTTGCCGTCGTCGGGACGTGTCTTGCCGGTGATGACATCCATCATCGTCGTCTTGCCCGCGCCGTTCGGGCCGATCACGCAGCGCAACTCGCCCACATCGATCGACAACGTCAGCTTGTTCAGCGCGCGAAAGCCGTCGAAGCTCACGGTGACGTCCTCGAGATAGAGGATCGTGCCGTGCGATACATCGATCTCGCCGGGCGCGAGCACATGCCCCAGACCCGACGACACGTTGATGTTCTTGTGGCTCGTCTCCGGAATCGGCGGCAAATCCACGATCAATGCGTTATGTACAGTCATTCGGCAGCGTCTCCATGCGCCTTCTTGCGGCGCGCGAGATCGATCAGTCCCATGATGCCGTTCGGCAGAAGCAAGGGCACGAGCGTGAAGATGAGGCCGAGGAAAAACAGCCAATACTCCGCGAAATAGGCGGTGAAAAAGCTCTTCGCGCCGTTGACGGCGAACGCGCCGACGATCGGTCCGATCAGCGTGCCGCGTCCGCCGACCGCGACCCAGATCGCCATTTCGATCGAGTTCGCGGGCGACATCTCGCTCGGATTGATGATGCCGACCTGCGGCACATACAACGCGCCCGCGATGCCGCACAACACCGCCGACACCGTCCAGATGAAGAGCTTGTACGCGAGCGGGCTATAGCCGAGGAACATCAGGCGCGCTTCGCCGTCGCGCACGCCGGTGACGACTCGCCCGAGCTTCGACGTGACGATCCATCTCGCCGCGAGAAACGCGAGCACGAGCACCGCGAACGTGATGAGAAAGAGGGCGGTGCGCGTGCCCGGATGCGTGATTGGAAAGCCCGCGATGCGCTTGAAGTCGGTGAAGCCGTTGTTGCCGCCGAAGCCCGTTTCGTTGCGATAGAAAAGCAGCATCGCGGCGAAGGTCATCGCCTGCGTGATGATCGACAGATACACGCCCTTGACGCGCGAGCGGAACGTGAAGAAGCCGAACACCCACGCAAGCACGCCAGGCACGAGGACGACGAGCAACAGCGCATACCAGAGATGTTCCGTGCCCTCCCAGTACCACGGCAGCTTGTGCCAGTCGAGAAACACCATGAAGTCGGGAAGATCGCTTTGATACGTCCCCTCGCGGCCGATCGAGCGCATCAGGTACATGCCCATCGCGTAGCCGCCGAGCGCGAAGAAAAGCGCATGGCCCAAGCTCAGAATGCCGCAATAGCCCCATACGAGGTCGAGCGCGAGCGCGCCGATTGCGTAGCACATGAGCTTGCCGACGAGCGTCATCGCATAAGCCGAGAGATGGAACGTGCTCGTTTCCGGCAGCACGAGCGCGCTGACGGGCACGAAGATCACCATCGCGATGACGAGCGCGATCAACGCGAGCCAGCCTTTCTTCGGCAAGAGCGCGGCGCGCGGCGGCAGGCCGAGCGCGAAGCCTGCGCGCGCCGCGCCCGGATCGGGTTGCGGCGTGACGTCGAGGTTCGTGCCGACATTGGTCGAGGCGGTCATGTCTCAAGCCTCCGCGCTGCGGCCCTTGAGGGCGAACATGCCCTGCGGACGCTTCTGGATGAACAACACGATGAGCACGAGCACCGCGATCTTCGCGAGCACCGCGCCCCAGAACGGCTCGACCGCCTTGCTGACGAGCCCGAGCCCGAAGCCGCCGATCACCGTGCCCGCGAGCTGGCCGACGCCGCCGAGCACCACCGCCATGAACGAATCGATGATGTAGCTCTGTCCGAGATCGGGCCCGACGTTGCCGATCTGCGAGAGCGCGCAGCCGCCGAGTCCCGCGATGCCCGCACCGAACGCGAACGCGTACGAATCGACACGCGCTGTCTTGACGCCGACGCACGCGGCCATGCGGCGGTTCTGCGTCACCGCGCGCACGAAGAGGCCGAGGCGCGTCTTCGTGAGCACGCCCCACGCGATCGCGACGACGGCGAGCGAGAACGCGAGGATCGTCAGACGGTTGTACGGGAGGATGAGGTTCTGCATCACGGTGACGCCGCCGCTCATCCACGAGGGATTCGTCACCTGCACGTTCTGCGCGCCGAAGAGCGTGCGCGTCGCCTGAATCAGGATCAGGCTGATGCCGAAGGTCGTCAGCAGCGTTTCGAGCGGACGTCCGTAGAGATGCTTCAGCACGAGCCTTTCGAGCACGATGCCGACGAGCCCCGCGGCGATGAACGACGCAGGCACCGCGAAGAGCGGATACCAGTTGAACGCGGCGGGCGCGTAATGCCGCACGAGGTTCTGCACGACATAGGTCGCATAGGCGCCGATCATCAGGAACTCGCCGTGCGCCATGTTGATGACGCCGATCAGCCCATATGTGATCGCAAGCCCGAGCGCCGCGAGCAGCAGCACGCTGCCGAGCGAGAGGCCCGCGAAGATCGTGCCGAAGATTTCGCTGCGGCGCTGAATCGAATCGAGTGCGTAGATGCCTTCCTGAGCCGCGTTGCGTACGCGTTCGTCGGGTTCGTTGAACGTGCCGTCGGCCTTCTTCGCGACGATCGGGCGCAGCAGTTCGTACATGTCGAGGTCATGGCGCGCCGCGACGAGTTGCGCGGCTTCGAGACGCCTGTTCACGTCGGGATCGTGCAGCGCGGTCATCGCCCAGAGCGTGTCGAGGCGCTTCTTTAGTTCGGAATCCTTTTCGATGGCGCGGGCTCGGTCGATCATCGGCTTCATCGATGCGTCCGGGTTCTTCAGCAACGCAGCGATGGCGTCGCGGCGTTTGGCCGTATCGGGCGATGCGAGCTGCAGCCCCGACAACGCGCCCGCGACCTTCGTGCGCAGCAGATTGTTCAGCGTGATCGGCTGCGCATCGGGCGCTTCGGCGGTCTTGCCGGTGATCGCGTCCTTCGTGCCGTCATCGGTCTGAATGTAGACGTGACCGTTATCGGTCGCGACGAGCGAGCCATCGGACAGCGCGCCGAGCACGGCGATGGAAGGCGCATCGGCATTGGCAATGAGCTTGTCGATGGCGGCGGTCTTGGCTTCGAAGTCGTCGCCGGCGAGCGGGGCGAGATCGTCGTTGGTGAGCGCGTGGGCCGCGAGCGACGTCATCGCGAGGATGAGCGCAAAGAGCGCGCGCTTGAGGGAGCCGGTCATGTGGGCCTTTCCGTTAGAACTCGAAAGGCCGCGCGCATCGCATGAAACGCGCGGCCTCGCTGCATCGACGTCACGCGTTACGCGACACGCACACGCTGACGGCGCAGGAACGCGGGAATCGAGCTGACGACATCCGGCTTGCCCTCGTTGCCCGCGATATACGGGCTCCACGGCTGCGCGCGTATGGCGGTCTTCGTCTTCCAGACGACGTTGAACTGACCGTCGCCGCGAATTTCGCCGATCATCACGGGCTTATGCAGATGATGGTTGCCGTCCATCGTCAGCGTGAAGCCGGAAGGCGCGGCGAAGGTCTGACCGACCATCGCGGTGCGGACCTTGTCGACATCGGCGCTCTTCGCCTTTTCGACGGCCTGCTTCCACATGTGGATGCCGACGAAGGTCGCTTCCATCGGATCGTTGGTGACGCGCTTGTCGCCGCCCGGAAGGTTCTGCGCCTTTGCGTACGCGAAGAATTCCTTCTCGAACTTCGAGTTGTTCGGGTTCTTCACCGACATGAAGTAGTTCCATGCGGCAAGATGGCCGACGAGCGGTTTCGTGTCGATGCCGCGCAGTTCCTCTTCGCCGACCGAGAACGCGACGACAGGCACGTCCGTCGCTTTCAGGCCCTGGTTGCCGAGTTCCTTGTAGAACGGTACGTTCGAATCGCCGTTGATCGTAGAGATGACAGTCGTCTTTCCCCCTTGGGCAAAGGTCTTGATGTTCGCGACGATGGTTTGATAGTCGCTATGTCCGAACGGTGTGTAGACCTCCTGAATGTCTGCATCTTTCACGCCCTTGGAGTGAAGGAACGCGCGCAGGATCTTGTTGGTCGTGCGCGGGTACACGTAGTCGGTGCCGAGCAGGAAGAAGCGCTTGGCGCTGCCGCCTTCCGGTCCCATCAGATATTCGACGGCGGGAATCGCCTGCTGATTCGGCGCGGCGCCCGTATAGAACACGTTGCGGGACATCTCTTCGCCTTCGTACTGCACGGGGTAGAAGAGCAGGCCGTTGAGTTCCTCGAACACCGGCAGCACGGACTTGCGCGACACCGAGGTCCAGCAGCCGAACACGACCGCGCACTTGTCCTGCGTGAGAAGCTGACGCGCCTTCTCGGCGAAGAGCGGCCAGTTCGAAGCGGGATCGACGACGACGGGCTGAATCTGCCGGCCCATGACGCCGCCGCTCTTGTTGATATCGGCGATGGTCATGAGTGCCGTGTCTTTCAGCGACGTCTCGGAGATCGCCATCGTGCCCGACAGCGAATGGAGGATGCCGACCTTGATCGGACCGGTATCGGCGGCGTGGGCTTTCGTGATCGGAAGTTGGCCCGCAAGGGCGAGCGCGCCCGACATGGAGCCGAACTTCAGCAGACTGCGTCGTTTCATTTCTGTGTTCCCCTTGCCGATGTGGATGTTTGAGCAATGACGATTGCTCGGAGCGTTCTGCAAGGGGTATGCCAATTGGGGTCTTTTGCCCTAATGGCGGGGGTTTGCGGGGAATCGCAGGGAAGTTTTACTTCGGGGGATGGGGGTTAGCGGGCGAGGTTTTGGTGCATGCACGGGGGATGTGCATCGTTGCGGTGCGGGTTTCGTTCTTTTTCGCCGGCTCGCGATTACGCGTCGGTCTATTGGGACTGCCCTGCACAAGGGCAGTGCCAACAGACCGACGCGATCACAGGCTTCCGCGAAAAAGAAAGCGGAACGCAACCTTACCGATTAACCAACCGCGCCGGCACACTAAGCACAAGCACAGCCCCAAGAACGAGAAAACCCGCGAGCATATACATCCCACTCGAATTAGAAGCAGTGACCTGCTTCAACCACCCCACGAGATAAGGACTCAAAAACCCGGCGAGATTCCCAAGCGAGTTGATCATCGCAATACCCGCAGCCGCCCCGGTGCCGGCAAGAAACGCCGTCGGCAGACTCCAGAACAGCGGCAGCGTCGTGAGAATGCCCATCGTGGCGAGCGTGAGGCCGAGCATCGCGAGCGTCGTGTTGTTGAACCACACCACCGACAGCACCAGCCCGATCGCACCGATCAACGCCGGAATCGCGATATGCCAGCGACGCTCGCCGGAACGATCCGCGCTGCGCGCCGCGTACAGCATGCCGATCACCGCCGCGCCATAAGGAATCGCGGAGAGCAGGCCGACATGCAGCGCATCCTTGATCCCCATCGACTTGATGATCGTCGGCAGCCAGAAGCTCACGCCATACAGTCCCATCACGAACGAGAAGTAGATGATGCTCATCAGCCACACTTTCGGGCTCGACAAGATCTTGCCCAGCGACAGATCTTCCTTCTGGACGTTATCCGCCGCGATGTTGCGTTCGAGCAGTTCGCGTTCTTCCTGCGTGAGCCAAGAAGCCTTCGAGATACGATCGTCGAGCTTCAGGAACACGACGATGCCGACGATGATCGACGGAATGCCTTCGAGCAGCAGCAGCCATTGCCAGCCGTGCCAGCCGTTCTTCATGTGGAACGCATCCATGATCCAGCCGCTGATCGGCCCGCCGATCAGACCCGAAAGCGCGATCGCCGTCATGAACAGCGTCGTGATGCGCCCGCGCCGCTGCGCCGGAAACCAGTACGTCAGATAAAGAATGATGCCGGGGAAGAAGCCCGCTTCCGCCGCGCCGAGCAGAAAGCGCATGACGTAGAACATCGTCGGCGTGGTGATGAACATCGTGAGCGCCGAAATGACGCCCCACGTAATCATGATCCGCGCGATCCACACGCGCGCGCCGACGCGATGCAAGATGATGTTCGACGGAATCTCGAAGATGAAGTAGCCGAAGAAGAAAATGCCCGCGCCGAAGCCGTACACGGCATCCGACAGTTGCAAATCGGCGGCCATCTGCAGCTTGGCGAAGCCGACGTTCACGCGGTCGAGATACGCCACCACATAACAGATCAGCAGAAGCGGCGCGAGACGCCAGACGACCTTTCGGTAAGTGGCCTCCTCGAACGCGGAAGGCGTGCCCGCGCCGGGGCGCGGCATGGGTTTGGCGGTGCTGGCCATGATGCTTGTCTCCAATATTTTTTGTGTGCGCCAGGCGAGCGGACGGGCCCGCTCGCGATTACAGGCGCGTAAGGATTCTAGCCCGTCGGCCGCACCGCAAAACGCCCGTTTCTGCTAGGGAAAGCACCGATGCCCGCACTCGCCGCACGGGGCGCGCGGCGTGCGCGGGCAAGCGTCAGACGCAGCGTCCGCCGTCCACTTCGAGCGCGACGCCGGTGATGAACTCCGCATCGTCGGATGCGAGATAAAGCGCCGCGTTGGCGATGTCCTGAGGCGTCGAAAGCCGGCCGAGCGGTATCGTCGCGAGAAACTTGCGGCGGTTCTCGGGCGTGTCCTCCATGCCCATGAACTCGGAGAGCAGGGCGGTCTCGCCCATCACCGGATTGATGCAGTTCACGCGGATGCGGTCCGCGCCCAGTTCGACCGCGAGCGCCTTGCTCGCGATGATCACCGCCGCCTTGCTGCCGTTGTACCAGACGAGTCCCGGACGCGGCCGCACGCCCGCCGTCGACGCGATATTGATGAACGCGCCGCCGCCCCGTTCGCGAAAGTACGGCACGAACTGCTCGACGCTCCAATAGATGCTCTTCACGTTCACCGCGTAGACGCGGTCGAATTCGGCCTCGGTGACGTCGAGAACGGGCTTGTTACGGTGCGTCGTGCCCGCGTTGTTGACGACGACCTGCACGCTGCCGAAGTCCCCGATCGCGGCATCGAAGAGCGTTTGCCAGTCGGCGCGCTGCGTCACATCGCCTTGAACGGCGATCGCGCGGCCGTGCTTCACCTCCGGCGACGATGCGAGCGCGATCTCGCTCGCGACGCGCTCGGCGGCCGGCCCGTTCAGATCGTTGACGACGACGTTCGCGCCCTCACGCGCGAACGTCTTCGCGATGCCTTCGCCGAATCCCGAGCCGCCGCCCGTCACGATGACGGTTTTGCCTTGCAGTCGCATGCGTGTCTCCTTATCCGTGTTTGATGGCGATGGTCTTGAGCGTCGTGAAGCCGTACAGCGCCTCGAAGCCTTTCTCGCGTCCGTGTCCCGAATGCTTGACGCCGCCGAACGGCAATTCGATGCCGCCGCCCGCGCCGTAGTTGTTGATGAACACCTGTCCGGAACGCACGCGGCGCGCGAGCCGCATCTGACGCGCGCCGTCGCGGGTCCAGATGCCGGCGACGAGCCCGTAGTCGGTGCCGTTGGCGAGTCGGAGCGCGTCGGCTTCGTCGTCGAAGGGCATCGCGGCGAGCACCGGGCCGAACACTTCCTCGCGCGCGAGACGATGCGTCGGCGGGACGTCGCGCAACAGCGTCGGCGCCTGATAGAAGCCCGCTTCGGGCGCATCGCCGACGACTTCGCCGTGCGCGGCCATCGGAATGCCGTCGTGCTGCGCATCGGACAGAAAATCCCACACGCGCTGCTGCTGCTTCGCGCTGATGAGCGGGCCGCAGTCGAGATCGAGCTTGCTCGGACCGACCTTCAGCGCCGCGAACGCCTCCGAGAGACGATCCAGCAAGGGTTCGTACGCCGCGCGCTCGATCAGCACGCGGCTGCCCGCCGAGCACGTCTGTCCGGCGTTCTGCACGATCGCGGCGACGAGCACGGGAAGGGCGGCGTCGAAATCGGCATCGGCGAATACGATTTGCGGCGACTTGCCGCCGAGTTCCAGCGTGACGGGGACGTGATTGTCGGCGGCCATCTTCGTGACTGCCGCGCCCGTCGCGGGCGAGCCGGTGAACGAGATGTGATCGATGCCCGGATGCCGCGCGAGCGCCGCGCCCGCTTCGTGACCGTATCCGGTGACGATATTGAGCGCGCCATCCGGCAGGCCGGCTTCCGCCGCCAGTTCCGCGATGCGCAACAGCGACAGGCACGCGTCCTCCGCCGGCTTCACGACGCACGCGTTGCCCGTGGCGAGCGCCGCGCCGACGCTGCGCCCGAAAATCTGCAGCGGATAGTTCCACGGCACGATATGCCCGGTCACGCCGTGCGGCTCGCGGATCGTGAGCACGGTGTAGCCGTGCTGATAGGGCAGGGTTTCGCCGTGGAGCTTGTCGGCGGCGCCCGCGTAAAACTCGAAATAGCGCGCGATGCCGGTGGCGTCGGCGCGTGCCTGCTTCAGTGGCTTGCCGGTGTCGCGCGCCTCGACCTGCGCGATCTCCTCGTGGCACGCGCCGATCAGCATCGACAGGCGCGCGAGGATGCGCCCGCGTTCCGCCGCGCTCGTCGCGCCCCAGCCGCCGTCGAAGGCCGCGCGGGCGGCGGCGACCGCGCGGTCGATGTCCGCCGCGCTGCCCCGCGCGATCTGCGCGAAGACCTGGCCATCGGACGGATCGACGACCGGAATCGTCTCGTTGCCCGATGCCGCGATCCAGCGGTTATCGATGAAATGCTTCGCGTCTTCCATGCATGTCTCCTGAAATCGGATGTTCTGGAGCCGGAAACCGATTATCGCGCCAACCGGGAACGTGCGTCGGGCGTGCGGGGTCGATTGGCTATAATGGCGAAATCACGCGCAGACAAGCGCGACGGGCCGCAAGACACCGTCCGCCCGTGCGATTCCATCTCCGATCTCAACTTCTCCAGAGAGCGCTCATGAGCTTCAACAACGTACCTCCCGGCAAAGATCTCCCGCACGATTTCAACGTCATCATCGAAATTCCCGCGCAGAGCGATCCGGTCAAATACGAAGCGGACAAGGACATGGGCCTGCTCGTCGTCGACCGTTTCGTCGGCACCGGCATGCGCTATCCGGCGAACTACGGCTTCATTCCGCAGACGCTTTCCGGCGACGGCGACCCGGTCGACGTGCTCGTCATCACGCCGTATCCGCTGCTGGCGGGCTCGGTCGTGCGCGCGCGCGCGGTCGGCATGCTGCAGATGACCGATGAATCGGGCGTGGACGCGAAGCTCGTCGCGGTGGCGCACGACAAGGTCTGCCCGATGACGGCGAACATCAAGTCGATCGACGACGTGCCCGAGTATCTGAAAGACCAGATCAAGCACTTCTTCGAGAACTACAAGGCGCTCGAAAAGGGCAAGTGGGTGAAGGTCGAAGGCTGGGCCGGCATCGACGCCGCGCACAAGGAAATCTCGGAAGGCGTCGCGAACTACAAGAAGTAAGCGCGTTCTCCGACAAAACGCCGCCGCGTGTCACCCACGCGGCGGCGTTTTTTATTCTTCTTCGCTTGCTTCGGTCTGAGGCAACAACGACTCCAGCGTCCTTTCCCCCGCAATCAACGCGCGCTTCTGCTGCGCGGTCAGTTGCTTGACGCGATATTCCGCGCGCAGCGCCTCCGATTTCCCCGCCAGTTCGAACGACGCCAGCACGCGCACCGGCTTTCGCGCCCGCGTGTAGCGCGCGCCCTTGCCGCTCGCGTGCGCGGTGAAGCGCGCCTCGACGTCCGTCGCGATGCCCGTGTAGAGGCTGCCGTCGGCGCATTCGATCAGGTACAGAAACCAGGGCATGGGAGAACGATGAAAGATTTGCCGCGCATTATCGCCGAAAGCACCGCGCCGGGGCGTTTTGTCCGCATCGGCGCGCCGCTGCGACTTGCGCGAGAATAGCCGCTTTCGGGCGCGCTCTGCGATGGTTCGAGCGCGCTCGTCGGTCAATCACAGCGAGGTAGCCTGTTGAATCGCGAGGTCGAAATTCATGTGGTCGATGCGCTCGCCGACATCGCCGCCGACGACTGGAACCGGCTCGCCGGCGAAAACCCGTTCGTGCGTCACGCGTTTCTCTCGGCGTTGCAGGATACGGAGTGCGCCGTCAAGCGCACCGGCTGGCGCGCGCATCATCTGATACTGAAGCGCGGCGGCGAATTTGCCGGCGCGATGCCGCTCTACATCAAGTCGCATTCGCGCGGCGAATACGTGTTCGATCACGCCTGGGCCGATGCCTTCGAGCGCCACGGTCTGCGCTACTACCCGAAGGCGCTGTCGGCGGTGCCGTTTTCGCCGGTCACGGGCCCGCGCCTCATCGCCGCGCATCACGAGGATCGCGTGCTGCTCGCGCGCGGCGCGATCGAATTGACGCGGCGACTCGAACTGTCGTCGCTGCACGTGCTGTTTCCGCACGCGCAGGATGTCGAGGCGCTCACCGACGCGGGCTACATGCTGCGCGAAGGCGTGCAGTTCCACTGGGAGAATCTGCCCGGCGATGGCTACGCGAGCTTCGACGCCTTCCTCGCGACGATGAGCCACGACAAGCGCAAGAAAGTGAAGCAGGATCGCCGGCGCGTGGCGGATGCGGGCGTCACGTACAAGTGGCTGCGCGGTGGCGAAATCGACGATGCCGCGCTCGACTTCTTCTACGACTGTTACGACAACACGTATCGCGAGCACTGGAACGCGCCGTATCTGACGCGCGAGTTCTTCGGCCGCATTCACGCCGATGCGCCCGACAGCATGCTGCTCGTCATCGCCGAAGCGGACGGCGAGCGCCTCGCGTGCGCGCTCAACATGATCGGCGGCGACACGATGTACGGCCGCTATTGGGGCACGCGGGAGTTCGTCTCCGGGCTGCACTTCGAGACGTGCTACATGCAGGGCATCGCGTATTGCATCGAACATAGGCTCGCGCGTTTCGAGGGCGGCGCGCAGGGTGTGCACAAGATGTCGCGCGGACTGTTGCCGACGCCGACATGGTCCGCGCACTGGATCGCGGATCAGCGTTTCGCGCACGCGATCGCCGAATTTCTCGATGCCGAAACGCAGGCGATGGATCAGCACATCGAGGAACTCGAAGCGCACACGCCGTTCAGGAAGAAAACCTGAGATGCGATAATCGATTCGACCCCCTTCGCTGCAACTCGCGCACATCCATGTCAGCCATGAGCAGAAATTTCTTCAACCTGTACAGCCACGATTTCGCGCGCGTCGCGGTCGGCGTTCCGTCCTGCAAGGTCGCCGATCCCGCGTTCAACGCGGCGCAGACGATCGAACTGGCGAAAGAAGCCGCCGCGCACGGCGCGGTGCTCGTCGCGTTTCCCGAGCTCGGGGTGTCGGCGTATACGTGCGACGATCTCTTCCATCAGCGCGCCTTGCTCGACGCGTGCGAAGACGCGCTGCAAAGCATTCTCGACGCATCGAAGCAACTCGATATCGCGATGATCGTCGGCGCGCCGGTGCGCGCCGAGCACAAGCTCTTCAACTGCGCGATCGTCATCGCTGGCGGCTTCATTCGCGGCGTCGTGCCGAAGAGCTATCTTCCGAACTACGGCGAGTTCTACGAGGCGCGCCAGTTCAGTCCCGCCGATGCCGCCGCCGAAAACACGGTCACGCTATGCGGTCAGGACGTGCCGTTCGGCGCGTCGCTGCTGTTTCAGATCGAGGATCTTCCGCTCTTCCGGTTTCACGTCGAGATTTGCGAGGACGTTTGGGTGCCGATTCCGCCGTCGTCGTTCGCGGCGCTTGCGGGCGCGACCGTGCTCGTGAATCTGTCGGCGTCGAATATCGTCGTGGGCAAGTCGGCTTATCGGCATCAGCTCGTCGGGCAGCAGTCTGCGCGTTGCGTCGCGGCGTATCTGTACACATCGGCGGGCAATGGCGAATCGTCCACCGATCTCGCCTGGGACGGGCAAGGCCTCATCTACGAAAACGGCGAGCTGCTGGCGGAGTCCGAGCGCTTCTCGGACAAGTCGCACCTCATTTACGCCGATATCGATCTGGAACGCCTCTCGCGCGAACGCATGCGGCAAACCACGTTCGGCCGCTCGACGCATCGCCACGCCGGCGAAGTCGCGCAATTCGACGTGATCGAATTTCCACTATCGATTCCCGACGATGAAAAGCTGCCGCTCGAACGCCGGGTCGCGCGCTTTCCGTACGTGCCCGCCGATGCCGCGCGCCGCGACGAACGATGCAACGAGGTCTACAACATTCAGGTGCAGGCGTTGCTGCAACGGCTGCAATCGTCGGGGATGTCGAAGGTGGTCATCGGCATATCGGGCGGGCTGGACTCGACGCATGCACTGCTCGTGTGCGCGAAAGCGATGGACCGCCTCGGTCTGCCGCGCTCGAACATCCTCGCCTATACGATGCCCGGCTTCGCCACCAGCGACCGCACGCTCAAGCAGGCGCGCGAGCTGATGGAAGTCGTCGGCTGCACGGCGAGCGAGATCGACATTCGTCCGAGCTGCGTGCAGATGCTCGCCGACATCGGCCATCCGCACAGCACGGGCGCCGAACAATACGACATCACGTACGAGAACGTGCAGGCGGGCGAACGCACGAGCCATCTGTTCCGGCTCGCGAACTTCAACCATGCGATCGTCATCGGCACGGGCGATCTGAGCGAGCTCGCACTTGGTTGGTGCACCTACGGAGTGGGCGATCACATGTCCCACTACAACGTGAACGCGAGCGTGCCGAAGACGCTGATCACGCATCTGGTGCGCTGGGTTGCCGAGTCGGGACAGATCGGCGGAAGCGGAACCGATGTGCTCGAAAACATCCTCTCCACCGATATCAGCCCGGAACTCATCCCCGGCAAGACGAGCGGCGTGGTGGAGCAGAAGACGGAGAGCGTCATCGGCCCGTACGAATTGCAGGACTTCAATCTGTACTACACGTTGCGCTTCGGCTTTGCACCAACGAAGGTCGCGTTTCTCGCGTTGCATGCATGGCGCGATCGCGATGCGGGCGCGTGGCCGGAAGGCCCGACCGTTACGCGGAATCAATACGACATCGGCGCGATCCGCAAAAATCTGCGCATCTTCCTGGATCGGTTCTTCCGCACGAGCCAGTTCAAGCGCTCATGCGTGCCGAACGCGCCGAAGGTCGGCTCGGGCGGCTCGCTTTCGCCGCGCGGCGACTGGCGCGCGCCGAGCGACGGCCAGGCGACGGTGTGGCTCGCGGACCTCGAACGCGTGCCGACGAAGGAGTGATATCCGACGTCCTCGCGAATATACGGACCGCCTGCTCGATGAAACGCGGCTAGAATCGAAAACATCTGTCCCGCGCGGGACACGACCTTTTTTCGAACCCCTTGAATCGATCTTTACGCGAGGCACGCCATGAAACGCATCACCGCCATCATCAAACCGTTCAAGCTCGACGAAGTTCGCGAAGCGCTGGCCGAAGTGGGCCTGACCGGTCTCACGGTCACGGAAGTGAAGGGCTTCGGCCGTCAGAAGGGGCATACCGAGCTTTATCGTGGTGCAGAGTATGTCGTCGACTTCCTGCCGAAGGTGAAGATCGAAGTCGTCGTCGCGAACGATCAAACCGATCAGGTCATCGACGCGATCATCGGCGCCGCGCGCACGGGCAAGATCGGCGACGGCAAGATCTTCGTCGCCGATGTCGAGCGCGTGATCCGCATTCGCACCGGCGAGGAAAACGAAGCGGCAGTCTGAGCGCCGTCGTTCTTTCGTTTTCATCGAGGCCCGCCATTTGCGCGGGCCTTTTCTTTGCGCTTGCACCAGCGCGATGCGCGTCCAAAAGATCGCTTGCCGGAGGGCAGGAATCCGCGTCCGTGCGGTAACATCGGCTATCCCATTATCATTTTGTAAGGAAATAGTTGATGCATCACGCGATCGGCTTCATTCAGGATCTCGCAGTGATCATGGCCATCGCGGGCGTGGTGACGGTGCTCTTTCACCGTCTGCGGCAGCCGGTCGTGCTGGGTTATATCGCGGCGGGCGTGATCATCGGGCCGTACACGCCGCCGTTCAATCTGATCCACGACGAAGCGACCATCCAGACGCTCGGCGAACTCGGCGTCGTCTTCCTGATGTTTTCGCTCGGGCTCGAATTCAGCTTGCGCAAGCTCTTCAAGGTCGGCGCGACCGCCTTCGTCGCCGCGCTTTCGGAAATCGTGCTGATGATCTGGGTCGGCTACGAGATCGGGCGATGGTTCGGCTGGAGCTCGATGGACTCGCTCTTTCTCGGCGCGATGCTCGCGATCTCGTCGACAACCATCATCGTGAAGGCGCTTTCCGAACTCGGTATGAAGGGCGAGCACTTCGCGCAGATCGTGTTCGGCATTCTGATCGTCGAAGACATACTCGCGATCGCGATGCTCGTGCTGCTCTCCGGCATCGCGCAGACGGGGTCCGTAAGCGCTGGCGTCGCGGTCGTCACGCTCGGCAAGCTGCTGCTTTTCATGACGGTGTCGCTGGTCGTCGGCATTCTCACGGTGCCGCGCGCGCTCAACTACGTCGCGAAGGCGAAGAGCGACGAGATGCTGCTCGTCACCGTGCTCGGCTTCTGCTTCGGCTTCTGCCTGCTCGTCGTGAAGCTCGATTATTCGATCGCGCTCGGCGCGTTTCTCATCGGCGCGATCATGGCGGAGTCGCGGCATCTCGCGCGCATCGAGCATCTGATCGCGCCGGTGCGCGACATGTTCTCGGCGATCTTCTTCGTCACCATCGGTTTGCTGCTGAACCCGACGGTGCTCGTCGACTACGCGTGGCCGATCGCCGTCATCACGATTGCCGTCGTGCTCGGCAAGATCGTGTCGTGCGGGCTCGGCGCGTTTCTCGCCGGCAAGGACGGCCGCACGTCGATGCGCGTCGGCATGAGCGTCTCGCAGATCGGCGAGTTCTCGTTCATCATCGCGTCGCTCGGCCTGTCGCTGAAGGTCACGAGCAGCTTTCTCTATCCGATCGCGGTGGCCGTGTCCGCGCTCACGACGCTCTTCACGCCGTATCTGATCCGCGCCGCCGATCCGCTCACGATGCGCCTTTCCCGCGCGATGCCCGCGCCGCTCGCGCATACCTTCGGCCTGTATTCGCAGTGGCTCGCGAGCCTGACGCCCGCGTCCGGCGGCCCGACGCTTTTCTCGATGACGCGGCGCATCGTCATGCAGATCGCGGTGAATCTCGCGCTCGTCGCGGCGATTTTTCTCGGCGCGTCGTATGCGGCGCCGTTCGCGTCGGGCTATCTCGCGCGCTGGCTCGACACCGATAACGCGCAGCGCGTCGTGCTGTGGGGCGCCGCGTTGGTGATCGCGCTGCCGTTTCTCGTCGCGGTGTATCGCAAGCTCGAATCGCTCGCGCTGCTGCTCGCCGAAGTGAGCGTGCAGCCCGCGAAAGCGGGGCGCTTCACGAGCGCGATCCGTTCGGCGATTTCCGGGCTCATTCCGATCGTCGCGATGTTCGGCGTCTTCCTGCTCGTCGCGGCACTGTCGGGCGGGATCCTGCCGCCGTTCGGGTTGATGGTCGGCGTGCTCGTGTGCGTCGCGCTGTTGCTGACGGTGTTGTGGCGCTGGTGCGTGAAAATCCACGCGACGATGCAGATCGCCTTGCGCGAGACCTTCGAGGAGCCGCGCGACCATTGAGGGTCTTCGTCACGGGATAGCCCCGACAGCGGCCCGCACCGGGTTCCCGCGATAATGTGAGCCAATGTGACCAAATGTGTGCTGGTTTGCCCCGTGCAGGTCTCAGGCGGATAATCGGGGTTTGTCCACTCTCCTTATGGCGTTCGAGCGCCTGAATCAGGAATGAGCGATAACAAAACGTCCAACGACGCAAGCAGCACCGACGCCCGCCGCAGCGGCGCCGATTCACAAGCCGCCCCGCGCAGCGCGAACCCGACGGCCTCGCCCGAAGCCGCCGCCGCGGCCTCGGCGCCCGGTCCGCAGGCGAGCGCGACCGAACGGGCATCGACGGATGCGCCTTCGAGCGCGTCGAACGTCGAGCCGGCCGACACGGCGCAAGCCCGCCGCGACGACGCGCTGCAGGACGCTCGCGAGGCGCGCGCATCGGCGGCTAGCGCGACCGCCGCGCAGGAAGCCGCGGTGCGCGAGAAGCAGCGCGCATCGGCGAAACCGCGTGCGAGCCTCGCCGAAAACTTCGAGGCCGCGACCGATGCGGAAGCCGCCAGCACCGCGAACGCGCAATCCGCGTCATCCGATTCCCCGACTGGCCGCGCCACCGTTCTGCCGCCCGAATTCACCGAGGCGCCGGACTTCGGCAAGCTCAATCCGCCGCCGCTGCCCGCCACCGAGCAGACGTCCGCGCAGCCTCAACCCGCGTATCTCAAGCAATCCGATTCGGCGTGGTCCGTCTTTGGCCGCGTGATCGCGGCGCGCGCGCGGCAGATTTTCGATCGCGCGGGACAGCGCATGACTCAGCGCACGTTGCGCATCGGCGTGTCGGCGCGGATCTTTCATCCGGAGCCGGGCGCGAAAGGGTTGCGCGGCAAGACGCTGCAATATCTCGAGGAATCCATCGCGCATTGGGTGATGTCGCGCGACGTGCTCGTGTTCATGATTCCGACGGTCGGCAATCAGGGCATGCTGCACACGAGCAATATCCGTCTGCGCGACTACGCGAAGCATCTCGACGGCCTGCTGCTGCAAGGCGGCGCGGACGTCTCGCCGCAGTCGTACGAAGAAGCGACGACGCGTCCCGAATGGCCGGGCGACCGCGTGCGCGATATGTACGAACTGGAGTTGCTGCATGAGTTCGTCGAGTCGGGCAAGCCGGTGCTCGGCGTGTGCCGCGGCTGTCAGCTCATCAACGTGGCGTTCGGCGGCACGCTTTACGGCGACATCGCCACCGATGTGCCCACGGCCGGCATCCACGTCAACGAGCAGTACGACCAGCATAGGCATTCGATCCGCTTCCCCGAAGGCTCCACGCTCGTCAACATGTTCCCCAACCAGCGCGAGGCGATCGTCAACTCGATCCACCATCAGGCGGTGAAGACGATCGGGCGCGATCTGAACATCGAGGCGGTGTCGGCCTCCGATGGGATCATCGAGGCGGTGCGCTACCGGAAGGCGCCGTTTGTCGTCGGCGTGCAGTGGCATCCGGAGTTTCATCGCGCGGGCGGCGCGGAACTGCTCGATTGCACGCCGCTGCTCGATACGTTTCTGCGCGTCGCGCGCGAAACACGCTTCTGACGCGAGACGCGTTTTCGACGTCGCCAAGCAGGAAGGCCCGCTCGGATCGAGCGGGCCTTCTTCGTTTTCAGATGCGTATCGCGCAGATCAACGCGACGGCGACGCGCTCACCGGCGCGAGTCCGGCTTCCGTCTGCTTTTGAAGCTGCTCGACCTGCAACTGCAGCGTGCGCAGCTTGCGTTCGGCTTCGAGCTTGTCCGTCTGCAGCACGGCCGATTCGGCCTGCAATTGCTGCTGACGTTGCGACACCTGCGAATCCTGCTGCTGCGCGAGTTCGAGATCGGCGGTGAGACGGTTGGCGCGATCCGCCGATTTCGCGATCACGCGATCGAGCAGCGCTTTCTGCGCCTGCAATTGCGCGCGGCGGATTTCGCCATCGGCAAGCTCGAAGCTCTTGCGTGAGAACTGCGCGTAGATCGTTTCCGCGCGGGCCGCGTCCTGTGTCTTTACGACGCGCCACAAGCGCGCGTCCTGCGACAGCGCGACGTAATACAGCATTTCCTGCGCGAGGAAGTAGAGCCGCGCCCCGTAACTGCCGTTGCGCGTGGCGCGCAACTCGGTGAGGCTTCCCGCCTGCACGAGACTCTGCAACTCGGCGATGTTCCCCTCGACGCGCGGCGCGTTCGAGTTGGCGGTCAAGTCGGAGAGGTCTACGGGCGCGGGTTGCGCGGGCTCGCTTGCGGCGGATTTCGCCGCCGTTGCGGGCGCCGCGAACGTGCTGCCGAAAGGCGCAAGGAAACCACACAGGGACAAGGCGAGGGCGAGCGTCGCGTAACGGAGATGATGACGTAGTTGCTTCATGTTGGCGTCGTGGCCGGGAATGGTTGATCGTTCTGATGCGTATTGCGCGCTTCAGCGCGCGCTGTTCGCGGATGCGCGACCGGACGAGGCCGCGTTGCTGTCGAGTGTCGGTGAGTGCTGAAGCATCGCGTAGAGCGTGGCCGGATTCGTCGATTCCGACGCCTTCGACTGGCTCGCGATTGCGGCCGGCGTCGAGCGCGTGCGCCGCGCGGGTCCGTGCTTGGCGGACCGGCTCGCGATTTTTTCGACCCGCGTCGCCCGCGCCGGTCGCGCCGATTCCTGCTTTACGACGCGCGCGTCCGACGCAGGGATGCGGTAAAAGGCCGGCTTCCCTCGCGGCGTCAGTACGGCTCGCACACGACCGCCGTTCTTTTCCGGTCCTGCCGTCGATGCCGCAGGTGACTTCGGATTGTCAGCAGTCACGATTCCTGGCGCGACGGAGTCATTGGCGGTTGCGGCCGGGAGCGAGGCGGGAGGCTCCGCGACCGAAGGCTGCGCGTCCGTCGCGGGTTGATCGGCCGTCGATACGGCGGTCGCCGCGACCGGCGCCGGAGCCGATGCGGGCTCGGCTTGCTGCGTGCGCGTCTCGCTCTGCGCGGCCGGTGCGGCGTCGCGCTTCGAGTCCGACGGATATCCGAGCACGAGCCATACGATGAACACGCCGCAAGCCGCCGCGATCGCAGTCGCGACCGGCGCGCTCAGGCGATAGGTCCGCGCGGTCTTCGGAGCGTTGACCGCCAGTTGGATGGGATCGGTGCGCGAGTCGCTGGCGTTGCTCGGGGCATTCGAGCCTTGCATGAGGCGCAGCATCGCGCGGGGAATGTCCTCTTTGCCGAACACGCCCCACAGGCTCGTGGCGCGATAGGGCGAGCTGGTGTCGGACAGGCTCAGCGCCGGCACATAAGCCGTGGCGAAGCGCGCGGCGAACAGCGCGACTTCGGATGCCGACTGGACAGGTCGCGCGCACGCGGGCGTCCACTCGCAACCGAATTTCAAGGACGGATCCTTCAGCACGCGCAGCGCCGGCAGACGCAGATTGCCTTCCACTACGATCAAGGGTTCGGACATGAAGATTCCACATGCATGCGCCCGGGCGTGGGCAACGCGACAACTCACCCGGACCATCGTGGTGTATGGAGACAGCACCGCGGGTTCGACGCGAGAATCGCCGAAATTCGACCCGCGATCATACGAAACGGTCACGTCCCCGACGACCAGAAGATTCCTATTGTCGATTTTTGACAGGAATGCTTATTGACCGAGCCGATCCTCGTGTGCTCAGTCGAGCGGATACACGTATCGAAGAGAGAAGAGCGCGACGCCCGCCATGTGATCCGCTTCGCGCGCCGCGAGTTGCCAGCCGCGCGATTCGTAAAAGCGGATCGCCGCGGCGTTCTGTTCGAGCACGGAAAGATACAGTTCCCGCGCCCCGCGCGCGCGTGCCCAGCGCGCCGCTTCCTCGAGCATCGCGGTGCCGGTGCCGAGGCCGCGATGTCCCGGCAGCGCGTGCAGATTGTCGACGAGCACGCTGCCCGCCGCATCCGGCTCGACGAGACAGATGAAGCCGACCGGCTCGCCCTCGTGCTCCGCGATGAACACGGTCGCCGCGCCGGCCGCGACATCCTTCATGCGTGCGATCCAGTGTTCGGCGCGCTCCGCGCTCAGATCGCGATCGAGATACTCGTCCGGCAGGATGCCCCGATACGCCGACGCCCAACTCGACGCGTGCATCGAGGCGATGAGGGCGGTGTCTTCGGCGGTCGCCGTGCGTAGCCTGATATTCGCGTTCATCTTTTGAGGTGCTGTCAGTTAAAAGTTAGGCATACGTAATCGTATTTTAAGCTTTATTTCGGCGATATTGCGCGAAGTTGTGTACAGTCGCGAGCGGCGCGGCGTTAAGATTGTCGACGTTGCACTTACAAAAGATGGCACAAGTCGTCCCGTCGTGGCGGCCGGCCGAGCACGGCGACCGTCTACGGTCTTGCGGCCACGCCGAAACCAAAACTGAGTGCGCCCACAGCTCTTTCGAGAAATTCATGTCCACAGCCCACGTAGCACCCGCCAACGAGTCGAAGTTCAAGACGGTGTTTCGCGTCGTCAGCGGAAACTTCCTTGAAATGTATGACTTCATGGTCTACGGCTATTACGCCTCGGCGATCGCCAAAACCTATTTTCCGAGCGGCAACGAATTCGCCTCGCTGATGCTCGCGCTGTCCGTCTTCGGCGCGGGCTTTCTGATGCGGCCGGTCGGCGCCATCGTGCTCGGCGCCTACATCGATCATCACGGCCGGCGCAAAGGCCTGATCCTCACGCTCGGGCTGATGGCCGTCGGGACCGCGTGTGTCGCGCTCGTGCCGGGCTACGCGACCATCGGTGCGCTCGCGCCGGTCATCGTACTAGGCGGGCGGCTGCTGCAAGGATTCTCGGCCGGCGTGGAGCTGGGCGGCGTCTCCGTGTATCTGTCCGAAATCGCGACCAAGGGCAACAAGGGCTTCTATTGTTCGTGGCAGTCGGGCAGCCAGCAGGTCGCCGTCGTGTTCGCCGCCCTGATCGGCGTCATCATGAACCGGCTCCTTCCGCCCGAGCAGATGACCGCGTGGGGCTGGCGCGTGCCGTTTTTGATCGGCTGCCTGATCGTGCCGTTTCTCTTCATCGTGCGGCGCTCGCTGCGTGAAACAGACGAGTTCCTCGCGCGGAAGCATCGTCCGAGCATGGGCGAGATCGCGCGCTCGATCGGGCAGAACTGGGGCGTCGTGCTGGCCGGCATGGGCATGGTCATCATGACGACGGTGTCGTTCTACATGATCACCGCGTACACGCCGACCTTCGGCAAGGAAGTGCTGAAGCTCTCCGCGATCGATGCGCTCGTCGTGACCGTATGCGTCGGCATCTCGAATCTCGTCTGGCTGCCGCTGATGGGCGCGGTCTCGGATCGCGTCGGCCGCCGCCCGGTGCTGCTCGTCTTTACGATTCTCACCATTCTGACGTCGTATCCGGTCGTGCAATGGCTCGTCGCGGAGCCGTCGTTCGTGCGTCTTCTGATGTGCGAACTGTGGCTCTCGTTCCTGTACGGCAGCTACAACGGCGCGATGGTGGTGGCGCTGACCGAAGTAATGCCCGTCGATGTACGCACGACCGGCTTCTCGATGGCCTATAGCCTCGCGACGACCATCGGCGGTTTCACGCCCGCGATCTCGACGTATCTGATCCACGCGACCGGCAACAAGGCCGCGCCCGGACTGTGGATGGGACTTGCCGCGGTGTGCGGCCTGATCGCGACGCTCGTGCTGTATCGGTCGCCCGAGGCGCGCAATCAGTACAAGACGGCGTGATCCGGCTGAACAGTCGAAAAAAATCCCCGCCGATGAAGCGGGGATTTTTTATGCGGGAAGCGCCGCCAGCGCCGCCGCGGTGTCGTCGATGACTTCGCGCCATTGCCCCGGCGCGCGCTGACGCACGAGCCGCGCGCCCGGATACCACGCGCATTCGGCGCTGCCGATGCCCCAGCGCCAGTCGGCGGCGAACGGCAGCATTACCCAGAGCGGCTTGCCGAGCGCGCCCGCGAGGTGCGCGACGGACGTATCGACGGAGACGACGGCGTCGAGCCGATCGACGATCGCGCCCGTATCGGCGAAGTTTTCGAGCCGGTTTTCCAGCAGATGAATCGATGCCGCGTTCGGATGCGCGCCCAGCAAGTCACGCTCGCGGCCCGTGACGAACGGCTGCAGCACGACCCAGTCGATGCCTTCGAGCGCGAACAGCGGCGCGAGCTCGGCGACAGGGATCGAGCGCGTTTCGCCCGGCTGCATCCGTCCGGACCAGGCGATGCCGATCTTGCGCTTGTGCTGGCCACCGATCGAGCCGCGCCACTTGCGCCGGTATTCGGCGGGCACGACGAGATAGGGCGCGCGCGCCGGGATCGCGTCGAGCGCGGTCATGCCGAGCGCGAGCGGCAGGCTTAACAGCGGACAGAACGCGTCGGCGTGCACCGGGACGCCATCGGACTTGCTCTTCAGTTCCGCGCGCGCGGCATGCGCTGCAGGCGCGAGCAGCGGCACGAGCGCGGGCTGCACTTCGAGCACCAGCTTGCCGGCGAGCTTCGCCGCGAACGGCACGAAACGCGCGAACTGCAAGGTGTCGCCAAAGCCCTGCTCGGCGCGCACGAGCAGCGTGCGGCCCGGCATCGGTTCGCCGTTCCAGCGTGGCAGGCGCGGCGGCGGCTCGCTGCCGGGCGTCTGCAGACGCCACTCGTAACCGGCGAGACCGCGCGCGTAATCGCCGATGGCGAGCAGGGCCAGCGCCCGGTTCAGATGCGCGGCGGGCATCGAAGGATCGATGCGCAACGCTTCGTCGAATGCGCGCAGCGCCGCCTGATGCGCGCCGAGCGCAAGCCGCGCGTTGCCGAGGCACAGCCAGGCGACGCCGTATTTCGGATCGAGCCCGACCGCGCGCTCGAAGTGCGCGATGGCGTCATCGTGACGGCCCAGCTTCGCGAGCGCGTGACCAAGCCCGAAATAGCCCGGCGCGAAATGCGGATGCAAGGCGACGGCTTTCTGCAGCGCTGGCAGCGCGTCTTCCGGATGGCCGTGCGTTTCGAGGAGATTGCCGAGATTGAAGTGCGCGGCGACGTAGTTGGGCTCGGCGTCGAGCGCGGCGCGAAAGTGCGCGATCGCGCCGAGGGTATCGCCGAGCGCGTTCAACGCCATGCCGAGATTGTTGTGCGCGCCGGCATGACGGGGACGCAGCGCGAGCGCGCGCCTGAACGCCTGCGCGGCGTCCTTGAAGCGCTGCAGCGCGGAAAGCGAGTTGCCGAAGTTGTTCCACGCGGCGGCGTCGTTCGGCTGCAGGCGCAGCGCCTTTTCGAACGCGTCGGCGGCGTCTTCGTGACGGCCGGCCGCCGTGTAGGCGTTGCCGAGGTTGTATTGCGCGAGCGGAAAGCCCGGCGCGAGCGTGAGCGCGTTGCGAAAGCGCTCGATCGCGTCGTCGAGACGGCCGAGCGCCTTCAGCGCGTTGCCGAGATTGAGCTGCAGGCCGGCATCGGTCGGGCGCAGGTCGACCGCGCGGCGCACGAGCTCGGCCGCTTCCGCGTGCTGGCCCTGTTGATGGCGCAGCACGCCGAGATAGTGCAAGGCGTCGACATGATGGGGTTCGGCGGCGAGCGCGGCCTGATAGTCGCGCTCCGCGTCGGTCAGGCGACCGTCGCGATGGGCCGCGAAACCGCGGGCGAATACGGTGTCCATGACGGGGAAACTGCTGTCCCGGAAAAGCAAACCTCGCATTTTCCCACACCGGGGACAGCGCCCCGCCAAAGCGACGTTGACTTGTTGCGGCGATGGCACTTAACATATGAACATCTATTCATATGTTGACGATGTCCGTGGCTTCCGATCCGGTTTCCGATTCTTCCGCCGCCGTCCCGATCACTTCCGATGACCGCGTCGTGCCGCTCGCCGATCTGTTCCGTCTGCTCGGCGACCCGACGCGCCTGCGCATCGTGCTCGCGTGCGTCGAACGCAAGCGCGCGGTGGGGGCGATCGCGGAGTTGCTCGGGTTGTCCGCGTCGCTGGTGAGCCATCATCTGCGGCTCTTGCGCGCGGCGCGAATCGTGCGGGCCGAACGCCAGGGCAAGCAGGTTTTCTACGTGGCGGCGGATCGCCATATCAGCACGATGCTCGCCGAGTTGCGAGAGCACATCGCGGAGCCGCAGGCCGATGCCGCGGACATCGAATGACACTCACCGAACAACGAGCACGCCGATGAGCACGCATCAGCACGACAAACACGAGCATCACGACGAGCACGAGCACGGGCACGCGCACGGGCACGGGCACGGGCACGCGCACGGGCACGGCGGACATGGACATCACCATCATCACGCGCCGCAGGAAGGGCAGGGCCGCACGTTCGCGCTCGCGGTCGGCCTGAATCTGCTGATCGTGATCGTGCAGGCCATCTACGGCTTTCTCGCGCATTCGACCGCGCTGCTCGCCGACGCCGGCCACAATCTCTCCGATGTGCTCGGCCTGCTGCTCGCGTGGGGCGCCGTGTGGCTCGGCAAGCGCCGGCCGAACGCGCGCTATACGTTCGGTCTCGGCAGCTCGTCGATTCTGGCGTCGCTCGCCAACGCCGCGCTCCTGCTGTTCGCGTGCGGCGCGATCGTCCTCGAAGCGATCGAGCGTCTCTTCGACCCGGCGCCCGTCGCGGGCCTCGACGTGTTCATCGTCGCGACGCTCGGCATGGTCGTGAACGGCTTTTCCGCGTGGCTCTTCACGCACGGCAGCAAGGAAGACCTCAACGTGCGCGGTGCGTTCCTGCACATGGCCGCCGATGCCGCGATCTCCGCCGCCGTCGCGGTGAGCGGCCTCATCATCCTGTTCACGGGCGCGAGCTGGCTCGATCCGCTGATGAGCCTGATCGTCGTGTCGGTGATCGTCTACGGCACCTGGGGACTCGGGCGCGACGCGATGCGCCTCGCGATGGCCGCCGTTCCGCCTTCGGTCGACATGTCGCGCATCGAGCGATATCTGACCGGGCTTCCCGGCGTGCGCGACGTCCACGACCTGCACGTCTGGGCGCTCTCGACGACCGAAAACGCGCTCACCGTGCATCTCGTGATGCCGCAAGGCCATCCCGGCGATGCGTTCGTGCAGGACGTCGTCACGACCTTGCGCAGCGAATATTCGATGCATCACGCGACCGTGCAGGTCGAGTTCGGCGAGGCATGCCAGGCGTGCGTGCTCAGCGAGCGCGGCCACGCCCACTGAGCGAGCGGTTCGCGGGCGTACACTAGAGCGCGTGACGTTTCAGGGAGGACCGACTGCATGTTCGCGCCAAAGCTGAATCCGAACGACAAGCTGGACGTGGCGCCCGTTCTCATCGTCGGCGCCGGTCCGACGGGCCTCGCCGCCGCGATGAGTCTCGCGCGCGCGCACATTCCGGTGAGGCTCGTCGACCGCGCGCGCGAGCCGTCGCCGCATTCACGCGCGATCGGCATTCAGGCGCGCACGCTCGAACTCTTCGAACAGCATCGCGTCGTCAAGCCGTTTCTCGAGCTCGGCCATCGCGCGCGCGTCGCGAATCTCTATTCCAACGGCCAGCGCCTCGCGCGCCTCGATTTCGATCCGCTGCAGACGCGTTATCCGTATCTGCTCTTTCTCGAACAGTCGCAGACCGAACGTCTGCTCGCCGAGCATCTGGCGGGCTGTCGCGTCGATATCGAGCGCGGTGTCGAAGTGGTCGATGTGTCGCAAGGCTCGGCCGGTCTGCACGCGACGCTGCGCCATCCGAACGGGCGCGACGAGCTGCTGCGGCCTTCGTATCTGATCGCCGCGGACGGCGCGCACAGTTTCGTGCGGCATCGGCTCGGCATCGGTTTCGACGGCAAGACGTTCGATCAAACGTACCTGCTCGCCGATCTCGATGCGGACTCCGACTGGCCCGACGACGAATTCCACATCTTCGCTTCGGGCGAAGGCTTGGCCGCGCTCTTTCCGATGGGCGGCGACCGCGCGCGCCTGATCGCCGATCTGCCCGCGCCTGCCGCAAGCGCGGTCAACGCGGCCGGCGCGAAAGCCGGCCCGACGCTCGACGAATGCCGCGCGCTCGTCGAGCGGCGCGTGCATCACAAGATCGCGCTGTCGAACATGACGTGGTCGTCGTACTTTCATCTGAATAGCCGCATGGTCGACAAGCTTCGCGTGGAGCGCGTGTTCCTGGCCGGCGATTCGGCGCACGTGCATAGTCCCGCCGGCGCGCAGGGCATGAACACCGGCATTCAGGAAGCGTTCAATCTCGGCTGGAAGATCGCTCGCATGCTCGCGGGCAACGCGCCCGAGCGGCTGCTCGACACTTATCACATGGAGCGGCATCCGATCGAGCGCGACGTGCTGCGGCAATCGAGCATGCTCACGCAGATGGCCGGCGCCGAGCATGGCCCGATGAAGCTGATGCGCGATCACGTGATGCCCGCGCTCGCCGCGATCGGTCCGTTGCGCGACGCGATGCGGCGCACGGTCAGCGAGCTGTCGATCAACTATCGCAAGAGTCCGCTCACGCTGGAGCGTCTGCTCGACGGCGGTCCGCGCGCGGGCGAGCGCGCGCCCGATGCGCGTGTGCATGTCGTCGACGGGCCGCTCGGGCGTTTGCCGGGCGTCGGCTGTCTTTACGATCTGCACGATCCCGGCTGCTTCTCGCTGTTTCTGCTGGTGAATCCGTCGGGCGAGGACGATATCGCCCTCGCGCCCGCGACGATCACCGTCGCCCACGCGATGCGCGATCCCGATCTCGACGGCCTCGCGCAGTCCGTCGAAGCGATCCTGCCGAACGCGGTGCGCGTGTGGCGCATCACCGATACGCAAGGCGACGGCGCGAACTCGCTCACCGACAACTATGGCCGCACGCGCCCCGCGTTCTATCTCGTGCGTCCCGATGGCTATATCGCGGCGCGCGGGCGGGCGCCGTCGGATGTGCACGCGCTCTTGCGTCACTGCGAAACGTGGTTCGGCGCGCAGGAGACGAACATCGAGCGGCAGCCGCAACGCGAGTATCGGGAGGATTGAAAAAGCCCTGCGGTGCAGGGCTTCGAGGAGTTTCAGGCGGTCGCAGCTTTCGGCGTCAGATCTATTCGATGCAGACTGAGCGCCTCGCGCACGATCGGCTCCATCGTCGCGCTCGCTTCCGGATTGTCGAGCGCGGCGAGAATCGCGAGCCGCATGCGCGGCTCCCAGAACCGGCGGATGTGATCCGCGACGCTATCGACGGCTTCGGGGCGGTCCGGCATCGAATCGAAGAATTCGCCGATGCGGTTCGCCATCTCGATCAGGTTATCGACATCCATTGCTTATTTTCCTGAAGAAGTCGTGGCGAGGTTGAGCAGTTCGAGCTGCTGCGTGTTGAAGCGCGAATACTCCTTCTGCCATTGCGACGGCTGCTCGACCGGCATCACCTGCACCGCCGTCACCTTGTACTCCGGACAGTTCGTCGCCCAGTCGGAAGAATCCGTCGTGATGACGTTCGCGCCCGACTCGGGGAAGTGGAACGTCGTATAGACGACGCCCGGCTGCATGCGCTCCGAGATCTTCGCGCGCAACACGGTCTGCCCCGCGCGCGACTCGATGCCGACCCAGTCGTCCATCTTGATGCCGCGATCTTCCGCGTCGACCGGATGGATCTCCAGGCGATCCTCGTCGTGCCATTGCGAGTTTTCGGTACGACGCGTCTGCGCGCCCACGTTGTATTGCGACAGGATGCGCCCCGTCGTGAGCAGCAGCGGATATTTGCGCGTGACCTTTTCCGGCGTCGCGACGAACTTCGTAATGACGAAGCGTCCCTTGCCGCGCACGAATTCGTCGATGTGCATGGTCGGCGTGCCGTCCGGCGCGCGCTCGTTGCACGGCCACTGGATGCTGCCGAGCTCGTCGAGACGTTCGTACGAGACACCGTGGAACGTCGGCGTGAGACGCGCGATCTCGTCCATGATCTCGGACGGGTTCGCGTAGTTCATCTCGTAGCCGAGCGCGCGCGAAAGCTTGATGGTCACTTCCCAGTCGGAGAAGCCCGCGAGCGGCGGCATCACCTTGCGCACGCGCGAGATGCGGCGCTCGGCGTTGGTGAAGGTGCCGTCCTTTTCGAGGAAGGTCGAACCGGGCAAGAGCACGTGCGCGTACTTCGCCGTCTCGTTCAGGAAGATGTCCTGCACGACGATGCATTCCATCGACGACAGCGCATCGGCGACGTGCTGCGTGTTCGGATCCGACTGAACGATGTCCTCGCCCTGGCAATAAAGGCCCATGAAGGTGCCGTGCATCGCGGCATCGAACATGTTCGGAATGCGCAGGCCGGGTTCCGGCTGCAGCTTCACATCCCACGCTTCTTCGAAGAGCGAGCGCGTCGCAGCATCGCCGATATGCCGATATCCCGGCAGCTCGTGCGGGAACGAGCCCATGTCGCACGAGCCCTGCACGTTGTTCTGGCCGCGCAGCGGATTCACGCCGACGCCTTCACGGCCGACATTGCCGGTCGCCATCGCGAGGTTCGCGATGCCCATGACCGTCGTCGAGCCTTGCGCGTGCTCCGTGACGCCGAGGCCGTAATAGATCGCGCCGTTGCCGCCCGTCGCGTACACGCGCGCGGCTTCGCGCACCAGTTTCGCGGGCACGCCGGTGACGCTTTCCATCGCTTCGGGCGAGTTCTCTTCCGTCGCGACGAAATCGCGCCATTGGCCGAACGCGCGCTCCTCGCAGCGCTCGGCGATGAAATCGTCCTTCAGCAAGCCTTCCGTGACGATCACGTGCGCGAGCGAATTGACCATCGCGACGTTCGTGCCGGGGCGCAATTGCAGGTGATACTGCGCCTTGACGTGCGGCGTATCGACGATATCGATGCGGCGCGGATCGATCACAATGAGCTTCGCGCCTTCACGCACGCGGCGCTTCAGCCGCGAGCCGAAGACGGGATGGCCGTCGGTCGGATTCGCGCCGATCACGATGATCACATCCGACTGTTCCACCGATGCGAACGTCTGCGTGCCCGCCGATTCGCCGAGCGTCGTCTTGAGGCCGTAACCGGTCGGCGAATGGCAGACGCGCGCGCAGGTATCGACGTTGTTGTTGCCGAACGCCGCCCGCACGAGCTTCTGCACGAGATACGTCTCTTCGTTCGTGCAGCGCGACGACGTGATGCCGCCGATCGAATCGCGTCCGTACTTGTCCTGAATGCGGCGGAACTCGCTCGCCGCATAGTTGAGCGCTTCGTCCCACGACACTTCGCGCCACGGATCGGTGATCTTCGCGCGGATCATCGGCTTCTTGATGCGGTCCTTGTGCGTCGCGTAACCCCATGCGAAGCGGCCCTTCACGCACGCGTGGCCTTCGTTCGCCTGGCCGTTCTTGTTCGGCGTCATGCGCACGACGGTGTTGCCCTTCATCTCCGCCTTGAGCGAGCAGCCGACGCCGCAATACGCGCACGTCGTGATGGCGGAATGCTCCGCCTGGCCGAGCATGATGACGCTCTTTTCCTGCAGCGTCGCGGTCGGACACGCGGCGACGCACGCGCCGCACGACACGCATTCGCTTTCCATGAACGGCACGTTTTCGCTCGCGGCGACGCGCGATTCGAAGCCGCGTCCGGCGATGGTCAACGCGAACGTGCCTTGCGTTTCCTCGCACGCGCGCACGCATCGATTGCAGACGATGCACTTCGACGGATCGTAGGTGAAGTACGGGTTCGACTCGTCCTTCTTGTCCTTCAGATGGTTTGCGCCTTCGTAGCCATAGCGCACTTCGCGCAAGCCGACGACGCCCGCCATGTCCTGCAACTCGCAATCGCCGTTGGCGGGACAGGTGAGGCAGTCGAGCGGGTGATCGGAGATATAGAGCTCCATCACGTTCTTGCGCAGCGATTGCAGCTTGTCGCTTTGCGTGCGTACTTTCATGCCCGCTTCGACGGGCGTCGTGCACGATGCCGGATAGCCGCGCTTGCCTTCGATCTCGACGAGGCACAGGCGGCACGAACCCCACGGTTCGAGCGAATCGGTGGCGCAGAGCTTCGGCACGTTGACGCCGGCTTCGATCGCGGCGCGCATCACGGACGTGCCGGCCGGAACCGTGACGCTTTCGCCGTCGATTTCCAGCGTCACGTCGACATCCGCATGACGCAGCGGCGTGCCGTAGTCGGTTTCGTCGAACGGATCGCGGCGCTGCACCGATGCCGCGCTCTTGCACGCGCAGTTGCCGGAGCCGCAGCCGTTGATGGTGTTGGACATGTTTGTCTCCTTTTCTTTACGCCGCCTTCTGCGCGGGCGTGCGGGGCAAGCCGAAATCTTCGGGGAAGTGATCGAGCGCGGACATCACCGGAAACGGCGTCATGCCGCCCATCGCGCAGAGCGAGCCGGACACCATCGTGTCGCACAGTTCGCGCAAGAGCGTGATCTGCTTCACCGACGTATCGCCCTCGCGAATCTTCGCGATGACTTCCTCGCCGCGCGTCGAGCCGATGCGGCACGGCGTGCACTTGCCGCACGATTCGAGCGCGCAGAAGTGCATCGCGTATTGCGCGAGCTCGGCAAGGTTCGACGTGTCGTCGTGAACGACGAGCCCGCCGTGGCCGACCACCGCGCCGACCTTCGCGTACTCCTCGTAATCGAGCGGAATATCCCACTGGCTTTCCGGCAGATACGTGCCGAGCGGACCGCCGACTTGCACCGCGCGCGCGGGACGTCCGCTCGCGGTGCCGTCGCCGTAGGTATAGATCAGCTCGCGCAGCGTCACGCCGAACGCGAGTTCGACGAGTCCGCCTTGCTTCACGTTGCCGGCGATCTGGAAGGGCAGCGTGCCGCGCGAACGGCCCATGCCGAAGTCGCGATAGAAGGCCGCGCCCTTCGCGAAGATGATCGGCACCGTCGCGAGCGTGATGACGTTGTTGATGACCGTCGGCTTGCCGTACAGACCCGTGAGCGCGGGAACCGGCGGCTTCGCGCGCACGATGCCGCGCTTGCCTTCGAGCGATTCGAGCAGCGCCGTTTCCTCGCCGCACACGTACGCGCCCGCGCCCTTTGCGACATACAGTTCGAACTCGTGCGACGTGCCGAGCACGCTCGCGCCGAGCCAGCCCGCGTCGCGCGCCTTGTCGATCGCACGGTTCAGCGTCGCGATCGAATGCGGATACTCGCTGCGCACATAGATGTAGCCCTTGGTCGCGCCGACCGCCACGCCCGCGATGATCATGCCTTCGATCAGCATGTACGGATCGCTTTCCATGACGAGGCGGTCGGAGAACGTGCCGGAGTCGCCTTCGTCGGCATTGCAGACGATGTATTTCTGGTCCGCCAGCGCGCCGCGCACGGTCTTCCATTTGATGCCCGCCGGAAACGCCGCGCCGCCGCGTCCGCGCAGGCCGGAATCGAGCAGCGCTGCGCAGACGGCGTCGCCGTTCATGTCGAGCACGTTGCGCAGGCCATGGAGTCCGCCGAGCGCGACGTAATCGTCGATCGACAACGGATCGGTAATGCCGATGCGCGCGAACGTCAGACGCTGCTGGTTCTTCAGATACGGAATCTCATCGACGATGCCGACGTTCTTTTCATGCGCGCTGCCTTCGTGGAAGCCCGCATCGAAGAGCGAGGCGACGTCTTCCACGTCGACGTTCGAATAGCCGATGCGCCCGTCCGGCGTCTCGACCTCGACGAGCGGTTCGAGATAGAAGAGGCCGCGCGAGCCGTTGCGCACGAGTTGGACGTCGAGGCCGCGCTTCAGCGCTTCGCTCGCGATGGCTTGCGCGACGGCGTCCGCGCCCAGCGCGAGCGCGGCGGAATCGATCGGTACATAGATGCGGGTCATGCCGTCACCTCCGCGACTTTCGTCTGCGCCGCTGCATACAGGCGGTCGAACTTCGCCGGCGTCACGCGCGCGTGCAGTTCGCCGTTGATCGTCATCGCCGGGGAGAGCGCGCATTGACCGAGGCAGAACACGGATTCGAGCTCGGTCTCTTCGGCATGGCCGCTGTCGAAGCGGCAACCCGTGTGTCCTTCGATGTGATCCTTCAGCGCTTCCGTGCCCATGCTGCGGCACGCTTCCGCGCGGCAAAGCTGCACGGTCACGCGCGCGGGCGGGGCGGACCGGAAGTGATGGTAATACGTGACGACGCCATGAACTTCTGCGCGCGACAGCGACAGCGTTTGTGCGAGCGGCGCGATCGCCGTCTCCGGCACATAGCCGACTTCGTCCTGGATGGCGTGAAGAATGGTCATCAACGTCGCGCCTTGTACTGCGTGGCGACGCACGATTTCAGCGGATGCAGCGGCGGAAAGCTGCGGATGTGTCATGGGGCTCCTCCAACACTCGGCATATGTTTTGTTGGTACATATTTGGACGGATATAATTACGGGTGCCGAGCCTGTAAAAGAACAATAGGCGTCGTGATATATCTTGGCAATAGGAAGGGGGAGTGCATATGGTGGACGTCGAATGCCGCGCGGAGCTGATCCTGCGCGATGCGGATGGCCGGGAAACCAGTCTCAGCGCGGTTGTGCCGCTTTTGAAGCTCGTCGCGCAGACGGGCAGCATCGCGAACGCCGCGAGCGCTAAGGGTTTGTCCTATCGTCACGCGTGGGGTTTGTTGCGCGAAATCGAAGCGCGGCTGGGCGGTGCGCTCATCACCAAATCGCGCGGTCGCGGCTCGGTGCTGTCCGAACTGGGCGAATCGGTATTGCGCGCGCAGCGCGTGTGCGGCGAGCGGCTCGAAACGCCGTTGCAGGCGGTGGCGAACGATGTGGCCATCGAGCTGAACCGGCGTCTCGCGGGCGGCGTCAGCCAGGTGCGGATTCACGCGTCGCACGGTTACGCGGTCGCGGCGCTCGTGCGCGCGCTGGGCGATCAACGCGTGCCGGTCGACATCAAATATCGCGAGAGCGCCGAAGCGGTGAGCGCCCTCGCGCGCGGCGAGTGCGAACTGGCGGGCTTTCACTTGCCGATCGGCGAATTCCGTTCCACTTGCGCGGACATTTATCGGCCGTTTCTGGACCGGAACAGGCATCAGCTCATCCGGCTCACACGCCGTACTCAAGGGCTGTTTCTGCCGAAGGGCAATCCGAAGCAGATTTCCGGCTTGCGCGATCTCGCGCGCGGCGACGTGCGCTTCGTCAATCGTCAGCCGGGTTCGGGCACGCGCATGCTGCTCGATCTGTCGTTGCGTAGCGTGGGCGTCGATCCCGATCAAATCAACGGCTACGCGACCACCGAGCTCACGCATTCGGCGATCGCCGCGTTCGTCGCGAGCGGCATGGCCGATCTCGGCTTCGGCGTGCAGCCCGCCGCTCATCATTTCGCGCTCGATTTCATCCCGATCATCGACGAGGATTACTTCTTCGCGTGCGAGCGCGCCCGGCTCGACGAGGCGCAGCTTGCGTCGGTGCTGCGTATTTTGCGCAGCGACGGCTTCACGGGGAGCGTCGCTCATCTGGAGGGCTACGATCCGGCGCACTGCGGCTTGCTCGTCGATGTCGACGAAGGCCTGCACGGCTGAAACGGAAACATGCTGTAAAAGAGCGGGGCGGACGCAAAACTGCCATCGACGGCGAATTGAGCTAACCTAACGCTTTGCTGTCGACTTCACTGCCATGAAACTCTCGTTGCTTGCTTGTTCTTCCGCCGCGCTCGTCGCTGGCGCGATCTATATGGTTCCCGTCGCCTTTGCCCAGAACTCGCCGGGCGTGCCGGGCGGCGTGCTGCAGGACCAATTCCGTTTGAACGAGCATCCGCAGATGCAGTTCGCGGCGTCGGCGCCGTCGGCGAAATATCAGCAGGGCAAATCGGCCATGCGCCGCCGTGGCGATAACGGCGATCCGAACGGCTGCAATCTGAAGTGTCCGCAGGACGGTTCGAACTAAGGCAAAAAAAAGACCTCGCACGGAGCGAGGCCAAGGTACTTGGAATGACACCTGGCCCGCCGCAAACCGCCGACGTTCCGAAGTGCAGCTTCAGAATAGGCTGAGGCTCGGACGGCGAGAATCGGAGTTTTCTGAGTAAACCGACTTCCGATCTGTTGGTCATTGACACAAAGCAACAGCATTCGGACCGCTCCGATACGAACGCAGCGCGTGGCCGCCTATTCTCTCGGACGTAGCGATGGTTGTCTCTGTCCTCGCTATGTCTCTCAAGGATGTTTGCCCCGCCCCCGTGCGGGGCTTTTTTTCGTCTGTCGTTGTGCCTGCCGTGCGGCCAAAGAAAAACCCGCGATGCTTGCGCGATCGCGGGTTTCACGGGGGTGTTTTGGTGGAGGCGGCGGGAATCGAACCCGCGTCCAGAAGCGCTCTACGACCAGTTCTACATACTTAGTTCTGTCATTTGATTTAACCGTAACGACGCGGACGAACACGCTGCGTTACGGCGATTCACTAGATTTTCGACTCGGGCGTCGTGACGCCACCAAAGCTTATCTGACGTATATGACCTCTCGTGGTATTGCTACCCTAACCCGTCAGCGAATTAGTGAGAGGACGGCTAGCCCTTAGGCTGCCAGTGCGAACGTATCGTCGTTTGCAGTTACGTTTTTCCCATTGATTAACGAGGTGACGGGTCCTCGGTATGCCCTGACCGCTTCACAACCCCTGTCGAAACCAGGTCGCCCCCAAGCGGAAGAGAAATTATCCCACGAAAAGCCATATGAGGCGAATCGCGGGACTTTCAAGTCAGGCGATGTCACGCAGCAGATGCTGCAACTCCTCAGGCGAATCGACGACGTGATTGGCGTGCCAGCGGCGCGGCGGAATATCGTCGCCGCAATAGCCGTAGGCTGCCGCCACGGTGATCATGCCAGCCGCGAAACCGGCCTGCACGTCGCGCAAATCGTCGCCGACATAGACGATGCGCTCCGGCGCGACATCCAGCAGCTCGGCCGCGTGCAGGAGCGGTGCCGGATGCGGCTTCGAATGCGGCGTCGTGTCGCCACAGACGAGGCAGCCCGCGCGCGTGTCGAGTCCCAGCAAGGCCACGAGCGGCGCGGCGAACCGCGTCACCTTGTTCGTGACGATGCCCCAGCGCACGCCGCGCGCATCGAGTTGATCGAGTATCTCGGCGATGCCCGGAAAGAGCGTTGTCTCGATGCACAAATCGGCTTCGTAATTGGCGAGGAATTCCTCGCGCATCGACGCGAAGTCGTGATGCTCCGGCCCGATCTCGAACGCGCCGCCGAGCAGACCGCGCGCGCCCCCCGACGCGAACGGCCGCAACGTTTCGAGCGGGCGCATTTCGAGGCCGCGATCGTGCCGCATCTTGTTCACCGCGGCGACGAGGTCGGGCGCGGTGTCGGCGATCGTGCCGTCGAGGTCGAACAGCACGGCCTGGCACAGCCCGAGGCCATCGCCTTCTGCGAGGCGCTGGGGCAGGGGATTCGTGTCTTCCGGAAGGGGCGTGGTATCGATGGTGCCCGTAGACAAGGGATCGTCGTTGGTCATGGCGTCAGGCTTCGCGGCGGCAAGCCATCATGTAGTTGATGCTCGTGTCGTTCGACAGGCCGAAGTGCCTGGAGATCGGCCGATACGTGATGCCCTTGATATCGACGGGCAAGAGCGAGGCGGCGCGCGCGAACGTGGCGAGCTCCGACGGTTTGATGAAGCGCGCGTAATCGTGCGTGCCGCGCGGCAGCATGCGCGCGATGTATTCCGCGCCGATGACGGCGAACAAATACGCCTTCGCGTTCCGGTTCAACGTGGAGAAGAATACCCAGCCGCCCGGCTTCACGAGCGCGGCGCAAGCGGCAACGGTGCCCGCGGGATTCGGAACGTGCTCGAGCATCTCCATGCAGGTGACGACGTCGTATGAGCCCGGTTCGCGCGCGGCGAGCGCTTCCGCCGAGATTTCTTCGTACGCGACCTCGACGCCGCTTTCGAGACTGTGCAGATCCGCGACGCCGAGCGCGCTCGACGACAAGTCGATGCCTTTGACGTTCGCGCCGCGCGTGGCCATCGACTCGGACAAAATGCCGCCGCCGCAGCCGATGTCGAGAACGCGTTTGCTCATTAGATGCGCGTGCGTGTCGATCCAGTCGAGCCGAACCGGGTTCAGTTCATGCAGCGGCTTGAACTCGGCGTTCGGGTCCCACCAGCGATGCGCGAGCTCGCTGAATTTCTGCAGTTCGTGGGGATCGACGTTGGTCATGTTCGGGAGTGCCTTGTTTGAGTCGTGGATCGATTAGGACCGAGTATATAGGCGACGCAATGGGCGGGCAAAACGCGCCATAGCCGAAGCCTACCTGAATCGGCGGCCCATTAAACGAATGCGCGAAATGCTTCGGGCATAAAAAAACCCCCGCCGAGGCGGGGGTTTGATCTGCGGCAATCCTGCTCGCTATTACTGCTGCGGCTGACGCGTCGTGCCGACAACTTCGACTTCCACGCGACGATCCGGTGCGAGGCAAGCGATGAGTTGCTTGCGATTCTTCTGTTGGCAGGTACCCTTCGTGACCGGGTCGCGCTTGCCCTTGCCTTCCGTGTAGATACGGTTGGCTTCGATGCCCTTGCTGACCAGGTAAGCCTTCACAGCTTGCGCACGGCGCAGCGACAGACGATCGTTGTACTTGTCCGAACCGATGCGGTCGGTGTAACCCGTTGCAACCACGACTTCGAGGTTCAGCGCGCCGATCTTCGATGCCAGGTCGTCAAGCGCCGTCTTGCCAGCCGGCTTCAGAACAGCCTTGTCGAAGTCGAACAGGGCGTCAGCTTGATACGTGATCTTCTGCGTCGTGATAGCAGGCGGCGGCGGAGCGACCGGCGTCGGCGGCGGTGCAACTTGCGCGACCAGCGCGCCGTCGCACTTCGCGTTTGCCGTAGCCGGCGTCCAGAATGCGTCGCGCCAGCACAGTTCGTTCGTGCCGTTCATCCACACATACTCGCCCGTACCGTTCACCCAGTTGTCATTCACGGCTTGTCGCGAGGCCGGCACCGACTGTGCCGAGGCCGATGCAGCCATAACTGCGGTAGCTGCAATGAACGCGAGCTTTGAAAGTTTATTCATATTTCTCCTCTCGAAATTGAGATTACCGCAGGTTTACTGCGAGCCTGTAGACGAAGACAAGTCATACATTGCTCGAAGTATAACATTCCCTACGGAACAAAACGCGCTGTATAGACTTCGAGCAGTGTCTAAGTTTGTGCGTTGGCATTTTGCCATATCGTTCCCTTGCAACGATAAAAATATCCCCGCACGCTGCACGCCCGCAACCTTATGTGGTGCATGCGCAACAAGAAGGGGACAGGAGACGGTCAGGCCCGAAGAAGGCGCGAAATGCGCGCATATTGCGTGCCTGAATGCCATTTCCTGCGTGTTTTTATCGCGGGTACTTTATCGATCAGCAAAAAGACGAGGCGGCATGATAGCCCGCCGAAGTGACGAAAGGACGGAAATCGTTCCCCGGTTTTTGTAAGTAATTGGTACGACGTTGCGCAATGCGAACTCGGCGTGCACATTCTGGCTGGACGCGCGCAACACACTGTATGTATACAGCAGTCGTCAGGGCGCCAATGTCGCGCATGGTAGAATCTCCTGATGCGCTGCGTTCGCACGCATAAATATGACATGCGCAGCATATGCACCGTACGCAGCGCTCAGAGGCGTGCGCCGCATATGGGGGCGCGCAGCGTACGCCGGCTACGCCCCGCGGCAGCCTCATGTCGTGCGGCTGACGGGCGAGTTTCGCGAAATCGTCGCGCGCTGCCGTGTCGCCGCTGCATAGTTCAAGACACGGATAATGGATCAATTCGCCAAAGAGACTCTGCCAATCTCCCTCGAGGAGGAAATGCGCCGCTCGTATCTCGATTACGCGATGAGCGTGATCGTCGGGCGGGCGCTTCCCGATGTACGCGATGGCTTGAAGCCGGTGCATCGTCGGGCGCTCTACTCGATGCACGAGCTGAACAACGACTGGAATCGCGCGTACAAGAAGTCGGCGCGTATCGTCGGTGACGTCATCGGTAAGTACCATCCTCACGGCGACGCGTCCGTCTATGAGACGATCGTTCGGATGGCGCAGCCGTTCTCGCTGCGCTACATGCTGGTCGATGGCCAGGGCAACTTCGGTTCGGTCGACGGCGACAACGCCGCGGCGATGCGTTACACCGAAATCCGCATGGCGAAGATCGGCCACGAGCTTCTGGCCGACATCGACAAGGAAACGGTCGACTTCGGGCCGAACTACGACGGCAGCGAAAACGAGCCGCTCGTTCTGCCGGCGCGCATTCCCAATCTGCTGATCAATGGCTCGGCCGGCATCGCGGTCGGCATGGCGACCAACATTCCGCCGCACAACCTGCGCGAAATCGTCGACGCCTGCCTGCATCTGCTGAATACGCCCGAGGCCACCGTAGACGAACTCATCGAGATCGTGCCGGCGCCGGACTTCCCGACCGCCGGCATCATCTACGGCGTGGCGGGCGTGCGCGACGGTTATCGCACGGGGCGCGGGCGCGTCGTGATGCGCGCGGCCACGCACTTCGAAGAGATCGACCGCGGCCAGCGCATGGCCATCATCGTCGACGAAATTCCGTATCAGGTGAACAAGCGCACGCTGCTCGAGCGCATCGCCGAACTCGTCAACGAGAAGAAGCTGGAAGGCATTTCCGATATTCGCGACGAATCCGACAAGTCGGGCATGCGCGTCGTGATCGAGCTGAAGCGCGGGGAAGTGCCGGAAGTCATTCTGAACAACCTGTACAAGCAGACTCAGCTGCAGGACACGTTCGGCATGAACCTGGTCGCGCTCGTCGACGGCCAGCCGAAGCTCCTCAACCTGAAGGAGATGCTCGAGTGCTTCCTGTCGCATCGACGGGAAGTGCTGACGCGGCGCACTGTATACGAACTGCGCAAGGCCCGCGATCGCGGGCACGTGCTCGAAGGTCTCGCTGTCGCGCTCGCTAACATCGACGAATTCATCGCGATCATCAAGGCCGCGCCGACGCCGCCTATCGCGAAGCAGGAACTGATGGCGCGTCCGTGGGATTCGTCGCTCGTGCGCGAAATGCTCACGCGCACCGAGACCGAGGCTTCGGGCGGCCGCGCGGCGTATCGTCCGGAAGGGCTGAATCCGGCATACGGCCTGCAGGAAGACGGTCTGTATAAATTGTCGGACGTTCAGGCGCAGGAAATTCTGCAGATGCGTCTGCAGCGCCTGACGGGTCTGGAGCAGGACAAGATCGTCGGCGAGTATCGCGAAGTGATGGCGCAGATCGCCGACCTGCTCGACATCCTCGCGCGGCCGGAGCGGATTCGCCAGATCATCGTCGAGGAGCTGGGCCAGATTCGCGCCGAGTTCGGCGACGACCGCCGTTCTCGTATCGAGATGAACGCGACCGAGCTCAACACCGAAGACCTCATCACGCCGACGGACATGGTCGTCACCATGTCGCATTCCGGTTATGTGAAGTCGCAGCCGCTTTCCGAATATCGCGCGCAGAAGCGCGGCGGTCGCGGCAAGCAGGCGACGCAGATGAAGGAAGACGACTGGATCGACACGCTCTTCATCGCGAACACGCACGATCACATGTTGTGCTTCTCGAATCGCGGCCGCGTGTACTGGATCAAGGTCTATGAAGTGCCGCAGGGCTCGCGCAACTCGCGCGGCCGTCCGATCGTCAACATGTTCCCGCTGCAGGATGGCGAGAAGATCAACGTCGTCCTGCCGGTCAAGGAATTCTCGGTCGACAAGTACGTGTTCATGACGACCGCGCTCGGCACGGTCAAGAAGACGCCGCTCGAAGCGTTCAGCCGTCCGATGAAGAAGGGCATCATCGCGGTCGGTCTCGACGAGGGCGATTACCTCATCGGCGCCGCCATCACCGACGGCCAGCACGACGTCATGCTGTTCTCCGACGCGGGCAAGGCCGTGCGCTTCGACGAGAACGACGTGCGCGCGATGGGCCGCGAGGCGCGCGGCGTGCGCGGCATGCAGCTCGAAGACGGGCAGCAGGTCATCGCGATGCTCGTTGCGGGCGGCGAGAATCAGTCGGTGCTGACGGCGACCGAGAACGGCTACGGCAAGCGCACCCCGATCAACGAGTACACGCGTCATGGCCGCGGCACGAAGGGTATGATCGCGATCCAGACGTCGGAGCGTAACGGCCGCGTCGTCGCGGCGACGCTCGTCGAGCCGGAGAGCGAGATCATGCTGATCACGACCGCGGGCGTGCTTATTCGCACGCGAGTTTCGGAAATCCGCGAAATGGGCCGTGCAACTCAAGGTGTTACACTCATCAGCCTTGACGAGGGAACGAAGTTGTCGGGACTGCAGCATATCGCCGAAGCGGAAGCCGAGGCCGAACTCGAGGCAGACGCCGGTTCGGAAGATTCTGCAGCGAAACCGGGTGACGCGGAAAATGGTGAAGGCGAAGAAAACGCCTGATATTTTTTGTGTCTCAACGCTCTCGTTATCGCTTTTGAAAGCTCGGATTGGTTAAGCTGCGCGACGTGACATGAGCGGGTTGCCGGCGTCGAAACGACAGGCAACGCTCGTCGCCAGTGCTGAACTGGATATTTTTTACAGGGAGTAATAATGCAAGGACGTTTCAAGCAGTGGATGTTGCTGGCCGCTTTCGTGCCGACCTTCGCGATGGCTCAGTCGCTTCAGAATCAGGCGCCCGCGCAAACGGCCGCACCGGCAGCCGCAGCAGCACCGGTTGATCCGGCCAAGCAAGCCGCGATCAAGGACCTGCTCGACGCGATCGACGCGCAGAAGCTGGTCGGTGCGATCGGTAACAGCGCGCAGATGCAATCGAAGCAACTCGTGCCGGCGATCCTCTCGGACGCGCTGTCCGAGAACAAGACGATGAACGACAAGCAGAAGCAAGCCGCCGTTCCGACGCTGCAGAAGAACGCAGTGCCGAAGCTGGTCGACTCCGCCGGCCAGGTTTTCGCCACCGACGCCTTCCGCAAGGACGCGATGCAAGCTCAGTACGACGCATACGCCAAGTACTACTCGACGGACGAGATCAAGGATCTGACCAACTTCTACAAGAGCACGACTGGCCGCAAGTTCATCCAGGTTCAGGACCAGGTTGGCCGCGACGTCGTGAATGGCCTGATGCAGAAGTACATGCCGCAAGCCATCAAGGCAACGCGCACGCAAGCCGATCAGGAAGTGGCGAGCGTCAAGCCGAGCGCCAAGTAAGCTCGATGACGTCGGCCTGACGGGAATCCGCCGGCGGGGCTCACCGCCCCGTGCATTGGCGGGTTTTCAGGACAGTGCGATAATGGCTGTTTGCGCGCGAGCGCAAGCAGCCATTTCTTTTTCGGGCGCGAAAACGGTGATTGCGCGGTCTTCGCTGCATTCGCCGCGCAATTCGCGCCTGCCGAATCGGATTTCCGGGACCTCCAGATGCGCGTGTTCAATTTCTCCGCCGGCCCAGCCGCCATGCCAGAAGAAGTCCTGAAGCAGGCAGCCGATGAAATGCTCGACTGGCAAGGCAGCGGCATGAGCGTGATGGAAATGAGTCACCGCGGCGCGGAGTTCATGTCGATCCACGAGGCCGCGCTCACCGATCTGCGTGAACTGTTGGACGTGCCGGCGTCGCATCGCATTCTGTTTCTGCAGGGCGGCGGCATCGGCGAAAACGCCATCGTGCCGATGAATCTGCTCGGCAAGCGGCAAACCGCCGACTTCGTCGTCACCGGTTCATGGTCGACGAAATCGTTCAAGGAAGCGCAGAAGTACGGCACGCCGCATCTCGCGGCGAGCGGCAAGACCGAAGAAGGCTTCACGCGCGTGCCGGCTTTCAGCGAATGGAAGCTGTCGGACGATCCGGCCTACGTGCATCTGTGCAGCAACGAAACCATCGACGGCGTCGAAGCCTTCGAGATTCCCGATCTGGGCGACATCCCGCTCGTCGCCGACGCGTCCTCGCACATCCTCTCGCGCCCGATGGACATCGCGAAGTTCGGCGTGCTCTTCGGCGGCGCGCAGAAGAACATCGGCATGGCGGGCGTGACCGTCGTGATCGTGCGCGAAGACCTGCTCGACCGCGCGCTATCCATCTGTCCTTCGGCGTTCGAGTGGAAGACCGTCGCCGAGAACAACTCGATGTACAACACGCCGCCCACGTATGCGATCTACATCGCCGGTCTCGTGTTCAAGTGGCTGAAGAAGCAGGGCGGCCTCACGGCGATCGAAGCGCGCAACGTCGAAAAGGCGAAGCTGCTGTACGACACCATCGATTCGAGCGATTTCTACGTCAACAAGGTCGAGCGCCCGAACCGGTCGCGCATGAACGTGCCGTTCTTCCTCGCCGACGAATCGCGCAACACCGATTTCCTGGCCGGCGCGAAGGTGCGCGGGCTGTTGCAACTGAAGGGCCACAAGTCCGTCGGCGGCATGCGGGCATCGATCTACAACGCGGTGCCGATCGAGGGCGTGAAAGCGCTCGTCGATTACATGAAGGAATTCGAGCGCGAAAGCGCTTAAACCTGGCTTCAAACATCAAGCACCGCATGGACGACGATCTCAACACAAGACTCAAACCGCTGCGTGAGCGCATCGATGCGCTCGACGCGCAACTCATCGCGCTGCTGAATCAGCGCGCTTCCGTCGCGCTCGAAGTCGGCGAAGTGAAGAAGCATTTCAATGCGCCCGTGTTTCGTCCGGAGCGCGAGATGCAGGTCATCGCGCGCCTGCAGGAAATGAGCAACGGGCCGCTCGCCGACGAGCACATCGCGTCGATCTGGCGCGAGATCATGGCCGCGAGCCGCGCGCTCGAACAGACGATCAGCGCTGCGTTCCTCGGCCCGGTCGGCACCTATAGCGAACAGGCGATGTTCGAATACTTCGGGCATTCGATTCAGGGCGTGCCGTGCCCGTCGATCGATGAAGTGTTCCGCGCCGTCGAGGCGGGCGCGGCGCAGTACGGCGTCGTGCCGGTCGAGAATTCGGCGGAAGGCGCGGTGTCGCGCACGCTGGATCTGCTGCTGCAGACGTCGCTCCTGATCGGCGGCGAACTCGCGTTGCCGATCCATCACAATCTGCTGACCGCGTCCGGCATGCTCGACGGCGTGAAGCGCGTATGCGCGCATCCGCAGGCGCTCGCGCAGTGCCAGCGCTGGCTGTCCGCGAACGCGCCGCATCTGGAACGGCAAGCGGTGTCGAGCAACGCGGAAGCCGCGCGCATGGCGGTCGAAGATCCGACGGTCGCGGCCATCGCGGGCGATCGCGCCGCGACGCATTACGGCCTCGGCGTCGTGTTCTCGATGATTCAGGACGATCCGCACAATCGCACGCGATTCGTGATCGTCGGCAAGCAGCCGACGGATTCGAGCGGCCACGATCAGACGTCGCTCATCGTCACGGTGAAGAACGAATCCGGCGCGGTCTTCAAGCTGCTCGAGCCGCTCGCGAAACACGGCGTTTCGATGACGCGCTTCGAGTCGCGTCCCGCGCGTTCGGGCGCGTGGGAGTACTACTTTTATATCGACATCGAAGGCCATCGCGACGATGCCGCGGTTGCGGCCGCGCTCGACGAACTCGGGCGCAAGTCCGCGTTCCTGAAGATTCTCGGTTCGTATCCGCGGGCGCGTTGAGCGGCCGCTTCGTTTTCAGCTTCAGGCTGCATCGATGTTCTCTTTCAATAAACTGGTTATCTTCGGCGTCGGCCTGATCGGCGGATCGCTCGCGCGCGCGTTGCGTGAGCGCGCGGGACTCGAAGGTCGCGTCGTCGGCGTGGGTCGGTCGCGTGCGTCGGTCGAGCGCGCCATCGAACGCGGCGTGATCGACGAAGCCGCCGCGCTCGACGACGACGCCGCGCTCGTCAAGGTGCTCGAAGGCGCCGACGTGGTGCTGCTCGCCGCGCCCGTCGCGCAGACCGAGCCGCTGCTCGCGCGCATCGCGCCGTTTCTCGACGCGCGAACCATCGTCACCGACGCCGGCAGCACGAAAGCCGATGTCGTCGCTGCGGCGAAGCGCGCGCTCGGTGCGCGCGTCGCGCAGTTCGTGCCGGGCCATCCGATCGCCGGGCGCGAGTCGAGCGGCGTCGATGCGGCATTGCCCGATCTGTACGTCGATCGCAATGTCGTGCTGTGTCCGCTGCCGGAAAATGCGGCGGATGGCGTCGAACGCATCGCGTCGATGTGGCGCGCGAGCGGCGCGTGCGTGCGTCAGATGAGCGAGGCGCAGCACGATCGCGTGTTCGCGTCGGTGAGTCATTTGCCGCACGTGCTCTCGTTCGCGCTCGTCGATCAGATTCTCGACACGCCCGATGCCGATCTGAAATTCTCGTTCGCCGCGGGCGGCTTTCGCGATTTCACGCGCATCGCGGCGTCGAGTCCCGAAATGTGGCGCGATATCTGTCTCGCGAACCGCGCCGCGCTGCTCGCCGAGCTCGACGATTACACCGCGGTGCTCGCGCGTTTTCGCGCGGCGATCGACGCATCGGACGGCGCGGCGCTCGAAGCGGCGTTCGCGCGTTCGCGCGTCGCCCGGAAAGAATGGCAGGAACGCGGCGGCATCAAGCCTTCGAACGACATCGCCGCCAAGTAAGCCGCGAAACAAGGAAACAACATGGAACATCTCGATCTCGGACCTTTTTCCCGCGCGTCCGGCACCGTGCGCCTGCCCGGCTCGAAGAGCATTTCGAATCGCGTGCTGCTGCTCGCGGCGCTTGCGCACGGCGAAACGTCGATCACGAATCTGCTCGATTCCGACGACACGCGCGTGATGCTCGCCGCGCTCCGGAACCTGGGCGTCGCCGTGCGCGAGGACGGCGAGCGCGTGATCGTCGGCGGGACGGGCGGCGCGTTTCCGTCGAAATCGGCGGAGCTGTTTCTCGGCAACGCGGGTACGGCGGTGCGTCCGCTGACCGCGGCGCTGGCCGTGAACGGCGGCGAATATCGCGTCCACGGCGTGCCGCGCATGCACGAGCGGCCGATCGGCGATCTCGTCGACGGGCTGCGTCAGATCGGCGCTGCGATCGATTACGAGCTCAACGACGGCTTCCCGCCGCTCAGGATCCACGCCGCGAAGATCGCCATCGACAAGCCGATCCGCGTGCGCGGCGACGTGTCGAGCCAGTTTCTCACCGCGCTCCTGATGAGCCTGCCGGTCGTGGAAGGCCGTAACGGTCCCGTTACGATCGAGATCGAAGGCGAACTCATTTCGAAGCCGTACATCGAAATCACGATTCGTTTGATGGAGCGCTTCGGCGTGACGGTCGAGCGCGACGGCTGGGCGCGCTTCACCGTTCCCGCCGGCGTGAGCTACAAGTCGCCGGGCGCGATCATGGTGGAAGGCGATGCGTCGTCGGCCTCGTATTTCCTGGCGGCGGGCGCGATCGGGCATGGACCGGTGCGCGTGGAGGGCGTCGGTCGTTCGAGCATTCAGGGCGATGTCGGCTTCGCGGACGCGCTGAACCGCATGGGCGCGAACGTGATGATGGGCGAGGACTGGATCGAAGTGCGCGGCGTCGAATCGGACGATGGCAGGCTCGCGCCCATCGACATGGATTTCAACCTGATTCCCGACGCCGCGATGACGATCGCCGTGGCCGCGCTCTTCGCCAGCGGCACGACGACGCTGCGCAATATCGCGAGCTGGCGCGTGAAGGAAACGGATCGCATCGCCGCGATGGCGAACGAGTTGCGCAAGGTCGGCGCGACCGTGGAAGAGGGTGCGGATTATCTCGTCGTCACGCCGCCGGCGAAACTGACGCCGAACGCCGCGATCGACACCTACGACGATCACCGCATGGCGATGTGCTTTTCGCTCGTGAGCCTCGGCGGCGTGCCGGTCCGCATCAACGATCCGAAATGTGTGGCTAAAACCTTTCCGGACTACTTCGACCGCTTCTCGACGCTCGTGAAAGCGTAACGGGAGCGCTGTACCGTGAAACGCGATGACTTCGACTTCCATGACCGTAATAACGGGCCAGAACGGCCAGACTCAATGAAACCGACCCGTCCTTTCGACCCAACACCAGTGATTACCATCGACGGGCCGACGGCGTCGGGCAAGGGCACGGTCGCGGCGATCGTCGCGGCGACGCTCGGCTTCCACCTGCTCGACAGCGGCGCGCTCTACCGGCTCGCGGCGCTCGCGAGCATCCGCTACGAAGTGGACAAGGACGACGCCCCCGGCCTTGCAAAACTGGTCGAGGCGCTCCATATCACGTTCCGCGAAGGTTGCGCGCAGCTCGATGGCGCCGATGTCTCGGGCGAAATCCGGCAGGAAGAAGTCGGCAACCGCGCCTCCGCGATCGCCGTGCATCCCGAAGTGCGCCAGGCGCTCGTCGCGCGCCAGCGGGCTTTTCGCAAGCGCCCCGGCCTCGTCGCCGACGGCCGCGACATGGGCACGGTCATCTTCCCCGACGCCACGCTGAAGGTGTTCCTGACTGCAAGCGTCGAGGCGCGCGCGGCGCGGCGGTATAAGCAATTGATGCAAAAAGGTTTTTCTGCTAATATGGATGACTTGCTGCGAGATTTGCGCGCACGCGATGCCCGGGACATGAACCGGAGCGCCGCGCCGCTCAAGCCCGCGGCGGATGCGAAGACGCTGGACACCTCCGGTTTGTCGATCGATCAAGCGGTCGAGCAGATCATCGGCTGGTTCAGCGAGATTCGTGTAGTGCAGTAGAAGTAAGGTGCTCTGCCGGGAGGCAGGGCGTGTGTTAAACCATTTAACCCCGTATGGCGTTGCGCATCTGGGTAAAACCCGCCGGTTCATTCCGAATCACCGCGCAAAGGCCGTGCAAATATCGATTTTTATGTCCGACCTGCAAACCTCCACCCCGAATACCGAATCCTTTGCGGCTCTGTTCGAAGAGTCGCTGACCAAGCAGGACATGCGCGCCGGCGAAGTGATCTCCGCCGAAGTCGTGCGTGTCGACCACAACTTCGTGGTCGTCAACGCTGGTCTCAAGTCCGAAGCCTATATTCCGCTCGAAGAATTCCTGAACGACGCGGGTGAAGTGGAAGTGCAGGCGGGCGACTTCGTTTCCGTCGCGATCGACGCGCTGGAAAACGGCTATGGCGACACCATCCTGTCGCGCGACAAGGCGAAGCGCCTCGCTTCGTGGCTGTCGCTGGAAAAGGCGCTGGACAACAACGAACTCGTGACCGGCACGATCACCGGCAAGGTCAAGGGCGGCATGACCGTGATGGTCAACGGCATCCGCGCGTTCCTGCCGGGTTCGCTCGTCGACACGCGTCCGGTCAAGGACACGACGCCGTACGAAGGCAAGACGCTCGAATTCCGCGTCATCAAGCTCGATCGCAAGCGTAACAACGTGGTGCTGTCGCGCCGCGCGGTCATCGAAGCGACGCAGGGCGAAGAGCGCGCGAAGCTGCTCGAGACGCTGAAGGAAGGCGCGATCGTCGAAGGCGTGGTCAAGAACATCACCGACTACGGCGCGTTCGTGGACCTCGGCGGCATCGACGGCCTGCTGCACATCACCGACATCGCATGGCGCCGCGTGCGTCACCCGTCGGAAGTCCTGTCGGTTGGCCAGGAAGTCACCGCCAAGATCCTCAAGTTCGACCAAGAGAAGAACCGCGTTTCGCTCGGCATCAAGCAACTTGGCGACGATCCGTGGGAAGGCATCTCGCGCCGTTACCCGTCGGGCACGCGCCTGTTCGGCAAGGTCACGAACATCACCGACTACGGCGCATTCGTCGAAGTGGAATCGGGCATCGAAGGCCTCGTCCACGTGTCGGAAATGGACTGGACCAACAAGAACGTTGCGCCGTCGAAGGTTGTTCAACTGGGCGACGAAGTCGAAGTCATGGTTCTCGAAATCGACGAAGACCGCCGCCGTATCTCCCTCGGCATGAAGCAGTGCAAGCCGAATCCGTGGGATGACTTCAGCCGCAACTTCAAGAAGGGCGACAAGATCAGCGGCGCCATCAAGTCGATCACCGACTTCGGCGTGTTCATCGGTCTGCCTGGCGGCATCGACGGTCTGGTTCACCTGTCGGATCTGTCGTGGTCGGAAACCGGCGAAGAAGCCGTTCGCAAGTACAAGAAGGGCGACGAAGTCGAAGCCGTGGTTCTGGGCATCGACGTCGACAAGGAACGCATCTCGCTCGGCATCAAGCAGCTCGAAGGCGATCCGTTCAGCAACTTCGTGGCGATCAACGACAAGGGCGCTATCGTCGACGGCGTTGTGAAGTCGGTCGATCCGAAGGGTGCGGTCATCACGCTGTCCGGCGAAGTCGAAGGCTACCTGCGTGCTTCGGAAATCGCGCAAGACCGCGTGGAAGATGCGCGCAACGTGCTGAAGGAAGGCGAGAAGGTCAACGCGATGATCATCAACATCGATCGCAAGTCGCGTGGCATCAACCTGTCGATCAAGGCGAAGGATTCGGCCGAACAGCAGGAAGCCATGCGCAGCCTGCAGGGCGACTCGAACGCCGCCGCGACCGGCACGACCAACCTCGGCGCGCTGCTCAAGGCCAAGCTCGACGGCCAGAACAGCTAAGCCCTTAACGGCACAGCTGCAGAATGACCAAATCGGAATTGGTCGCCCAGTTGGCGTCGCGATTTCCGCAACTTGTCCTCAAGGATGCGGATTTCGCGGTGAAGACGATGCTGGATGCGATGTCGGAGGCTCTGGCCAACGGTCATCGCATCGAGATTCGCGGCTTCGGCAGCTTCGGGCTCAATCGTCGTCCGTCGCGCGTCGGGCGCAATCCCAAGTCGGGTGAAAAGGTGCTGGTGCCGGAGAAATTCGTGCCGCACTTCAAACCGGGCAAGGAATTGCGCGAACGCGTCGACGGCCGCGCGGGCGAGCCGCTGAAAGCTTCGAATGACGACGATGCCGACGATCTCTGATCGGCACGCATCCTGACTGATGATCCTTCAGGATTTTCGGTTCGCGGCGTCGGCCTGCGAGGCAATCGACCAGAAAAGCACCCTTCGGGGTGCTTTTTTTATGCGCGGCGTTTCGATAGCAGCGATCCAGCGCGACGGGTGCGTTGTTTGCTAAAAATTCATGCGTCGAGCGGGCGACTGCCGGCGCCCGGGAGCATCAATTACAATACCGGTCACTTTGACCTGGGTGTTCAACCGCGCAGGCCCGGCCGAAACGGAAGGGCCCTCTGGTGCAACCGCTCTTGCGAGACCCTACATGAAATTCATCGTCTGGCTGATCCGCGTTCTGGTATTCGTGCTGTTGCTGGTGCTGGCGCTCGCCAATACCCAGCCCGCGACGCTGAACTTTCTCGCGGGCTACGCGTGGCAGGCGCCGCTTATTCTGATCGGCCTCGCGTTTTTCGTGGTGGGATTGCTCGCGGGGCTCGTGTCGGCTGTGCCGGCCAGGGTGCGTCTGCGCATGGAGAACGGGCGTCTGAAGCGCGAGCTGCGCGTCGCTCGCGAGACGCCGGTGGTGAAGGAAGAACCGCCGATGCCGCCGCTCATCTGACCTTTCGCGCAGACATCTGACACTCAACGACTAATCGCATGGATCTAGACTTCTGGTGGCTGCTTGTCATCCCCGTCGCTTTCGCGCTGGGGTGGATGGCGTCCCGCTATGACTTGAAAGCGCTGTTATCCGAAAATGCGAATCTGCCGCGCTCGTATTTTCGCGGCCTCAACTTTCTGCTCAACGAGCAACACGACAAGGCGATCGATGCGTTCATCGAAGTCGCCAAGCTCGATCCCGAAACGATCGAACTGCATTTCGCGCTCGGCAATCTGTTTCGCCGTCGCGGAGAGACCGATCGCGCGATTCGCGTGCATCAGAATCTGTTGAGTCGCGCCGATTTGCCGGTCGCGGAACGCGATCACGCGCTCTACGAACTCGGACAAGATTTTCTGAAGGCGGGCCTGCTCGATCGCGCCGAGGAAACGTTCAAGTCGCTCAACGCCGGCGAATATTCGCTCGGCGCGCAGCGCGCGCTGCTGACCATCTACGAGATCGAAAAGGACTGGCCGAAATCGATCGCGACGGCCGAGCAGATCGAAAAGATGGGCGCGCCCTCGCTGCATATGGAAATCGCGCATTTCCACTGCGAGCTGGCGCAGGAAGCGCTTCAGCGCAAGAATCCAGATGGTGCGCGCGCCGAACTGAAGCTCGCGCTCGCATCGAACCCGGACAACGTGCGCGCGACCATCCTGGCAGGCGATGTCGAAGCGGCCGCCGGCAACGTCGATGTCGCGATCGCGCACTGGAAGCGCGTCGAGGAGCAGAACGAGGCGTATCTGCCGCTCGTCGCCGAGAAGCTGATGAAGGCGTACGCCGCGCTCGGGCGCAAGGAAGAGGGCGTCGATCTGCTGATCGATTACGCGACGCGCTATCCGTCGAACGATCTGCTCGATGTTGCCTACAAGCACGTTCAAGAGTTGCGCGGTCTCGAAGCCGCGCACGAGCTGGCACGCAAGCAGATGCAAAGCGCGCCGAATCTCGCGGGCATGACGCGTCTGCTCGAGGCGCAGGAGGCGACGGCCGACGAGCCGCGCCGCGGCGAGCTCGAACTGATGCGTAATCTGGTGAAACAGCGCACTAAGAATCTGCCGCGTTATACGTGTCAAACTTGCGGGTTCCGTGCGCGTCTATTCTATTGGCAATGCCCCGGCTGCAGCGGCTGGGAGACGTACGCGCCGCGTCGCGTCGAGCCGATCACGAGCTCGGCCTGAGCCAGCGCGGCGAGCATGACATCGGGCGGCGCGCGAATGCGCCGCTTCTGCCACCGGCATTTCAGGAACAACCGGAAAGCGTATGAAAGTGACCATCGTCGGCACGGGTTACGTCGGTCTCGTAACCGGCGCGTGCCTTGCCGAAATCGGCAATGACGTGTTTTGCGTGGACGTCGATCCGCGCAAGATCGAAATTCTCAACAATGGCGGCGTGCCGATCCACGAGCCGGGCCTTCAGGAAATGCTGAGGCGCACGCGCGCGGCAGGCCGCATCCAGTTTTCCACCGACGTGAAAGCGAGCGTCGAGCACGGCGACATTCAATTCATCGCGGTCGGCACGCCGCCCGACGAAGACGGCTCAGCCGATCTGCAATACGTGCTCGCCGCCGCGCGCAATATCGGCAAGTATTCGAACGGCTTCAAGGTGATCGTCGATAAATCGACGGTGCCGGTCGGCACGGCGCTGCAAGTGAAGCGCGTCGTCGAGGAAGAGTTGCGGGCGCGCGGGCTCGGCGAGTCGGAGAAGCACGGCTTCTCGGTCGTGTCGAATCCGGAGTTCCTGAAGGAAGGCGCGGCTGTGGACGACTTCATGCGCCCGGATCGCATCGTGATCGGCATCGACGACGACCGCGCGGGCAACCTCGCGCGCGAGAAGATGAAGCGCCTCTACACGCCGTTCAACCGCAATCACGAGCGCACGCTGTACATGGACGTGCGTTCGGCCGAGTTCACGAAGTACGCCGCCAACGCGATGCTCGCGACGCGCATCTCGTTCATGAACGATCTGTCGAATCTCGCGGATACCGTCGGCGCCGACATCGAATCGGTGCGGCGGGGCATGGGCTCGGATCCGCGCATCGGCTATCACTTCCTGTATGCGGGCTGCGGCTATGGCGGCTCGTGCTTCCCGAAGGACGTGCAGGCGCTCGCGCAAACCGCGCGCGAAAACGGCCACACGCTGCGCGTGCTCGAGGCGGTCGAAGCGGTCAATAACGATCAGAAGGAAGTGCTCGTCAACAAGATCGTGAAGCGCATGGGCGAGGATCTGCGCGGGCGCACGTTTGCCGTGTGGGGCCTCGCATTCAAGCCCAATACCGACGACATGCGCGAGGCGTCGAGCCGGCGCATCATCGAGGCGCTGCTGCAGCGCGGCGCCACGGTGCGCGGCTACGATCCCGTCGCGCGCGACGAGGCAGAGCGCGTGTTCGCGCTCGATCTCGCGGATCGCCCCGACGACTTCCAGCGCCTGCATCTCGTGAACACGCAACAGGATGCGCTGACGGACGCCGACGCGCTCGTCATCGTGACCGAATGGAAGGAATTCAAGAGCCCGGATTTCTGGCACTTGAAGAGCGCGTTGAAGACGCCGGTGATCTTCGACGGCCGCAATCTGTATGAACCGGAAGCGATGGCCGAAATGGGCATCGACTACTTTGCAATAGGACGTCCCCATGTCGAACTCGACCGCAACGGCAGCCACAACTAACGCCGATATTCCCGTCGTCCCGCTTGCGCGCGTTTCGGCGGCGCGCGTGCTCGTGGTCGGCGACGTGATGCTCGACCGCTACTGGTTCGGGGACGTCAACCGCATCTCGCCCGAAGCGCCCGTGCCGGTCGTGCACGTGCAGAAGAAGGAAGACCGCCTCGGCGGCGCGGCGAACGTCGCGCGCAACGCGGCGGCGCTCGGCGCGCAGGCCGGCCTGCTTTGCGTAGTGGGACATGACGAGCCGGGCGAGCGCATCGTCGAGCTGCTCGGCGAAAGCAAGGTCGCGGCGCATCTCGAGCGCGATCCCGAACTGCTCACGACCATCAAGCTGCGCGTGCTGTCGCGTCAGCAGCAGTTGCTGCGCGTCGATTTCGAGAACACGCCGAATCATGAAGTGCTGCGCGCGTGTCTCGAACGGTTCACCGAGATCCTGCCGCAGCACGACGTGATCCTCATGTCCGATTACGCGAAGGGCGGCCTCACGCACGTCACGCAGATGATCGCCGACGCGAAACGCGCCGGAAAGCCCGTGCTCGTCGATCCGAAGGGCGACGACTGGGACCGTTATCGCGGCGCGACGCTCATCACGCCGAATCGCGCGGAGCTGCGCGAAGTCATCGGCCAGTGGAAATCGGAAGAAGATCTGCACGAGCGCGTGAGGAAACTGCGTGCGGAGCTCGATCTTTCAGCGCTGCTCCTCACGCGCTCGGAAGAGGGCATGACGCTCTTCACCGAGGACCAGGTGCTGCACACATCGGCCGAAGCGCGCGAAGTGTATGATGTCTCGGGCGCCGGCGACACCGTCATCGCAACGGTCGCGACCATGCTGGGCGCGGGTGTGCCGCTCGTCGACTCGATCGTCTATGCGAACCGCGCGGCGGGCATCGTCGTGGGCAAGCTCGGTACGGCGACCGTCGACTACAACGAACTCTTCGCCTGACCTTATCTGAAATAACGCCATGACCATCATCGTTACCGGTGCAGCCGGCTTCATCGGCAGCAATATCGTCAAGGCGCTCAACGAGCGTGGCGAGAATCGCGTGATCGCGGTCGACAACCTCACGCGCGCCGACAAGTTCAAGAATCTCGTCGATTGCGAAATCGACGATTACCTCGACAAGACCGAGTTCGTCGAGCGCTTCAAGCGCGGCGATTTCGGCCGCGTGCGCGCGGTGTTCCACGAAGGCGCCTGTTCGGACACGATGGAAACCGACGGCCGCTACATGATGGACAACAACTTCCGCTACAGCCGCGACGTGATGGACGCGTGCCTCGCGCAGGGCGCGCAGTTCCTGTATGCATCGTCGGCGGCGACATACGGCGGATCGAGCCGTTTCGTCGAAGAGCGCGAAGTCGAGAAGCCGCTCAACGTGTACGGTTATTCGAAGTTCCTCTTCGATCAGATCGTGCGGCAGGTGCTGCCGAAGGCGGAAAGCCAGATCGCCGGCTTTCGCTATTTCAACGTGTACGGCCCGCGCGAAACGCACAAGGGACGCATGGCGTCGGTCGCGTTCCACAACTTCAATCAGTTCCGCTCGGAAGGCAAGGTCAAGCTCTTCGGCGAGTACAACGGCTATGCGGCCGGCGAGCAGACGCGCGACTTCATCTCGGTCGAAGACGTCGTGAAGGTGAATCTGTTCTTCTTCGATCATCCGGAGAAGTCGGGCATTTTCAATCTCGGCACCGGGCGCGCGCAGCCGTTCAACGACATCGCGTCGACGGTCGTGAACTCGCTGCGCGCGTTGAACGGCGAAGCGGCGCTCTCGCTCGCCGAACTCGTGCAGCGCGGTCTGATCGAGTACGTGCCGTTCCCCGACGCGCTGCGCGGCAAGTACCAATGCTTCACGCAGGCGGACCAGTCGAAGCTGCGCGCAGCCGGTTACGACGCCTCGTTTCTTACGGTTCAGGAAGGTGTCGATCGCTACGTGCGTTGGCTATTCGGCCAGCTATAAACGCGCTTCGAGCCTCTCTAAACTGGGTCTCACGGTTGGCGCTGGTGCCGGCCGGTTCTTCACGGAGACTCAGTCATGTTCAAGCAAGCACTCTCGTCGATCGCTGCGTTCGCGCTCATCTTTTCCATCGGTAGCGCGTTCGCGGCCGTCGACGTCAATACCGCCAACTCCGACGCGCTGCGCGGCATCAAGGGCATCGGTCCGGCGAAGGCGAAAGCCATTCTCGATGAACGTCAGGCGCACGGTCCGTTCAAGGACGCGAGCGATCTCGGCACGCGCGTCAAAGGCATGGGCGGCAAGACCGTCCAGCGTCTGGAAGCGGAAGGACTGACAATCGGCGCAACGACGAAGACCGCGGCCGTCGCCGCACCGCCTGGCGGCGCGAACTCGGCTGTCGCGACGCCGGTTTCGGCGTCCGCATCAGCTAAACCGGTCATTGTGAAGAAATAAGCACGGCCCGGAGGCGCGCCCTGGTGCGCGGCGCGCCATCGGTCTCCTTCAGCCTTCGGATGTCTTGGGCTCCCCGCGGACGGCCTCCCCGCGGGGCTTTTTGCATGCGCGGACGGCGCGCGCGAGCGGCATTCCATCCGTGCATCAGGGATGCGCCGGCATCGGCGGAACCGGTGGGCTACAATCGACGAATCCCTATATCAAAATCCGCGCGGAAAGGCAGTGTCGTCCGCGGGGAATCCGAATCGGCTCCGCATATGGCTTACATGACTATCGAAGACACGATCGGCAACACGCCGCTCGTGCAACTCGTCCGCATCGTGGACGATGAAATTCGCAGCCGCAACAACGTCGTGCTGGGCAAGCTCGAAGGCAACAATCCGGCGGGATCGGTGAAGGACCGGCCGGCGCTGTCGATGATCAGGAAAGCTGAAGAGCGCGGCCGCATCAAGCCGGGCGACACGCTCATCGAAGCAACGAGCGGCAACACCGGCATCGCGCTCGCGATGGCCGCCGCGATGCGCGGCTACAAGATGGTGCTGCTGATGCCGGAAGATCTGTCGATCGAGCGCCGCCAGAGCATGGCCGCGTATGGCGCCGAAATCGTGCTGACGCCGGTGACGGGCGGCATGGAATACGCACGCGATCTCGCCGATCAGATGCAGCGTGACGGCAAAGGCATCATTCTCGATCAGTTCGCGAACCCGGACAATCCGCTCGCGCATTACGAAGGCACGGGCCCGGAGCTGTGGCGTCAGACCGAAGGCCGCCTTACCCACTTCGTCTCGTCGATGGGCACGACCGGCACGATCATGGGCGTGTCGAAGTATCTGAAAGAGCAGAACGAAAAGATCGAGATCATCGGCGCTCAGCCGGAAGAAGGCTCGCGCATTCCGGGCATCCGCAAGTGGCCGGAAGCGTATCTGCCGAAGATTTTCGATCGCAGCCGCGTGGATCGCGTGGAGAACGTAAGTCAGGCGGCCTCCGAAGCGATGGCGCGACGCCTCGCATCGGTCGAAGGCATTTTCGCGGGCATTTCGTCGGGCGGCGCGTGCGAAGTGGCGCTGCGCATCGCGCGCCAGGTGGAGAACGCGACGATCGTGTTCATCGTCTGCGATCGCGGCGATCGTTATCTTTCGACGGGCGTGTTCCCGGCGTGATGCCGCGCATCCTGATCGCGCAATGAGAGAACCCCGGCGAGCCGGGGTTTTTTACGTCTGTAGCGGACAAACGTCACTGCGAATTCGCGCCCGTGTCGCCCGCGACCATGCGCGCCTTGACCGCTTCGCCAAGCTGATACACCGCGAGCGCGTAGAAGAAGCTGCGGTTGTAACGCGTCAGCACGTAGAAGTTCTTCAGCCCGAGCGTGTATTCGGTCGCGCGGCCGGGCGTGGGCAAATCGACGACGGTGAGCGGCGTCGGCGCTTCTGCGTCGATATTCAAGCCCGGCTCGTTGAGCAGCATGCCGGCCTTCGTCAGTTGCGCGAGCGACCATTTCGGTTCCGGCGCGCCATCGGCGGCGGCCTGCGCGATGCCCTGACTGCCGACATCGCCGGCGATGCGCCACACGACCGGCCGGCCCGGTTCCCAGCCGTTCTGCTTCAGATAGTTCGCCACACTGCCGATGGCGTCTGCCGGGCTCGTGCGCAGATCGATGCGGCTGTTGCCGTCGTAATCGACCGCGTATTGCACGATGCTGCTCGGCAGGAACTGCGGAATCCCGATCGCGCCCGTGTATGAACCGAGGACGGTCGTCGGATCGATCTGCGAATCGCGCGTCCACACGAGCAGGTCTTCGAGATTCTTGCGGAACGTCGCCATGCGCTCGACGCGGTTCGGCGTGTTCGGGTAATCGAAGGTGAGCGTGGTCAGCGCGTCGAGCGCGCGGAAGTTGCCCATGTACTTCCCGTAGATCGTCTCCACGCCGATGATTCCGACGATCACCTCCGGCGGCACGCCGAATTGCTCGGACGCGCGCTGCAGCGTCGCCTGATTCGCGCGCCAGAACTTCACGCCGGCGTTGATGCGAACCGGCTCGATGAAACGCCCCTGGTACGCGCGCCAGTTCTTGGCCTGCGGCGTGGGCGAAGGCAACACCAGTTTCGCCGCGGTCGCCGAATAGCTCACGCGCGCAAACAGATCGTGCAGCGCGGACGAATCGAAGTCGTAGCGCGCGACCATGTCATTGATGAACGCATCGACATTCGGATTGTTCGCGTAGCGCTGCGGCACGATCTCTTCTTCGAACACCTGCCCTTGCGGCGTCGCGGCCTGCGGCTGCTGCGACTGCGCAAAGGCACTGTTCCCGGAGAGAAAGCCGAGCGCGCAGACGAGGGAAGCAACGAGTGCGCGCTTTGCCGGCCTGGATGAAGCCGTGAAGACGAACGGAGCAAACTGGAAAGTCATAGTGTGCGTGGTTGGGGGCGGTTGGGGCGATGCCGGATGCGCGAGTGGCCAAAAACGCCTGTGAAGTCGAATCGATGCAACGATTCTCAACGGAACGCAACAGCCTGCAACATGCCGCGCGCAATCGCTCGGCCGGCAAGGCGTCGGGGCAGTATAACCGACGCTTCGCGCCCATATCGGCCATGTGCCCGGGCGAGGGCGGCCGTGCCGGACGGTGTGGTAACTTAACGTCAATTGCGCGACAAGTGGTCGCGTATGACGAAAAAATACGAGACGAGAGCCGACGACAAGCGGCATTGCGAGACATCATGGCCACCGGCTTCTACTCCCACCCCGACTGCCTCCAGCACGACAACGGCCAATGGCATCCCGAGTGTCCGGCGCGCCTGCAGGCGATCGAAGACCAGCTGATCGCGAGCCGGATCGATTCGCTCATCGAGCGCGAGGAAGCGCCGCTCGCCGACGAAGCCGACCTCGCGCGCGTGCATACGCAGGCGCACATCGACTACATCAAGAGCCGCACGCCGGAATCGGGCCGAAGCGAACTCGACCCCGATACGTCGATGTGCCCCCAGTCCTATCGCGCGGCGTTGCGCGCGGCGGGCGCGGCGGTCGCGGCCACCGATGCCGTCATCGAAGGCCGTTACGACAACGCGTTTTGCAGCATCCGGCCGCCGGGCCATCACGCCGAGCCCGCGCGCGCGATGGGCTTCTGCCTCTTCAACAACGTCGCGATCGCCGCGCGGCATGCGCTGGAAGTGCACGGCCTGCAGCGGGTCGCGATCGTCGATTTCGACGTGCATCACGGCAACGGCACCGAAGCCGCGTTCAGCGGCGATTCGCGCGTGCTGATGTGCAGTTTCTTCCAGCATCCGTTCTATCCGTTTTCCGGCGCCGACAATCACGCGGCGAACATGGTCAACGTGCCGCTCGCCGCGCGCACTAAGGGCATGCAGGTGCGCGAGGTCGTCGACATGATGTGGCTGCCGCGGCTCGAAGCGTTCAAGCCGCAGATGATCTTCGTCTCGGCCGGCTTCGATGCGCATCGCGAAGACGACATGGCGAACATGGGTCTCGTCGAGGACGATTACGCGTGGATCACCGAGCAGATTCGCGGCGTCGCGAAGCGCCACGCGCAAGGGCGCATCGTGAGTTGTCTCGAAGGCGGCTATAACCTTTCGGCGCTGGGCCGCAGCGTCGTTGCGCATCTGCGGGTGCTGGCGGAAATCTAGCGGGCGCGAGCGCGCGCGTAGTCCGCGCGCACGAGCGTCCAGTCGATCAGCTCGCGGATCACGCGCTCGCGGTCGAGATCGTTGAGCGTTTCGTGGGCGCTGCCTTCGTGGATGATGAGCGTGGTGTCGGTCGATCCCGCGTTGGCTTCGAACTCGCGGCTGCCGGCGGGATCGCAGATCGCGTCCGCGCTGCCGTGAAAGACGAGAAGCGGCAGCTTGATGTCGCCGCGCTTTTCCGCCACGCGCTCCATGCCGGCGAGAATCTGCGCGGCAGTGCGTGCGCAGACGGCTGCGTGATGCACGAGCGGATCGCGCTTGTACGCTTCGACGACGCCCGGCGCGCGCGACAGCAGCGCCGGATCGATGCTGAACGCGGCGACGCGCGGCGCGACCACGCCCACGATGCGGCTCAGTTTGGCCTTCCAGCGCGGCGTGCCCGGTCCGATCTTCAATGCCGGGCTCGACAGGATCAGACCGGCCAGCTTGTTCGCCTGCGCACGCTCGGCGGCGTAGAGCGCCGCGATCGTTCCGCCCATGCTGTGGCCCATCAAAAAGAGCGGCGTGCCGGCGGGCGGCGTGGCCGCGCACGCTTCGAGCAGGACATCGGTGTCGCGCAGATAGTCCGTGAAGACGCGAACCCACGCCCGTTCGCCCGACGACTTCCCGTGTCCGCGCAGATCGATCGCGATCAGCTCGATGCCCGCCGCGTTCAGCGCGGTCGCGAGCGCGTCGTAACGGCCCGCGTGTTCGCCGAGACCGTGGACGAGCGCGATCCGCGCGTTGAGTTCGATGCCCGGCGCGGGGTACCAGCGATGCAGAAACAGTTCGACGCCGTGTCGCGTCGTGACGGCGCTCGTCGAATAGATAGTGCGTGACATGGCGCGGTAAATATCTCCACGTTATTAGCCGATCTGAAATCATTATTAAACAGAATGTAACGCGTCCTGTAAAATCCCCGCCACGATACGAACAGCTAAGAACGAGCGGCGGCCGGCGGCGCGGGTGGGTTTCACCCGACAAGCCTTCCGCCGTTTGCATTTTCATGATCGAAATACGCAATCTTTCGCAGCGTTTCGCGGGGCCCCGAGGCTGGGTCGAAGCGCTGCACAACGTCAATCTGACGATTCCCGCCGGCGAAGTGTTCGGCATCATCGGGCGCAGCGGCGCGGGCAAGAGCACGCTGGTTCGCACGATCAATCTGCTGACGCGGCCGAGCGAAGGCAATGTGATCGTCGACGGACGCGATCTCACGACGCTCGGCAAGGACGATCTGCGCGCCGCGCGCCGCGACATCGGCATGATCTTTCAGCATTTCAATCTGCTGAGTTCGCGCACGGTGTACGACAACGTCGCGCTGCCGCTCGAACTCGCCGGCAAGAAGCGCGCGGAAATCGAAGCGGCCGTGTTGCCGCTGCTCGATCTCGTCGGCCTCACGACGCACAAGGACAAGTATCCCGCGCAGATCAGCGGCGGACAGAAGCAGCGCGTCGGGATTGCGCGGGCGCTCGCGAGCAAGCCGACAGTGCTGCTCTCCGACGAAGCCACGTCCGCGCTCGATCCCGAAACCACGCGCGCGATTCTCGATCTGCTGCGCAAGATCAATCGCGAGCTCGGGCTCACCATCGTGCTCATCACGCATCAGATGGAAGTGATCAAACAGGTCTGCGATCGCGTCGCGGTGCTCGACGCCGGGCGCGTGGTCGAAGAGGGCAAGGTCGTCGATGTCTTCATGCAGCCGCATCACGAAGTCACGCGCGCACTGATCGGCGACGTGATCGCGCACGAGTTGCCGCCCGCATTGAAGGCACGCGTGATCGAGCGGCTCAAGACCGGCAGCGGTCATTTGCTGCGGCTCGCGTTCACGGGCTCGGGCGTCGATCAGCCGATTCTCTCGGAGACGATCCGCCGCTACGAACTCGATTTCAACATCCTGCACGGCCAGATCGACGAGATTCAGGGGCAGGCATTCGGATCGCTCGCGGTGCTCGCGGGCGGTCAGCCGGTGAAGATCGCCGAAGCGATCGAATATTTGCGCTCGCAGGGCGTCGTCGTGGAGGAGTTGTCCCATGTTGAGTGAAATGTTCGACATGTTCGTCCAGTCGTTCTGGGAAACGCTGATCATGGTCGGCATCTCGGGACTCGTCGGCGCGGCGGCCGGTTTGCCGCTCGGCGTGCTGCTCTATCTCACCGATCGCGACGGCGTGCTGCAGAACATCGGCGTGAATCGCGTGCTCGGCGGCATCGTGAATGCGGTGCGCTCGACGCCGTTCATCATCCTTCTCGTCGCGGTGATTCCGTTCACGCGGCTCGTCGTCGGCTCGTCGATCGGCACCGCGGCCGCCGTCGTGCCGCTGACGATCGCCGCTGCGCCGTTCATCGCGCGGCTCGTCGAGACGGCACTGCGCGAAGTGGATCGCGGACTCATCGAGGCCGCGCAGGCAATGGGCGCGACGACATCGCAGATCGTCTTCAAAGTGCTGTTGCCGGAATCGCTGCCGGGCGTCGTCGCTGGATTGACGATCACGTTCGTGTCGCTCGTCGGCTATTCGGCGATGGCGGGCGCGATCGGCGGCGGCGGTCTCGGCGATCTCGGCATCCGCTATGGTTATCAGCGTTTTCTTCCTGAAGTGATGATCACGGTCGTCGTGATTCTCATCGTGTTCGTGCAGCTCGTTCAGTCGTTCGGCGACTGGCTCGTTCGTCGTCTCAGTCACAAATAACCACTCAAGAAACCATGCAACGTCGATTCATTCTGAAGTTCGCCGCCGCGCTGCTGAGCGCAACGCTGTTCAACGGTGCCGCGCACGCCGATGAAGCCATCAAGTTGGGCGTGACCGGCGGCCCGCACGCGCAGATCATGGACGTGGTGAAGCAGGTCGCCGCGAAAAACGGGCTGAAGATCACGGTCGTCGAGTTCTCGGATTACGTGCAGCCGAACGCCGCGCTCGCCGCCGGCGATCTCGATGCGAACAGCTATCAGCATCTGCCGTATCTCGACGCGCAAGTGAAGGATCGCGGCTACAAGCTCGTCAAGGTCGCCGATACGGTGACGTTCCCGATGGGCATCTACTCGAAGAAGCTGAAGTCGCTGTCGGCGCTTGCCAACGGCGCGCGCATCGCGGTGCCGAACGATCCGACCAACGGCGGCCGCGCATTGCTGCTGCTGCAGAAGCAAGGTCTCATCAAGCTGCGCGCGGATGCGGGTCTGAAGGCGACGCCGCTCGATATCGTCGAGAATCCGAAGAAGCTGAAGATCGTCGAACTCGACGCCGCGCAGATTCCGCGCTCGCTCGACGACGTCGATGCCGCCGCCATCAATACGAACTTCGCGATGGAAGCGGGCCTGAAGCCGAAGTCGGACGCGATCGCAATCGAAGATTCGCGCGGTCCGTATGTGAACATCATCGCGGTTCGCGCGGCCGACAAGGACAAGCCGTGGGTTGCGAAGCTGATCGCGGCGTATCACTCGCCGGAAGTGAAGCAGTTCATCGAAGGCAAGTACGCCGGCGCGGTGATTACGGCCTGGTAATCGTTTTCATGGTCGGATTCGGGTTTTCGTGGATATAAATAGAACGATCGTTCGATAAAATTCGGCTCATACCTATTGCACGATCGCCGACCCCACCCGCTTTTGGAGGGGTGATCTTACGCGTCACTCGTATAATGGCGCTGGGTTGACGTAATCGTAACTTTGGAGCGTGTGCATGAAAATTCTGGTGCCAGTCAAGCGCGTGGTCGACTACAACGTGAAGGTCCGCGTGAAATCGGATAACACGGGTGTCGATATCGCCAACGTGAAGATGTCGATGAATCCGTTCGATGAAATCGCTGTTGAGGAAGCGGTGCGATTGAAGGAAGCGGGCGTCGCTACGGAAGTGATCGCTGTGTCGTGTGGTGTTACGCAATGTCAGGAGACGTTGCGGACGGCGTTGGCTATCGGTGCGGATCGCGCTGTGCTGGTCGAAAGCGCAGAGGAATTGCAGCCGCTGGCGGTCGCGAAGATCCTGAAGGCGCTAGTCGATCAAGAGAAGCCTGAGCTCGTCATCCTGGGCAAGCAGGCCATCGACGACGACTCGAATCAAACCGGCCAGATGCTCGCTGCACTGGCGGGTCTGCCGCAAGCGACGTTCGCATCGAAGGTCGTCGTTGCCGATGGCAAAGCCACGGTATCGCGCGAAGTCGATGGCGGCGCCGAAACGCTGTCGCTGAAATTGCCCGCAGTCGTCACGACCGATCTGCGCCTGAACGAGCCGCGCTACGTGACGCTGCCGAACATCATGAAGGCGAAGAAGAAGCCGCTGACGACGGTGAAGCCCGCCGATCTCGGCGTCGATGTTACGCCGCGTCTGAAGACGCTGAAAGTCGTCGAGCCGCCGAAGCGCAGCGCGGGCATCACGGTGCCCGACGTAAAGACGCTGGTCGAAAAACTGAAGAACGAAGCGAAGGTGATCTGATGACGACTCTTGTTATTGCAGAACACGACAAT